>URGF01000115.1 GCA_900547285.1 uncultured Collinsella sp.
ATGGGTTCGAACCCGAAAGGGCGCGGAGCTGAGTAATCTGCACCGTGATTCCCTTAGGGAAACACGGCTAAAGCCCCGTAGGCGTGTTCTCCTTAGGGGAATCATGCTTACGGGGCTCGATGCATGTTGAGAAGTTGTGATCAAACTCAAAGTGAGAATCGATTTAGTCTGCTCGATAGTGCGAACCTAAGCTTTCAGTTCGCTTGCGCATGGCTTTGACCATTTCCTGTGCTAGTCGAATCTGCGACTGTAGGCGGGCGAGGGCTGCGACTTCGCTGTCCTGGCCTTTCTGTGTGCTCAAGGTCGTTGCCTCCGTCTTCAAGCCCTCAAGCTCGTGTAGTGCCTCGGATAGGCCTGTTTCGGTCCTGTTGATCATGCAATAGGTGCTCATCGTGTGCCTTAGGCTGTGTGTCAGGCGTTCGGCATCTGTTGCGGCTATGCCGTACTGGGGGAGGGCGATATCCGCCTTCAGGGCTGTCTCGGGCTCTTTCTGTGCTGCTTGGGCTGCCGATGCGCCCGCGATGCGCCCGAACACGATGCCGTTGGCGCTTGACAAGCCACCAATGCGGTCGGTGCCGTGCATGCCGCCTGTCGCCTCGCCGCAGGCGTAGAGGCCCTCAACGCCCGTGTACGCGGCCTTGTCGATCCTGATGCCGCCGTTGGCGGCGTGGGCATACATCGCCACACGCATCTCGTCGGTCGGCGCGATGCCGTGCTCGTCTTGTAGCCAGGTGGCAAAGGTCTGCACAAACTCGGGGATGTCCTCGCGGGGGAAGTCGTAGTGGAGCGCCAGGCCTTCGGCTCCCGCTTGGTCGATGGCTAGGTCGATAGCGCGAGAAGCCAAGCGCGAAGTGAAGGGGCCATATCCTGAGCGTTGCTCAAGCATATCGTCTAACTTTTCGTTGGCAATGTCGACCGGCTGGTCAAACTTGACATAGCGCCAGGTTTTTTCGTTGAAGACCAGGTTGCGCTTGGGCTCGATGAAGCCGGGCATCATCTGCATGAACTCTATATTAGTAAGGGGCGCACCGTGCGCCAGCGCGATGGCCTGTGATGAGCTGAGCACGTCGGCGGAAGTGAGGCTGCGCTCGAACAGGCCACCCGTGCCGCCCGCAGCGATGATGGTGGCTTTAGCTGCCAGAGACATGAGATGCTCGTTTGCGCGGTCGTAGAGCGTGGCGCCGACAATCTTTCCGTCCGCATCTTCAACAAGGTCGATAAGCTCATGGCGGGGGAGCAGGCGAATGCCGAGCGACTCGATCCGGGTCGTCAGAGCGTCCTCAAGGGGCTTGCGGGTGAGGCCGCGCCACATGCGCGTCTTGTGGTCAAAGCAGGGGATAAATTGCTTTTGCTGAGCACTCTCGGCGCTTTGCGGACGCTGGAGCTCAACGCCCAGGTCTTGCTCGAGCCATTCAATTGCCTGGGGAATGCCGTGGACAAACGTCTGGACAAGCTCGGGGTCGGCGACACCGCCTCCGACGGTCTGGATGGTGCCGATGAGGTCATGTTCGTCGTCTTCGTCGACGGGACCGATGAGGCCGAGGCCCCAGGTACCCGGGAAGAAGCTCGATCCACTCATGGTCTTGCCGGCGCTTGCCACAGTGACGGCTGCACCTGTACATGCCGCTTCGATGGCGGCGCAAAGGCCCGCAATGCCAGATCCAATTACCAGTACATCAGTCGATTCCATCGGATTCCTTTCTCGTCCGGCGCATTGTCGCACAGGTGATCGGCAATGGGGTCGCAAAGACTCGGCAAATCGGTAAAGGGCACATATGGCAGGTGGGCGTCATGGACGCTCTGACGCTCCATCTCATCACATCTCGTATTTCGCCGCAACTGACATATCGGCATTAGCTACCCTGCGTCAGTGTAAACAAAAAGAGCCGCCACCTCGAAAGGTAGCGGCTCCAAGCTCAACTATATGAGTATCGCGCGGGCGCGATTAGGCCTTGAGGGCCTCCTCGACGGCGACAGCGCAGGCGACGGTGGCACCGACCATGGGGTTATTGCCCATGCCGATGAGACCCATCATGTCAACGTGCGCAGGCACGGAGGAAGAACCGGCGAACTGGGCGTCGGAGTGCATGCGGCCCATGGTGTCGGTCATGCCGTAAGAGGCAGGGCCGGCGCCCATGTTGTCCGGGTGCAGGGTACGGCCAGTGCCGCCACCAGAAGCGACGGAGAAGTACTTCTTGCCAGCCTCGATGCGCTCCTTCTTGTAGGTGCCAGCGACGGGGTGCTGGAAGCGCGTGGGGTTGGTGGAGTTACCGGTAATCGAGATGTCGACGTTCTCGTGCCACATGATGGCAACGCCCTCGCGGACGTCGTCAGAGCCGTAGCAGTTAACGGCAGCGCGGGGACCATCGGAGTAGGGGATGGTCTCGACGACCTTGAGCTCGCCCGTGTAGTAGTCGAACTGGGTCTTCACATAGGTGAAGCCGTTGATGCGGGCGATGATCTGGGCGGCATCCTTGCCCAGACCGTTGAGGATAACGCGCAGCGGCTTCTTGCGAGCCTTGTTGGCGTTCAGAGCCAGACCGATAGCGCCCTCAGCGGCAGCGAAGGACTCGTGGCCAGCCAGGAAGGCAAAGCACTCGGTGTCGTCGGAGAGCAGCATAGCGCCCAGGTTGCCGTGGCCCAGACCGACCTTGCGGTCCTCGGCGACGGAGCCGGGAACGGTGAAGGCCTGGATGCCCTCGCCGATGATGGCGGCAGCCTCAGAAGCGGACTTGGCGCCACGCTTGACAGCGAGAGCGCAACCGAGGGTGTAAGCCCACTCGGCGTTCTGGAAGGCGATGGACTGGGTGTTGTTGACGATCTCACGCGGGTTGAAGCCCTTGTCGGTGCAGATCTGCAGAGCTTCCTCGAGGGAGGCGATGCCGTTGTCGGCGAGGCACTTGTTGATCTTGTCAGCGCGGCGCTCGTAACCTTCGAACGTAACAGTCATAGTTATTTCCCTCCCTTTCTACTCGTGAACCGGGAACACGCTGGCGACGGAGTGAGTCTCCTCGTCGGTGCGCGGGTCGATGTACTTGGCAGCGTTCTCCCACTGACCATAGTGGCCCATAGCGCCAGCGATGGCCTCCTCGGGGGTCTTGCCGGCCTTGACGGCGTCGGTGAACTTACCGAGGTTCAGGAACTCGAATGCGATGATCTCGTTCTTGTCGTTGAGAGCCATGCGGGTGACGTAGCCCTGAGCGAGCTCGAGGTAACGAGCGCCCTTGGCCTTGGTGCCGAACATGGTGCCGACCTGAGAGCGAAGGCCCTTGCCGAGGTCGTCGAGGGAGGCGCCCACGGGCAGGCCGCCCTCGGAGAACGCGGTCTGGCTGCGGCCGTAAACGATCTGCAGGAAGATCTCGCGCATAGCAACGTTGATGGCGTCGCAGACGAGGTCGGTGTTGAGGGCCTCGAGGATGGTCTTACCGGGAAGGATCTCGGAAGCCATAGCGGCAGAGTGGGTCATGCCCGAGCAGCCGATGGTCTCAACGAGGGCCTCCTCGATGATGCCGTCCTTGACGTTTAGCGTGAGCTTGCAGGCGCCCTGCTGAGGTGCGCACCAACCCACACCGTGCGTAAGACCGGAGATGTCGGAAATCTCCTTAGCCTGGACCCACTTGCCCTCCTCGGGGATGGGTGCGGGGCCGTGGTATGCACCCTTGGCAACGGGGCACATGTTCTCCACTTCCTGTGAGTACTGCATGCCTCTCCTCTCTATCGTGTTGGCGTCCCGTCTGGGGGTCGTGGCTGGCGATTGCCGGGCGACCCTTCGAAAGGGACATGACATGCAGCCCCTATAATACCGCGAAATGCACGGAATATTCGGCGAACGGCTCAGTTTTCGTAGCGAGAAGTCCGGAAGTTTTAATTGAAACGGTTTAACTCTATGTTCTGTGGTCGTGAACTTCCGTAGAGGGGGTCAGTTTTGGGCAAGCTTTTGGTCAGCTCTTGTATGCGTTGCGGGGGCTGGCCTGTTGCAACGGTGCCGTTCGCCGCCTATTTACCGCCTTTGGCCGCGCGAGTCTATTGTTTTGCGTGAATGTTTTGATGGCACGCTTCAATCGTGCTGTATTGGATGGCAGACAGATCCCGGCGAAGGGAGCGCCATGCAGCGCGTTTGGAGAACGGTTACCGGCTTTTACCATGTCTGTGCCCGCGGTACGGGTAAGCAGCTCATCTTTGAGGGCGATGAGGACCGGTGGGAGTTTTTGGAGCTGATGCGCGAGTGCTGCCGCGAGGAGGGCGTGACGGTTATCGCCTGGTGCCTTATGGGCAATCACGTGCATTTGGTGCTTGCAGATTACGAGGACAGGATGAGCGCGGCGATGCACCGGCTGCTTTTGACGCACGCGCGGCGGTTTAATAAACGCGCGGGGCGCATAGGCCATCTGTTCCAGAACCGTTTTGACCGGCGCTCGCTCGATACCGACCGTTATCTAATGGCTGCCATTCGCTATGTTCACGCTAATCCGCAGGAGGCGGGTATCGCCCTGATCGAGCGCTATCCGTGGAGCAGCTTTGCCGAGTATCTACGAGCGTATGACAACGATACGACGAGGGGATTTTCCGACCCTTCTTGCGTGCTCGAGCTCTTTGAGTCTGCCAAGGGGTTTCTGGATTATTCTCTGTCGATGCCAGATGGTTCCGATCCGGTGATTCACGATATGGATGAGACGGAGTGGGAGCGGCGTGCGTTTGCCGACAAGATGGCGAATCGCCTGGGCGTGCCGCTCAACGAACTCAAGACCGTAGCACCGTCGCGGCGAGATGGAATCATTTTCTCCCTGCACGATGGCGGCTACACGGTGCGCGAGATTGAACGCTATACGGGAATCAGCAAGAGTACCGTCTCTCGTATCGTGCGCGCTTATGCGCGGGCGAAGGCTCAGGCTGAGGGCTCGGAATAGAAAATGGCCGAACCGCTCTTGTCAAGCGATTCGGCCAACATAATTCTTAAGATTTGGGACAAATACTACTGATTATTTTGTCCCGTGAGCATGCCGTCGAGGGTGCGCCAGGCGAGCTCGGCACATTTGACGCGGGCAGGCATGTGCGAGATGTCCTGGAGCTGGGCGGCCTCGTCCAGGTCTTCCAGGTCCTCCTCGGAGAGCTGCTCGCCGCGAATCATGGCGAGGAAGAGCTCTGCCAGGCGGCGAGCTTCCTCAACGGTCTCGCCGGTGATGAGGTCGGCCATGATGTCGGCGCTGGCCTGACTGATGGCGCAGCCGTGACCGGTAAACGAGGCCTCCTCGATCACGTTATTCTCGACGCGCAGCTGCAAGGTGAGCTCGTCTCCGCAGCTGGGGTTGATGCCGTCGTGCTCGTGCGTGGGGGCATCCATCTCGTACTTATAGTCGGGGTGCGAGTTGTGCTCCATAAATGTGGTGGAGGTGTACAGATTACCCATTGAACGTGCTCCAAACGTGATGCAGACCGGCGATGAACTTGTCGATGTCGGCCTTGTCGTTGTAGAAGGCCACGCTGGCGCGGCAGCAGGCGAGGTTCTCGACGCCCAGCCAGGTGAGCAGCGGCTGCGCGCAGTGGTGACCGGCGCGGATGCAGACGCCGTCCATGTCCATGATGCTCGCGACGTCGTGCGGGTGGATGCCGCGGACGTTAAAGCTCACGACGCCGTGATGGTTGTCCCAATAGATGGATCCGATGATCTGGACAAAGTCGAGCTGCATGAGTTCGCCCATCAGATAGTGGACGAGTGCCTGCTCGCGAGCCTGGATGTTCTCGTAACCCACGGTGTTGACCAGGTAGTCGAGGGCGGCACCCGTGGCGAAGATGCCGGCGGCGTCCTGCGTGCCGGCTTCGAACTTCTCGGGGACGGGCGCCCAGACAGCGTCCTGCTCGGTGACCGAGTCGATCATCTCGCCGCCGGTGAGCATGGGCGGCATGGCGTTGAGCAGGTCCATCTTGCCCCACAGCACGCCGATGCCCATGGGGCCCATGGCCTTGTGCGCGCTAAAGGCAAAGAAGTCGGCTCCCAGGTCGGCCACATCGACCGGCATGTGCGGCAGCGACTGTGCGCCG
>URGF01000116.1 GCA_900547285.1 uncultured Collinsella sp.
GACCCCAAAACAGCTCGAACAGCACATTTCCATCGAGCCAGCCCAAGTGAGTGGGCGCTAAACGAGCACGGACGCGACCTGCGATAACGTCTTTCGAGGTGACGCGCCCCGCATGTCCTTCAATATGATCGGGCACCCAGGTGGCAAGGCCCAACTCGACCGCACGGTCGCAGGCCGCCGCCAACTCATCTGCAGCGATCACGCTTGCCGAGCGAACCAACAGATCGGGCCCAATGCCACGCGTCATGCGACAGGCAAGCATCAAATCCTCCGCCGCCGCCTCGCGCTGCGACAGATACTCGGCATCAAACGTCGTCGCGGCATCGTCGCGTTGCACCAAGCGCACGCGATACGCATCGCCGCGAGCAAGCACGTCGGGAAACAGCCCGGCCAAGCGATCGAAATCCTCGGCGTCGAGCATACCGGCGGCAGAGCGGCCCAAACCCAGATAGCCCTGTCCGGTCCAATAGGCAATGTTGTGGGCGCACTCATGGCCGTCGAGCGCGTAGCTTGCCACCTCATACGGGTGATAGCCGGCCGCACTCAGGCGCTCACGCGCCGCATCCATGCATGCAGCCTGAAAATCCTCGTCGGGCTCGAGCGACTCGTCGCGACACGCCATGCGATAGAGCGGCGTGCCCTCCTCGAGCGTGAGCGGGTACACCGACACATGATGCGGCGCCGCCGCCAACACGCCATCGAGTGTGCGCTGCCAGCTTAGGTCGGTCTGCCCGGGAAGGCCGCACATCAGGTCGCACGACACGACAAGCCCAGCGTCCTTGACCGTCGTGATGGCAGCGAGCGCCCGATCGGCATCGTGAATGCGGCCGATGGCGGTAAGTTCGGCGTTATCGAGCGTTTGCACGCCCAGAGAGACGCGCGTGACACCCACCCCGGCAAGCGCAGTGGCAAGCTCTGCGGTCAGCGATTCGGGATTGGCCTCGCAGGTAAACTCAACAGGCTTGCACCACGCAGAGATACGCCGGGCAAATTCTACCAAACGCTCCCCCGCCAGCGACGGCGTGCCGCCGCCAACATAGACGGTGCGGATCTGTGCAAGCGCGCCTGCGTCGCCAAAAGCATCGAGGCGCGCATACAACTGCTCAAAATAGGTATCGAGCGCAACGCTCATGTTGCACGGAGCAAAACTGCGTGAGTCAAAGTCACAGTACCGGCATTTTTGGGCGCAAAACGGCACATGCACGTACAGCGCGGTAACGGCCACCGTTAGGCCTCCAACGGATGAGCGGGCACCGACTCGCCGGCGGCAAGTGCGGCCTCACAGGCCACCACATCGTGCTCGATATCATCGACCAGTGCCATGAACTCCTCGTATGTGGAGCAACGCACCACCTGAGCGCGCCAGGCGGCAGCATGGGGCATGCCCTTTAGATACCAGCTTGCGTACGTGCGGGCACGCGACATGAGCGGCAACAGCTCGTGCGTGAGCGTCAGGTGCTCGCGCAGGGCATCCAGGCGCTCAACCGAGGAGCGAGAAGGAACCGGCGTGCCATCGAGTGCAAGGGCTCGGGCATCGCCGAACACCCATGGATTGCCGTAGATGCCGCGCGCGATAAACACCGCGCTGGCACCCGAGCTTTGCAGATGCTCAGCAGCGTCCTCTGCCGAGAACACATCGCCCGAACCGATAACGGGAATCTCGACGGCGTCGGCCACCTCATCGACGACCGACCAATCGGCCTGGCCCGTATAGAGCTGCGTGGCGCAGCGACCATGTACCGCCACCGCGGCGGCCCCTGCTCCCTCAAGCATCTGGGCAAACGTCGCGGCGTTGCGGTCTTCGGCGTAAAAGCCCTTACGGATTTTTACGGTCACGGGCACATGCGCCGCGCCCACCGCCGCCTCGACGATCTGCTCGGCCAGATCGGGAGTGCGCATAAGCGCCGAGCCCTCGCCCTTGGTGACGACCTTGCGAGCCGGGCAGGCCATGTTGATATCGATCAGCGACAGGCGATCGCCCACACGCTCCTCGACGGCAGCAACAGCGCTCGCAAACTGATCGGGCTTGGAGCCAAAGAGCTGCACGCAGATCTGCTGCTCCTCATCGGCCGGCAGTACCAGGCGCCACGTCTTATTGCTGGCATAGGCAAGGCCCGCCACGCTCACCATCTCGCTATAGGCAAGATGGGCACCGCGACGGCGGCACATGATGCGATAGGCGGGATCGGTCACGCCCGCCATGGGAGCCATAAGGAACGGCTGCTCGGCATAGGCGCCAAGCAACCGCTTGCTGTATTCAGAAAGTGCCATGGACCTACTCGTCCACCTTGAGAATCGCCATAAAGGCCTCCTGCGGAACCTCGACCGAGCCGATGGCCTTCATGCGCTTTTTGCCCTCTTTCTGCTTTTCGAGCAGCTTGCGCTTTCGCGAGATATCGCCGCCATAACACTTGGCCAGCACGTCCTTGCGGCGCGCTTTGACGGTAGAGCGGGCAATGATCTTGTTGCCGATGGCGCCCTGGATAGGCACCTCGAACAGCTGGCGCGGAATGATTTCCTTGAGCTTGTCGCACAGACCGCGGGCCAGGCCATAAGCCTTATCCTTGTGCACGATAAACGACAGCGCGTCCACCTCGTCGCCCGAAAGCAGGATGTCGAGCTTGACGAGCTCGGAGGGGCGATATTCGTTGAACTCGTAGTCGAGCGAGGCGTAACCCTTGGTGCGGCTCTTGAGCTGGTCAAAAAAGTCCAGAATGAGCTCGGCAAGCGGCATGTCGAAACGCATCTCGACCGATTTGCTCGTGAGATGGATCATGTCGGTTGTAATGCCGCGATGCTCGATAGCGAGCTGCATGACGGCACCCGTATACTCGGGCGGACAGATAATCTTGGCCTTGAGGTAGGGCTCCTCGATGCGCTCGATGCGCGTAGCCTCGGGCAGATCCTGCGGGCTGCGAACATCAATCATCTCGCCGTCGGTCTTGTAGACGTGATAGTCCACCGAAGGGCTCGTGGCAATCAGGTCCAGGTTGAACTCGCGCTCCAGGCGCTCCTTGACGACCTCCATATGCAGCAGGCCCAAGAAGCCAACGCGGAAACCAAAGCCGAGCGCCACCGAAGTCTCGGGCTCCCACACCAACGACGGGTCGTTGACATGCAGCTTATCGAGCGCGTCACGCAGGTTCTCGTAGTCCTTGTTATCGATCGGGAACAGGCCCGTATAGACCATGGGCTTAGCCTCGCGGTAACCGGGAAGCGGCTCGGGGCAGGGGTTCGACGCCCAGGTAAGGGTGTCGCCCACGCGAACGGCCTCGGGGTCCTTCAGGCCCGTGACCACGTATCCGACCTCGCCGACCGTCAGCGCGTCGACCGGCGTCTCGGCGGGACGCTTGACGCCCACGCCATCGACCAAAAAGTCGCCCTTTGCCTGCATCATGCGCAAGGTATCGCCCTTTTTGATGGAGCCGTCAAAGATGCGCACCGTGGCGACGACGCCACGATACTCGTCGAAGTATGAATCCAGAATGAGTGCCTTGAGCGGCGCATTCGCATCGCCCTTGGGCGGAGAGATCAGAAAGACAATGGACTCCAGCAGATCGTGGATGCCCTCGCCGGTCTTGCCCGAGACACACACGGCATCATCGGCAGGGATCGCCAGGTCATCCTCGATCTCGGTCTTAACCTCGTCGGGATGAGCCGAGGGCAGGTCGATCTTGTTGATGGCCGGCACAATGTCCAGATTGGCGTTCATGGCAAGCGTCGCGTTGGAGACGGTCTGTGCCTCGACGCCCTGTGTGGCGTCGACAACGAGCACCGCGCCCTCACAGGCTGCCAGCGAGCGCGAGACCTCATAGGTAAAGTCCACGTGGCCCGGCGTATCGATCAGATTGAACTGATACGTCTCGCCATCGTCGGCGTCATAGGACACGCGAACGGCATTGGACTTGATCGTGATGCCGCGCTCGCGCTCGATATCCATGGTGTCGAGCAGCTGCGACTCCATGTCGCGCTCGTCGACGGTATGGGTGAGCTCGAGAATGCGGTCACTGATCGTGGACTTGCCATGGTCGATGTGCGCAACAATCGAGAAGTTGCGGATGTGGGAAATGTCAATTGAAGTATTCATGCGGACTATCTTACCCGAGCGGTACAAAAAATGGAGCCTGTTCCATAAAACAGGCTCCATTTATGCGCGTAATCTGTGTGGTGTGAAATTTACAACTTAAGCGTTGATGCTGTTCACGAGCTTGGCAAGACCGGACTTGCGGTTGGAAGCCTGGTTCTTGTGGATAACATGCTTGGCGGCAGCCATGTCGAGACGCTTGGTGACGGTCTTGAGGGCAGCCTGGGCCTTCTCGGCGTCGCCCTCGGCGACGGCGGACTGGACGTGCTTGGTCAGCGTCTTGAGCTCGGACTTGACAGCCTTGTTACGCATGCGAGCTGCCTCATTGGTGCGGATACGCTTCTTCTGAGACTTGATGTTTGCCACTTCTGGAGTTCCTTTCGAGTTCCTTGCAAAAAATGTATGACACCTCTGAGACACGGTGAGGTCATGCAAGCGCCTACTATAGCACGCTCCCCCTCAAAGGGATAGAACGAATTTGTCAAATAGGCAGGTATCATCACGATTTTCTCAAGATGTTCGTAATCCAGAGCAAAAGCGCGGCCTCAGAATCGGCCGAACCCTTGAGCGCGAGCTCTACATCGACCGCCCCCTCGAGCGCCGCGACGAGCTCTGCCATCGAAAAGCGACGTGCCCAGGTCAAGTGATTCTTGACCTGCCAGGACTGGAGCTTGAGCGTTGCGGCCAGCTCACGACCCTGTCCGCGCGCATCGAGCGCCTTGGCGACGATAAGCTCGCGGATGCGGCCGCACAGCAACGTGTAAGTCCACACGTAGCTCTTGGCGGGCAATAGATTGAAAAGCTCGAGCGAGCGTCGCATGTCACGTGCCGAGACCGCATTGAGAAAGTCCCAGGGTTGAACCTCGGCCGTACGTACAATCCAGCGCTCAACGTCGGCAAGCTCAATCTGGGGCGCCTCGACCATCTGGGCAAGCTTAGCCAAGTCGTTATCGAGCATGCGAGTGTTCTCGCCCGAACGCGAGACGAGCTCCTCGGCGGCCGCCGTCGAGATCGACTTGCCGCGCTGCGTCGCCATCTGCTGCACGCGACGCGGTAGCTCCCAGCGCTTGGTGCCGGAGCAATCGATCACGGCCTTCTTATCGATCTTGGCGATCGCCTTATACAGGCGTGTGTTCTTGGCAAGCGAGTCGGCAATGATGAGGCAGACCGTTGTGGGGCTGGGACTCGCCAAATACTCGACAAGCGGCTCCGAGACCGCCTTGGCGAGCTTTGAACAGCCGTCAAGGATTACCAGGCGAAACTCGCTGCCCATCGGAAAGGTGTTAAGCGATCCGATAATCGACTCGATATCGGGGTCTTTGGTCATATCGCGCTCGTCGAGGTTGAACTCGACCATGCCCGTCTTTTCCAGACGCGCTTTCATACGCGAGACGGCGTGATCGCGCTTGACGCCGTCGGTACCGACGATCAGATATGCCGGCAGCAGACCGATTTCGGACATTGCGCTCCCCTCCCGCAGGCCTTCGTATTCGTTCCGTGCCATTCTAGCCCAGGGGCCCACCACACGCCAACGACGTCGTCACGGTCGCTGGCATCGCATCGTAAAGCCCTTCGCGGTCGGCGTGATGGTGATATCGCCGTGTTCGATAGTGCACGCGAACACACCGCCCGCTTCCTTAACGGCATCGATGCAGGCATCGGACGGATGGCCGTATCGATTCCCCTCGCCCGCGCTCGCGAGGGAAAGCTCAGGCTTCAGGACGTCCAGCGACTCACCATCGACTGAAACCTTAGAGCCGTGATGCCCAAGTTTAAGGACATCGATATCCCCCACCTCCTGCACGAATTCCCGTTCTTGGTCGAGCTCGGCATCACCGGTGAGGAGCATACGCAGGCCCTTGCCTTCCTGAATATAAGAGAGCAGCAGGACAAGCGAGTCCTCATTTCCCTCTCCATCCACGGACTCGAATGGCCACATCAC
>URGF01000117.1 GCA_900547285.1 uncultured Collinsella sp.
ATGGTGCGCATGATCCGCGCGAGCCACGTGAGCGTGGAGATGCTGGCCGAGGAGCCGCTCGATACGCCGCTGGGCTTTGGCACAGGCGCGGGTGTGATCTTTGGCGCCACGGGCGGCGTGATGGAGGCCGCCGTGCGCTCGGCCTATTACCTGGTGACGGGCAAGAACCCCGACGCCGACTTCTTTACCGACGTGCGCGGCCTGGACGGCTGGAAGGAAGCCGTGGCCGATATCGATGACACCAAGGTTCGCGTCGCCGTGGCACACGGGCTGGGCAACGCCGCCCGTCTGCTCGACACGATTCGCGACAGTCGCGTGAGCTATGACTTCGTTGAGGTCATGGCGTGCCCGGGCGGCTGCGTCGGTGGCGGCGGTCAGCCCATCCACGACGGCTGCGAGCTGGCAGCCGAGCGCGGTCAGGTGCTGTGGGGCCTGGATGCCGCTGCGGACATTCGCTTCTCGCACGAGAATCCCGATGTCCAGGCGTGCTACCGCGAGTTCCTGGGCGCGCCGCTCTCGCCGCTGGCCGAGGAGCTGCTGCATACCGATCATCACGCCTGGTCGATGCCTAACGAAGGGACGTGCTAACGATGCGCGCGTTTGATTTTGAGATGTCGCGCCGGGGGTTTGCCTCGGCGCTTGCCGCGGGCGCGCTGTCGCTTGCGCTCGCGGGCTGTGGCGGCGGGGCTGCGGGGGCCGGGTCCGCCGCGGACTCGGCTGCCACGGACGGCGCCGGTGCTGCTGCAGAGCCGGTCGCGGTGCACGTCGCCTCGCTCAAGGGACCGACCTCGATTGGCCTGGTGCAGTTTATGGACCAGGCTGCCGATGGCGAGACGGACAATGAGTTCGACTTTGCGATCAACACTGCCGCCGACGAGATCGTGCCCAAGGTCATTCAGGGCGATATCGACATTGCCCTGGTGCCAGCCAACGTGGCGAGCGTGCTCTACAACAAGACCGAGGGCGCGGTGCAGGTCATCGACATCAACACGCTGGGTGTGCTGAACGTGGTGACGGGTAACGCGGACGTTACTTCGTTTGGCGACCTGGCGGGTCGCACCGTCTGCATGACGGGCAAGGGCACGACGCCGGAGTACGTCATGAACTACCTGCTGGAGCGCGCGGGCCTGACCGGCCAGGTGACGCTCGAGTTTAAGAGTGAGCCCACCGAGGTGCTGTCGGCCCTGCTTGCCGACCCGTCCGCCGTGGGCGTGCTGCCGGAGCCGTTCAAGACCGCTGCCATCGCCAAGAGCGAGGGCAAGCTGTCGGCACCGGTGAGTCTGACCGATGTGTGGGACGAGCTGGCAGGTGACACGGGTTCGCGCCTGCTGACGGGCGTGACCGTGGTGCGACGCGCGTTTGCCGAGGAACATCCCGATGCCGTGGCGGAGTTCTTGAGCTGCCATGCGGCGAGCGTTAAGGCTGTCAATGCGGCGCCGGCAGACTGGGCGCAGGCCGTGGTCGATGCCGGCATCGTTGACAACGCCAAGATCGCCGAAAAAGCGATTCCCGGGTGCATGCTCGTGTGCCAGACGGGGAAGGATATGAAGGCGGCGCTCGGTGGGTACCTGCAGGTGCTGGCCGATGCGGATGCGAGCGCCGTGGGCGGCAAGCTCCCGGCTGACGATTTCTACTACTTGGAGTAGCCCGTGCGTGCGTTTGCTCGACAAATGACAGAGCGTGTGAAGGCGGTGGCGGCAGCAGGTGCCGTCGCCGCCTTTTGGCTTGCCGTGTGGATGCTGGTGGCGGTGCTGGTGGCGCAGCCGCTGATTTTGCCGGGGCCGGGTGCTGTTGCCTTGGCGCTGCTGCGCCTGATATGCGATGCCGGCACGTGGGCGATTCTGGCGGGCTCGGGCGCGCGGATACTGGGCGGGCTGGCGCTTGCCGCGGTGTGTGGTGGCGTGCTTGCTGGGATTTCGTCACGTTCGCGGGCGTTTGCGTACCTGGTGGCTCCGGCGCTGTCGTTTGTAAAGGCGACGCCGGTTGCCTGCGTGGTGGTCCTGCTGCTCATTTGGCTGGGGTCGGCACGTGTGAGCATCGCGGCGGTCTTTTTGATGGCGCTGCCGGGCGTATATTTCTCACTGGTCGAAGGCTTGTCGCAGGTGGATAAGCCACTGGAGCAGATGTTTCGTCTGCATGGCGTGCGGGGCTGGCGACTGTTTTGCGCCCACACCTGGCGCGAAGTCCTGCCGTTTGTGCTTTCGTGTGCGCGTGCCGTGATCGGCATGAGCTGGAAGGCCGGTGTGGCAGCCGAGCTGATCGGCATGGCGGTGGGCACCGTGGGTGAGCGCATCTATCAGGCGAAGCTTTTGATTGAGACGGCCGACCTGCTGGCTTGGACCGTGCTGGTCGTTGCCGCCTCGTGGGCGTGTGAGCGCGTGCTGGTGTGGCTGCTGCGGGTTTCGGGGCCCGTGGCGTGGGGTGCGGCCGTGCGGGCGCATAGGCATGGGCTGCGCGGGCGTGCGAGGGCTGCGGGCGATGGCGCTGCGGCGGAGCTTGCGCTTGCCGTGGGCGATCGCGCGCCCTGGGCACCGGCGCTCGACGGACTGGTGCTCAACGTGCCCGCGGGTGGGCGTATCTGTGTGATGGGCGCCTCGGGTGCGGGTAAGTCGACGCTCCTTGCCCTTGCGGCAGGGGAGTGCGCACCGTGCTCGATGGTGTTTCAGGATGCACGCTTGGTCGAGTCCGCCTCGGCGCTGGATAACGTGCTGGTGTGCGCCGATGCACGCGTGGACGCCTCGAGTGCTGCGGCCCTGTTGCGCTTGCTGGTGCCGGGGGTCGATGTGCATGCTCGCGTGGCCGAGCTTTCGGGCGGGCAGCGCCGTCGCGTCGAGATCGCTCGAGCCCTGCTGTGCCCGGGCGGCGCGGTGATTCTTGACGAGCCCTTTACCGGCCTGGATGTCGTCGCGCGCGATGCGACGGCCGAGGTCGTGCTCGATCTGCTCGACGGTCGCACGCTCCTACTCGCCACACACGATGCCGCTGACGCTCGGGCCCTCAATATCTCGGACATCATCACGCTCTAAATACTAACTTAGCAACAAAATGATCCGTTTTTCTCCGTCCCCATGGGGTCAGGTGTGGTATTCTATCTGCGGGGTAATACTTAGGAATACCAAGTAATACCAACGCCGCAGAAACAAACTCCGGATGCGGGCCAATCGGGTTGCCTTCACAGCCCGTCGCCCAGCCGCGTGGCCCGCATCTATCCGCACCACCGTCGTTTCAAAAAGGGAGCGCCATGGCAGAACACATGACCCCGGTTGTCGCGAAGGTCTTGCCCGAGGAAAAGGCGGCCTTCGCGGCGGCAACCCAGCTCGTGGGCACCACGCCGTCCAACGCCATCCGCATGTTTATCGCCGCGTTCAATCGCTGCGGCACCTTCCCGTTCGACATCTCGCCCAACGGGGCCTTTGGCAAAGACTGTCCCCAACAACTAGTCGTTGAAGAACGTCCCCAATGACTAGTCGTTGGGGACGTTCTTAAATGACTAGCTGTCGGGAGGAGGTTGGCATGCTCAATGCGATGATTTGGGCGCTTGCCTGTTTTGGCGTCGTCGCTGCCGATATCGCCCTGAGCGTGGTTTTGTTCTCCGCTCTGGGCGTCGCATCGGTGTTCATGGGCTTTTCGATTGACGACCTCGATATTCAATTGCTTCAGGCTGCCGCGCAGATGGCATCGTTTTTAATGGCGCTGCTGTGGTGGCGTTATCTGTGGCCGCGTTCGTTTATGGCACGCCGGCAAAGCGCGCATCCGCTCGGCGGGGGAGCGCGTGGGGCGTGGAAGCGCATCGTCTGCGTTATCGTGATTGGCCTTGCCCTGCAGGTGGTCGTTGGCTACGTGACCGACGCCGTGCTGTCGCTGTTGCCCGAGGCCGCGGCCGACTACAGCGAACTTGTCGAGGAGACGGGCATGGGTGACACGAGCTATCTGGCCGTCCTGACCACGGTGCTCGGCGCTCCGTTTTGCGAGGAGCTGCTGGTGCGCGGTATCATTTTTGAGTTTTCGCTCCGAGCGTTTAATCCGCAGTGCCGCCCACTTTGGAAGCGCCTGCGTCGTGCGGGTGCGCAGGACGGCGCCATGGTGTCCTGGGCGGCCCCGAGCACGTGGGGTATCGCCGCGGCGGTCGTGCTGCAGGCGGCGATCTTCGGTTTTATGCACATGAACTGGGTGCAGGGCTGCTATGCGGGCGCTGCCGGCCTCATTTTTGGCTGGGTGCTCGTGACGACCGGGAAGCTCCGCTACACGATCCTGCTGCACTTTGCCTTTAATGCCGGGTCGTATCTCATGACGTTGCTCTGGTTTGTGAACACGCCGTTTGACGTGGTAATCACGGTCACCATCGCCGGCATCATCCTCGTGGAGGCGATGCGCTCACTGCGCCACGCATGCGAGATGGGCATAGCGACAGCACCGCTGCCCTAATTGCGGCGTCCGCCTCCGTTGGCGCCCTGACGCCCCTGAGCTGCACGGTTGCGGCCGGCGGTGTTCTGCGCACGCGACATGCCGCCGTGCCCCTTGCTGCCCTTGGGGCCCTTGCCGGCGCCACCGTGGGCCTTGCCGCCCTTCTTGCCGGTGCCATGCCCGCCGCCGGCAGAGGTCTCGCCCGGGCGTGGCGGCACGGGGCGAATCAGGCAATGCTTGGTGTAGCCGATCAGATCGCGACGGCCAGCCTTTTCCAGTGCCTCGCGCACGAGCTTGTAGTTCTCGGGCTTGCGATATTGGATGAGCGCGCGCTGCATAGCCTTCTCGTGCGGGTCGCGTGCCACGTAGATCGGCTGCATGGTGCGTGGGTCCACGCCGGTGTAGTACATGCAGGTCGACATGGTGGACGGGGTGGGGTAGAAGTCCTGCACCTGCTCGGGCATGTAGCCCATGTCGCGCACGGCCTCGGCAAGGTCCACAGCTTCCTTCATGGTCGAGCCGGGGTGGCTCGAGATCAGATACGGCACCACGTACTGCTTGAGTCCGTATTCGCGGTTCAGGCGTTCAAATTTACGGCAGAACGCGTCGTAGACGGCGCGGCTCGGTTTGCCCATCACGGAGAGCACCGCGTCGCTCACATGCTCGGGCGCTACGCGCAGCTGGCCCGAGACATGGTGCTCCAGCAGCTCGCGCAAAAACTCGTCCGAGGCGTCGGCCATGGTGTAGTCAAAGCGGATGCCGCTGCGGACGAAGACCTTCTTGACGCCCGGCAGCTGGCGCAGATCGCGCAGCAACTGTGTGTAGCCGCTCTCGTCGACCACCATGTTCTTGCACACACTCGGCCACAGGCAGCGCTTGTTCTTGCACACGCCATGCTTGAGCTGTTTGTCGCAGGCAGGGCGGCTAAAGTTAGCCGTCGGTCCGCCCACGTCGTTGATGTAGCCCTTAAACTCGGGATCGCGCGTGAGCAGCTCGGCCTCGCGCATGATCGAATCGTGGCTGCGCATCTGCAGCACGCGGCCCTGGTGGAAGGTGAGCGCGCAAAACGAGCACTCGCCAAAGCACCCGCGGTTGGAGCTGATCGAAAACTTGATCTCGGCAAAGGCCGGTACGCCGCCCGCCGCGTCGTAGTCGGGATGCCAATCGCGGGCGTAGGGGAGCTCGGCGACCTCGTCCATCTCGTCGGTGGTGAGTGTTGCCGATGGCGGGTTCTGCACCACATAGACGCTGTTGGGATAGGGCTCTACCAGGCGGTGTCCGGTGATGGGGTCCATATTCTGCTGCTGCACGTTAAAGCTGCGCGCGTAGTTGAGCTTGTCGGCGGCAAGGTCGTCCCAGCTGGGCAGCAGGTCGTAGTCGTAGACCTCGTCGAGCGAGCTGGTGCGGTAGACGGTGCCGTTGATGTAGGTGATCTGATCGACGGGCAGTCCCGCGTCGAGCGCGTCGGCGATCTCGACAATCGCGTGCTCGCCCATGCCGTAGATGAGGATGTCGGCGCCCGAGTCGAGCAGTACCGAGCGCTTGAGCTTGTCCTGCCAGTAGTCGTAGTGGGCCAGACGACGCCGGCTCG
>URGF01000118.1 GCA_900547285.1 uncultured Collinsella sp.
CGCGGCGCAGCGCGTCCTCGGACTGCCGCATGATCGAGCGCGCGTCGTCCACCAGCAGAGCGCCCGCCGGCGTCACCTTAACACCCGAATGCGAGCGCTCGAACAACGTGATGCCAAACTCGGCCTCGAAACCCGACACTTGTTTGACGAGCGCCGGGGTCGACACGCGCAATTTTGCCGCCGCACGTGAGAAGCTTCCCAGCTCCGCGGCGGCCGATATGGCCTCGAGTCGTCGATCGTACACGTCAATCTCCTGTTTTCGCGCCCGTGGCCACATGGTGCCACAGGAGGTTGTTTTCGCAGGTCATGCGCTCAATTGAGAATAAACTGCATCGCACAGTGTAAACCTATGGTTAACGCCATTCTAACAAATATGCAATTCACCTGCGCAAATGCAAAGCATACGATAACCAGCGAAAACCACGTGGGTCGGTTAATGGGAGCGACCCACCGGGAGGCACAAGAAGGGAAGTTCCTATGAGCAATTGGCTTAAGCTCGAGGGCGATGTCTGCGCCGTGACTGGCGCGCTCGGCGGTATGGGCGTCGAGATTTGCCGCGAGTTCGCCCGCAACGGCGCCAACGTCGTCCTGCTCGACCTGGACGAGGAAAAGGTCAAGGCCGCAGCCGCCGACCTCGCCGCCGAGTTTGGCATCCACGCCGAGGGTTACAAGATGAACGCCACCGATGAGGCCGAGGTTCAGGCCGCCGTCGACGCCACCATCACCGACTTCGGCCGCGTCGACGTCCTCGTCAACACCGCCGGCATCCTGCGCTTCGCCGCCATGGAGGACCTGCCGCTGAGCGACTGGGAGCAGGTGCTCAACGTCAACCTCACCGGTTACTTCATCACCTCGCAGCGCTTTGGTCGCGAGATGATCAAGGCCGGCCAGGGTCGCCTGGTGCACATCTCGACCGTTGCCAGCCACTCCCCCGAGACGTTCTCGGGCGTGTACAGCTCCACCAAGGCGGGCGTCAACATGATGTCCAAGATGCTGGCTGCCGAGTGGGGCCCCTACGGCGTGCGCTCCAACTGCGTCGAGCCTTGCTTCGTTAAGACCCCGATGTCGGCCAACTTCTACGCCGACCCCGAGGTCGAAAAGAGCCGCAGCCGCCTGATCGCCACGCGCCGCATCGGCGAGGTCAGCGATATCGCCAACGCCGTCATGTTCCTGGCGTCCAAGCGCTCGGACTTTACCACCGGCGACGCCATCAAGGTCGATGGCGGCTTCTCCAATATGATGGGCGACCTCACCGCCAAGCCCGGCGGCCGCCGAGCCTTTGCCGACAACTACCTCAAGAACAAGGGTGTCGAGCTTTGGTCTGACGAGTCCGGCGTCGCAAAGCCGACCGACCAGTAAACCAGCCTGACAGGGAGGCCCCGCGGACATGTCCGCCCCTCCCCCGCATCGATTAGAAAGAGTCCAATGGCTTCCACCAACTCCAACAAGGGTCGCGCCGTCGTGCTTTCCGCTGCGTGCGTCACCATGTTCTTCATCAGCTCCATCGCGCTGTATTCCGTCGTGAGCAAGAACCTGCTCGCCGTCTACCCCGAGTGGTCCAGCGCTCTTACCTGGGCCTTCCCGGTCTTTCAGACCATCATGGCCGTGACGGGCATCTTCGCCGGCCGCATCTCCGATAAGATCGGCCCGCGCAACGTCGTGATCGCTGCCGCCGTGTGCTACGGCGTGGGCTGGTTCATGTCCGGCACCGTCACCGAGCCGTGGCAGTTCTACCTGTGGTTCTCGCTCGTCGCCGCCATCGGCAACGGCCTGGGCTACAACCCCGCGCTCACCACCGGTCAAAAGTGGTTCATCGACAAGAAGGGCCTCGCCTCCGGCATCACCCTGGCCGCTTCGACCGCCGGTCCCGCCGTGCTGTCCCCGGTGCTCGCCTCGCTGCTCATCCCGAGCCTGGGTATCTTTGGCGCCCTTAAGGCACTCGGCGTCATCTTCTTTGTGATGATCGCCGCCTCCGCCCTGTTCCTGAAGGCCCCCGAGGCCGGTTGGCTGCCCGAGGGCTTCGAGGCCCCCAAGGGCGGCGCACACGCCGGCACCTTCGGCGACCTCACCCCGGGCGAGATGGTCAAGACCCCGCGCTTCTGGGTCCTCATCGTCACCTTCGCCTTTGCTGCCACCGCCGGCACCCTGCTCGTGGGCAAGGTTGCCTCCATCGCCGCCGTCCAGCTCTTCGCCGACCCCACGAGCGCCGCAGCTGTCGCCCTCGGCGGTGTGGTGGTCTCCGTCAACACCTGTGCCAACCTGGTCGGCCGTCTGTCCTTTGGCCAGATCATCGACAAGCTCGGCGCCTATAAGTCGCTGCTCATCAGCCTTGTCGTCACCATCGTCGCACTCGTCATCATGTCGATGAGCTTTACGCAGAGCATGTTCTTTGTGGCGCTCGCCCTGCTCGGCTTTAGCTTTGGCGCCCTGCTCGTCATCTACCCGCCGCTCACCGGTGGCGCCTTTGGCACCAGCAACATCGGCGTCAACTACGGCATCATGTTCTTGGGCTATGCCGCTTCCACCTGGATCAGCCAGCCCATCACCGCCGTGCTGTATCACGCCGAGGCCGGCAGCGCCGCCTACCAGCAGTCCTTCTACGGCGCCATCGTGATCGCCGCCATCGCCGTCGTGCTCACCGTCTACATGATGGTCTCCGACAGCAAGAAGAAGTCCGCCTAGTTTTACCGATGCGACAAAGGGACAGCCCCTTTGTCGCATTCCACCGGTCACCAGTATTAAGGAGTCGAAATGTCTGAGCTCAACCCCGTCCGCATTGCCGTTATCGGCGCCGGCGCCATGGGCCGCAACCACATCCGCTTTGTCACCGAGGAGCCCGAGGCCGAGCTCGTCGCCATCGCCGATGCCTTTGAGGGCGCCCGCGCCACGGCCGAGACCGCCGGCGTGCCGTTCTTTACCGATCCCGCCCAGATGATGGACGAGGTCAAGCCCGAGGCCGTCATCATCGCCACCCCCAACGACCTGCACCTGGGCGTTGCCCGCGAGGCCATCAAGCGCAACATCGTGCCGTTGGTCGAAAAGCCGATCTCCAACGACCTCGAGGATGCCCAGGCTTTCGCCGCCGAGGCCGAGACCGCCGGCGTGCCCGTGCTCGTGGGTCAGCACCGTCGCCACAACCCCTTCGTCAACAAGGCCAAGGAGATCATCGAGTCCGGCGAACTGGGCAAGCTCACCGTGTCGAGCTTCCATTACATGATCTATAAGAATGACGAGTACTTCGATGTCGAGTGGCGCCGCAAGAAGGGTGCCGGCCCGATCCTGGTTAACCTGGTGCACGACGTCGACCTGCTCCGCTATCTGCTGGGCGAGCCCGTTGCCGTCCAGGGTATGCAGTCCAGCGCCGCCCGCGGTTTTGAGACCGAGGACTCCGCCGTGGTCAACGTCCGTTTTGCCGATGGCGCGCTCGCGAGCATGACCATCTCCGACGCCACCGCCAGCCCCTGGAACTGGGAGGCCACCGCTCGCGAGGACCCGCAGTACCGTCCCTTCGACGCCGACGCCTACTTCATTGGCGGCACCAAGGGCGCCCTTTCGCTGCCCCGCCTGCACCAGTTCTCCTACGACGGCGCCTCCAACTGGCACAAGCCGCTGCAGATGGAGATTCCGGCCGTCGACCCGGCGTTGCCCCACAAGATGCAGCTCAAGCACTTTGTGAAGGTCGTCCGCCGCGAGGTCGAGCCCGTCGTGACCCCCGCCGACAACGTCAAGACGCTCACGCTTCTCAACGCCATCAAGGAGGCCGCCGAGACCGGCCAGCTCGTCGAGCTGTAGCACCTTAGGACAGGCCGCGGCAGAAACCCCATGCCGGGCCCCTCGGTCCGCCACCAATAAGTCCCTCTTCTTTGCCCCGCGAGCAGCCTCCTGCCCGCGGGGCTTTTTGACTACATTGGTAATGATTTTTCTGGGACGGGGCCCATTTTGCGCCTCAGCTTGGTTCGTTCGCCACGAAATGGGCCTATCTACTACGTTTAACCGACCACCCTCAACCATGCCGAATTTCGCGAAATAAAAACCGCAGGTAACCGGCTTGTCGATTTTCGGAAAACCCAGGTATGGTCAGCCCCTACGGGTAAAACGTAGTAGATAGGCCGTTTTCGTGGCGCGGCCCCAAAACAGCCTTTTGGGACGGGTGGTATCCTTGGTAGCCCTGTGCTGCAAACGCACCTTAAACGCAAGGAGTCCCATGGATCTTATCGCCCAGCTCGCCCGCGAGCTCAACCTTAAGGCCGCCAACGTCGAGGCGGCTGTCAAGCTCATCGACGAGGGCAACACCATCCCCTTTATCTCGCGCTACCGCAAAGAAGCCACGGGCGGCATGGACGACGTCGCCCTGCGCGCCCTCGACGAGCGCCTGTCATACCTGCGCAATCTTGAGCAGCGTAAAGAGGACGTCATTCTGCTCATCGACGCCCAGGGCAAGCTCACGCCCGAGCTCGAGCAGCAGATTCGCGAGGCCACGCAGCTCCAGCGTGTCGAGGACCTCTACAAACCCTACCGCAAAAAGCGCATGACCCGCGCACAGAAGGCCCGCGAGGCCGGCCTGGAGCCGCTCGCCAACATGATCATCATGCAGGCCTCGGCCAAAGGCAGCGCGCTCGACGCCGCCGCGGCATACATCAACGAGGAGGCCGGCTTCGACACGCCCGAGAAGGCGCTTGCCGGCGCCGCCGACATCGTGGCCGAGACGGTAGCCGAGGACCCCGAGAACGTCGCCGACCTGCGCGCCTTTACGCAAAACACCGCCGACATCGTCGTCGAGGCCAGCGACCCCGCCGAGAAGACTCCCTACGAGCCGTACTACAGCTATGACGAGCCACTGCGTCGTATTCCCAACCACCGCGTGCTGGCCATCGACCGCGGCGAGCGCGAGGGCAAGCTCCGCGTGCGCGTGAACGTCGACGGCGCTGCCGCCACGGCACGCCTCGGCAGCCGTTGGCCCCGACGCCAGGGCGTGTTTGCTCCCATCTTCGATGCCGCCATCGCTGACGGTTACAAGCGCCTCATGGCCCCCTCGCTGGAGCGCGAGGCCCGCGCCAAGCTCACCGTTCGCGCCCAGACCGAGGCCATCAACGTCTTTGCCAAGAACCTTGAGGGCTTGCTCTCGGCACGCCCCGTGCGCGGCGCCCGCGTGCTCGCGCTCGATCCGGGCTACCGCACCGGCTGCAAGGTCGCCGTCATGGACGAGACCGGCAAGCTGCTCGACCACGGCGTGGTCTACCCCACCAAGCCGCGCCACGACGTCGCCGGCACCAAGCGCGAGCTCGCCCGCCTCGTCAAGAAGGACAGCGTCAACACCATCGTCATCGGCAACGGCACCGCCAGCCGCGAGACCGAAGAAGTCGTCTCGGAGTTCATCGCCGAGCAGGCGCCCAGCCTTCGCTACACCATCGTTAACGAGGCCGGCGCATCGGTATACTCCGCCTCCGAGCTCGCCAGCCAGGAATACCCCGACCTGGACGTCACCGTGCGCGGCGCCATGAGCCTGGGCCGCCGCCTGCAAGACCCGCTGGCAGAGCTCGTCAAGATTCCGCCCCAGTCCATCGGCGTTGGCCAGTACCAGCACGACCTTGACCAGGCCGAGCTTTCGCGCACCCTGGGCCACGTGGTGGAGGACGTCGTCAACCGCGTGGGCGTCGACGTCAACACCGCAAGCGCGAGCCTGCTGGGATACGTATCGGGCATCACGCCGAGCGTGGCCAAGAATATCGTGGCCTACCGCGAGGAAAACGGTGCCTTTACCGATCGCCGCCAGCTTAAGAAGGTCCCCAAACTGGGACCCAAGGCATATCTCAACGCCGCGGGCTTCCTGCGCATCAGCGGTGGCAAGAACCCGCTCGACGCGACAAGCGTCCACCCCGAGAGCTACGAGGTAGCCACGGCCGTCCTGGAGCGCGCAGGCGTTAAAGCCAGTGAGCTCAGCCGCGGCGGCGTACCCGACATCGAGCGCCGCCTGGGCAGCATCTC
>URGF01000119.1 GCA_900547285.1 uncultured Collinsella sp.
CGATCTGACAACGACCTTGTTCTCGGCGGGGAGAGCACGCAGGATAACGCCCTGCTTGCCGCGATCCTTACCAGAGAGAACCTGGACCTTATCGCCCTTCTTGATATACATATATCTCCCCTAACTACAGGGTCTCGGGAGCGAGCGAGACGATCTTCATGTACTTCTTGTCACGAAGCTCGCGAGCGACGGGCCCGAAGATACGGGTGCCGACGGGCGAACCATCGTTGTTGATGACAACGCAGGCGTTCTCATCAAAGCGAATGTAGGAGCCATCCTTGCGGCGGATCTCCTTAACGGTGCGAACGACGACGCAACGGACAACGTCCTTCTTCTTGACGTTGGCGCCAGGGGTAGCCTCCTGGACAGCACCGATGAACACATCGCCGATGCCTGCATAACGACGCTTGGAACCGCCAAGCACCTTGATGCAGCGAATCTTGCGAGCGCCGGAGTTGTCGGCGACGTTCAGCATGGTTTGCATCTGAATCATGGTAGATGTTCCTCCGAACTAAGAACCGAAGAGAGGTGCGCAGCCTTTATACGGCCCGTGGTATGCAAGCCAGGCATACGCACATCTTCGGAAACGTACAAGTCGTAAGAGCGACTGCTTATTTAGCGCGCTCGACGACCTCGATGAGGCGCCAACGCTTCATCTTGGACATAGGACGGGTCTCCATAACGCGGACGGTATCGCCCACGCCAGCCGTGCACTCCTCGTCGTGAGCGTGAAGCTTCTTGGAGCTGGTCATCATCTTGCCGTACTTGGGGTGACGCTTGCGCTCGGTGATGGTGACAACAATGGTCTTGGCACCGGAGACGGAGGTAACGACACCCGTACGGACCTTACGCGAGTTACGCGAATCAGTCATGTTCTCTCCTTAGGTCCTACTCGGCGACAGCGGACTTCTCCGCTGCGATCTCGCGGGCGCGCTGCTCCGTGAGGACGCGAGCGATGTCCTTCTTCACGGTGTTGACGCGAGCGGTGTTGTCCAGCTGGCTGGTGGCCATCTGGAAACGAAGGTTAAAGAGCTCGGCGCGCATTTCCTTCAGCTTCTCAACGAGCTGAGCGTCCGAGAGCTCACGAATCTCTGCGGGCTTCATTAGTTCTCCTCCTTGGCGGCGGCGGCGTCCTCAGCAGCCCACTTGGCCTCGAGAGCGGCCTCCTCAGCCATCTCCTTCTCGATGCGCTGCTCAGCGTTCTTGGCAGCAACAATCTTGGTCTTGATGGGAAGCTTGTGCTGTGCAAGACGCAGAGCCTCGCGAGCGACCTCCTCGGGCACGCCCTTGACCTCGAACATGATGCGGCCGGGCTTGACGACGGCCACCCACTCCTCGGGGTTACCCTTACCAGAACCCATGCGAGTCTCGGCAGGCTTCTTGGTGATGGGCTTATCGGGGAAGATCGTGATGTAGACACGACCGCCACGCTTCATGTAGCGGGTCATGGCGATACGAGCGGCCTCGATCTGACGGTTGGTGATCCAATGGGCCTCGAGAGCCTGGATACCAAACTCGCCGAAATGCAGCTCGGTATTACCCTTGGCCTGGCCCTTCATGGAGCCACGCTGCACCTTGCGGTGAAGAATACGCTTAGGGGCAAGCACTACTGACCCCTCCTCTCGGAGTTACGACGACGAGGACGGGAAGAGCCCTCGAGTGCAGGGTTGGGAACAGGCTGGCCCGGGAGCTTCTCGCCCAGGTAGATCCAGACCTTCACGCCGCAAGCGCCCATGGTGGTGCTGGCGACAGCCGTGCCGTAGTCGATCTTGGCACGGAGGGTGTGCAGAGGCACGCGACCCTCGCGGTACCACTCACGACGGCCCATCTCGGCACCGCCGAGACGACCGGAGCACTGGATACGGATGCCCTTAGCGCCGGCCTTGCGGGCGGACTGGACAGCCTTGCGCATAGCGCGACGGAAGGCAACGCGGCCCTCGAGCTGCTCGGCAATGGACTGAGCAACGAGGTTGGCGTCGAGCTCGGGGCGCTTGATCTCGACAACGTCGACGGAGAGCTGGCCCTTGGAGACGCCAGCGACCTTCTCGAGCTCGGTGCGGAGGGCATCGATCTCGGCACCCTTCTTACCGATGACAACGCCGGGGCGAGCGGTGAGGATGATGACCTTCACCTTGTCGCCAGCGCGCTCGATCTCGACGCGGGAGACAGCTGCGCGGGAAAGACGCTTCTCGAGGTACTTGCGGATCTCGAGATCGTTACCGAGGGTCTTAGCGTAATCCTTCTCTGCGAACCAGCGGGAGCGCCAGTTCTCGGTGATGCCAAGACGGAAGCCGGTGGGGTAGACTTTCTGACCCATACAGCTTTACGCCTCCTTTCGAGGAGCAACGACGACGGTGATGTGGGAAGTACGCTTCAGAATGCGAGAAGCGGAACCCTTGGCGCGGGGACGGATGCGCTTAAGCGTCGGACCCTCGTCAACATAGGCAGCGGCGACAACCAGGTTGTCGGCACGCAGACCGTTGTTGTTCTCGGCGTTCGCAACGGCGGAACGGAGAACCTTCTCGACATCCACGGCGACGGCGCGGTCGCAGAAGTGGAGGATGTCGAAGGCCTGAGCGACAGGCTTGCGGCGGATCAGATCGACCACCAGGCGGGCCTTGCTGGGGGAAACACGCACGTACTTAGCGACGGCGCGAACCTCGGTGGCCTCAGTTTCAATAGACTTAGTTGCCATTTACGGTTAACCCCCTATTTGGCCTTGTGGCCACGGAACGTACGAGTCGGCGCGAACTCGCCGAGCTTGTGACCAACCATGGACTCGGTAACATACACGGGCACATGCTTGCGGCCGTCGTGGACGGCGATGGTGTGACCAACCATCTCGGGGAAGATGGTGGACGCGCGGGACCAGGTCTTCACGACGTCCTTCTTGCCAGCCTCGTTCATCGCGGTGATACGCGAGAGAAGGCGAGTCTCCACGAACGGGCCCTTTTTGAGACTTCTGCTCATAAGTGCTTTCTCCTAAAACTCGGTATCCGAAATTACTTCTTACGGCGACGAATGATGTGCTGGTTCGAGACCTTCTTCTTCTTGCGCGTACGAAGGCCCTTCGTCGGCTTACCCCAGGGGGTAACAGAGGGACGACCAGAGGTGTGGTTCTTGCCCTCGCCACCGCCGTGCGGGTGGTCGACAGGGTTCATGACGGTACCGCGGACGGTCGGGCGCACGTTCATGTGACGCTTACGGCCGGCCTTGCCGATGACGATGTTGGAGTGATCGGCGTTGCCGACCTCACCGACGGTGGCGCGGCAGGTAACGAGGATGCGGCGCATCTCGGAGGAAGGCATACGGACGATAGCGTACTTGCCCTCCTTACCCATCAGCTGGCAGGAGTTACCGGCGGAACGGGCGATAGCAGCGCCCTTGCCCGGCTGGAACTCGACGGCGTGGATGAGCGTACCGACGGGGATGTCGGCGAGGGGCAGAGCGTTGCCCGGCTTGATGTCGGCGTCAGAACCGGACATGATGGTCTGACCGACCTCGAGGCCCTTGGGCGCCAGGATGTAGCGCTTCTCACCGTCAGCGTAGTGCAGCAGAGCGATGCGAGCGGAACGGTTCGGATCGTACTCGATCGTGGCAACCTTGGCGGGCACGCCGTCCTTGTTGCGCTTGAAGTCGATCACGCGGTAACGACGCTTCACGCCGCCGCCCTGGTGGCGGGTGGTGATGCGGCCGTTGTTGTTACGACCGGCCTTCTTGGGCAGGGGCTCGAGAAGAGACTTCTCGGGCTTGGTGCAGGTGATCTCGGAGAAGTCGGAGATCGTCTGCCAACGCCTACCAGCGGAGGTCGGCTTAAGGTGCTTTACAGCCATTACAATCCCTTTCAATAGGAATCCGTTAGCCATCGCAGACAGGGATTCGAGGTTCTGCCTCGGGTGCGATGACACCGGACGTATACACGGTTCCGGGCGTGTCCATTTTATACGCCCGAAACCTTGAGCTCTCGCCTCCCCTATTTGGGAGGCATGAGCTCACTCAACAGCAGCGAGTCTTAGGCCTGGTTGCCAAAGACCTCGATGGTGTCGCCCTCGGCCAGCGTGACGATGGCCTTCTTCCAAGAACGGGTCTTGCCGGCGACATAGCGCACGCGCTTGGTCTTGGGCTTGACCGTCAGGGTGTTCACGCGAACGACCTTGACGCCGAAGATCTCCTCGACAGCGTCCTTGATCTGATACTTGTTAGCATCCTTGGCGACCTCGAACGTGTACTTGTTCAGCTCCATGCCGGAGAAGGAACGCTCGGACACGATCGGACGGATGATGATCTCGTGGGCGGTCATTTATGCAAGCACCTCCCCGAAGTGAGCGGCGATGTCGGCGGGCATCAGCACAGCGTTGTTGTTGACGAGATCGTAGGTGTTGGCCTCGTCGGCAGTGATGATGAACGTCTTGGGAATGTTGCGGAACGACAGGTAGGCGTTGACGTCCTCATCGCGAACGATGATGGTCAGACGCTTGCCCTCAAGGCCGAGAGCCTTGAGCATAGCGACGGCAGCCTTGGTGGAAGGCTTCTCGAAGCCGTAGTCGTCGACGAGCACGAGCTCGCCATCGGCCAGCTTGGCGGACAGCGCGGAGCGCATAGCCAGCTTGACCTCCTTGTTGTTCATACGCTTAGCGTAGGAACGGGGCTTGGGGGCGAAGACAACGCCACCGTGACGCCACTGGGCAGCACGGATGGAACCCTGGCGGGCACGGCCGGTGCCCTTCTGACGCCAAGGCTTCTTGCCGCCACCGGAAACCTCAGAGCGACCCTTAGCAGACTGGGTGCCCTGACGCCAAGAGGCCATCTGGCACTTGACGATGTGGTGCATAACGTGGATGTTCGGCTCGATGCCGTACACCTCAGCGGCGAGCTCGGCCTCGGCGACCTTCTTGCCCTCGCTGTTCTTTACTTCAAACTTTGCCATTTAAGTGTTCTCCTTGGTATGACGCTGGGCTAAATGGGCTGGGCCCTTAGGCCATACGGATGGCGACGAGACCATTCTTGGCACCCGGGACAGCGCCCTTGACCAAGATGAGGTTCTGCTCGGCATCGATGCGGACAACGGAAAGGTTCTTGACGGTAACGCGCTCGTTACCCATGTGACCGGCCATCTTGACGCCCTTGAGGACGCGCGCAGGATAGGCGCACTGACCGATAGAACCGGGGTGACGCTGGAAGTGAGAACCATGCGTCATAGGACCGCGGCGCTGACCCCAGCGCTTGATGCGACCCTGGAAGCCCTTACCCTTGGAGGTACCGATGACGTCGACCTTCTCGACATCAGCGAAATCAGCGACGGTGACGACCTCGCCGACCTTGTGCTCCTCGCCGTTCTCGACGCGGACCTCACGAAGGAAGCGGACAGGCTCGACGCCAGCCTTGGCGAAGTGACCAGCCATGGGCTTGTTCACGTTCTTGGCCTTGATGTCGCCGAAACCGATCTGGACGGCGTCATAGCCGTCGGTTGCCTGAGTTTTAACCTGCGAGACAGCGCAGGGGCCAGCCTGGATGACCGTGACGGGAACGACGTTGTCGTCCTCGTCCCAAACCTGGGTCATGCCAATCTTGCGGCCGAGAATCATGCTGATCAAGATATGATCCCAACTCTCGCGTGGTCTTGGGACAATGCGTACACCACCGAGCGTACGCCCCTAGAGGACCACTACTTACACGACGTGCTCCCCAGCCTTGTATTGCGTCCGGACTACCTGACAACCCTATTAAGCAGGCATTTTGTCCAGCCAGAATACTCCCCTGGTTTCACACAGCTGTTTAGTATACACGGCTGCGGACGTATCCATCGAGATTCATATTTCACTCACATTGTTTACGCAGGTAAAGTGCGTGGCACGTTCCCAGTGTGCTGCGGAGGGGGCGGGCCTGAGGCATATTAAGGTTGCTGCTCTACAGTCCTGCTCAC
>URGF01000120.1 GCA_900547285.1 uncultured Collinsella sp.
TCCACAGAACGATTCTCAAACTCGCGACAAGAATACCGAGACCGAGCCAGATCCAAATAACTCACAACCAAGCCCTCCAAAGTCAGCAAATCAATCCAAAGTAAACCAAAGGGTACCCAAAGCCCCATCCACCCAAACGTTTAAGGCGGTCCCAAAGTTTCCAATCGGGCCCCAAGGTCCTGTCAACAAAGGCCCCATCGCTTTCAAAGTATCAGCCAAAGTTCCCAATGGTGGTATGTAAGGCGAAGGGCCGGCACCTGTTTACTTTCGAACGACTCTGCCACGCAGCCGGAGTGAGAAAGCAAACAGGTGCCGGCCCTTCGACGCCGGGACACATACCCCCAATTAACTGTTCTTCATGACAATCGAATCCACAACATCGGCCACATTCTCACAGCAGTCAGCGCAGTACTCCAGGAAGGCGTATACGTCACGCCAGGCGATGACCTCGAGCGGGTCCTTGCCGTTAACGTGCAGGTTGCGCATGGCGTTGATATAGAGCTCGTCGGCTTCGGACTCGATGGTGTTGATCTGGATGACGAGTTCGCGCAGGGTCTTGGACTTGCGGTAGTTGGGCAGCTCGACCATCAGGTCTTTCATGGCGCGGCAGGCGTCAGTCACCTTGTGGGCGATGACGATGGCGTCGGGATGGATGCTCTGGATGTTGGTGAAGTAGACGCGCTGCACGACGCCCTCGATGCGGTCGAGCACGGTGTCGAGTGAGCAGCTCATCAGATCCAGATCCTCGCGCTCGAGCGGGGTGATAAAGGCGGTGAGCAAGGCGTCTTCGAGCTCGTGGTGCTTCTTGTCTGCCGCATGCTCAATCGCATGCATCTTATCGAGCATGTCGTGGATCTGCGCGGGGTCAAAGTTCTCAAAAATCTTGGTGAGCAGCTCGGCTGCCTGAACGGCGAGGTCGGCGCAGGCAACGTAGTTATCAAAGTAGAACGAATCGGGTTTCTTTGCCATGGGTGGGTCCTTTCGAGGCGAAGACGGGTGGGCGAGGTAATGCAGTCCGGATGGACGTTCGGTTTGACTAGAGGAACATCATGAACAGCTTGGCCATGACAAAGCTGATGAGTCCGCAGGCGGGGAAGGTAAAGAACCAGGTGAACATCATGTCCTTGACCACGCCAAAGTTGATGGCCGAAAGGCGCTTGACGGCACCGACGCCCATGATGGCGCAGGTCTTGATGTGGGTGGAGGACACGGGGATGCCGGTAAGGGTGGCAAGCAGCAAGTTCGCGGCGCCTGCGAGGTCGGCAGAGAAGCCCTGATACTTCTCGAGCTTGACCATGCTCTGGCCGACGGACTTGATGATGCGCTCGCCGCCCACGCTGGTGCCGATACCCATAGTGGCCGAGCACAGCAGCATAATCCAGATGGGGATGCCTGCATCGCCGACGCTCGTCTGGCCGCTGGCAAAGGCCACGCCTAAAAAGAGCACGCCGATGAACTTCTGTCCATCCTGCGCGCCGTGCATAAAGCTCATGGCCGCGGCGCTCGCGATCTGAGCGTATTTAAAGAAGACATTGGCACGTCGCCTGTTGGCGGCGGCGAAAAGAATCGAGACGAGCTTGCACAGGACCCAGCCCATGACAAAGCCCAGGCCTATGGAGAGCGCCAGGCCGTAGATGACCTTCATCCACTCGTGGACGTTGACGCTGCTCGCACCGCCGAGGGCGATGGCGGCACCGGTCAGGCCGGCGATAAGGCTGTGGCTTTGCGAGGTGGGGATGCCAAAACGCGACGCTGTGGCGCCGTAGACGACGATGGAGAACAGCGCCGCGCATAGGCAGGCGAGCGCCATGGTGCTGTTTCCGCCAAAGTCGACGATATGTGAGATGGTGTTGGCGACGCTCGCGTTAAAGTGCGTCATGATGAGCACGCCGAGGAAGTTGAATGCGGCGCTCATGAGAATGGCGGCGCGGGCGGGCATGCAACGCGTAGTGACGCAGGTCGCGATGGCGTTGGGCGCGTCGGTCCATCCATTGACGAAGATGGCGCCCAACGCGAGGATCACGGTGACGGCAAGGACTGGGTTCGACACAATTTGGCCGAGGAAGGTTGAGAACGTTACGTCCATATATGGGCTTTCTCGAAGTTTGCAGACACGTTACAAAAACATGATAAATCGTATCACCTCCTGCGGGTCTCTTTACCGAGTTCTGATGGGAGAAGTGAACTTTTTGGCACTAAAATTGAATATTAGCCCTGTTGACCGCGGGTGTTCTTTTTGCTAACACGCCATGCGGACACGTGCGATTACTACGACACTCCAAAACCACAGTCTGTTCGCTTTACAACATGCAAACATGCGTTCGATAATAGGAGGCATGGAATATCGACAGACAGACGGCAAAACTCGGCGCGTGCACAAGCAGTATGTGGACGTCGTGGCCCGCATCCTCGCGGGCGGACAGGTCGTGCCGGTCACCGTCTGCTGGGTCGACGGCCGTTGTTTTACGATCGACGAAATTATCTCGACCACCGGGTTTGGCCTGATGGTCCACGGCATCCGTACGGCAACATATAAGGTGCGTTTTGGCGGGCACGCGACCGAGTTGTATCTGGAGGACCAGACGCGCGAGCGGGCAGACGGCTCGCAGGCACACGTGATGCGTTGGTGGGTCTGGGCCTTTGATCGTACGCTTGAGGGCGAGCGCCGTAGGTAAGGACGTACGGCATTCGGGTACAATGACAGGAATCTTGTCAGCTACTGCGCTGTCGCGGCGCTTTTGAAAGGACGAAATTATGAACGATATTCAGGGCTATCAGAACGGCCCCATCGAAACCGGCGCAAGCCGTGCCAAGGAGATGTCGCCGCGTGCGTATAATCTTGCCATGTCTGCCCTGATCTTTTTGGGCTTTTGCGCCATGGGCGTCGGTGCTTACTTTACGAGCACCATGTCGTTTGCGCGCATGATGATGAGCGGCGCCGCTTTGCCGCTGGTCTTTGGCTCATTTATTTTGACCATCGTCGGCATGGTCATGATGTCGGCCGCCGCCAGCAAGCAGTCCGTGGGCCTGTCCCTTGTGGGCTACGTAATCTTTGCGAGCACCTTTGGCCTGACCGCGTCGTTTGGCCTTGCCAACTACGACCTGCCCACCATCAACACTGCCTTTATCGCCACGGCCGCCATCACCTTTGTCTTTGGCGCCTTGGGCATGACGTTCCCCAAGTTTTTCCAGCGCGTATATGGCATCGGTTTTGGCATTCTGCTCGCCACTATTCTGGTTGAGATCGTGCTGATGTTCATGGGCGTCTCGCAGACCATCACCGACCTGATCGTAATCGTGGTGTTCGCCGGCTTTATTGGCTACGACACCTATGTTGCCACGACGGTGCCGCCTACGCTGCCCAACGCCGTGCTCATGGCGTCCAATCTGTTCGTGGACATTATCAACGTGTTCCTGCGCATCCTGAACATCCTTGGCCGTCGCGACTAGTGGCGAATTGCGGCGGTGCTTGCCGTGCGTGTAAATCGATGCGAAAGGCGGTCCTTCGGGGCCGTCTTTTTTGTACTCGGCGGGGTATCATGGATGGGAAAAGCCGATAGCGGCAGCGACAGGAAAGGTGACCACTTATGGCAGACGTCGACAACAGGAACCGTAACCGCAGGTCCAACCGAGCGGGTCAGCCCAATCCCAAGCGCGAGGCCCGTGCCAAGGCCGCCGAGCGTCACGTGGCAACTGTGTCCGAAGCGTGCGCCAAGGATATCGAGCGTTCGCTTGCCGGCGTGTGCGAGTTCGATGGTATGCCTGCCGGTTTTGTCGCGGCGATGAAGGCCAAGGTTCAGAGTGCTGTGGCCGCCGAAGAACAGGTTGCCGAGGACGTCGAGGGCGCGGAGGCTGCCGAGACCGAGACGGCGCCCGAGACCGAGGCAGCGCCTGAGCCTGCCGAGGAAATCGCCGAAGCTGAGTCCGCGCCTGCTGAGGAGCCCGCTCCGGTTCTGCCTGAGGTCACCGTGCTCGATGCCTCCGCCACGCAGGCCATCCTGGACAACGGTCGTGGCTATGCGCAGTTCTGCGACATGGCCGTGCTCGCCTTTGCCTCGTTCACCAACCCGGGCGGTGGCTACATCCAGGGCTATCTGGGCCAGGAGGCCACGCTGTGCGCCGATTCGTATCTGTACAACGTTCTCGATAAGCAGCGCAAATGGTACGGCGAGAACCGTCGCCGCAACATCAACTGCGAGCTTTACCGCAACCGTGCGCTGGTGGTGCCTGCGGTGCGCTTCGACCGCAACCACGTGCATGCATACGCCGACGTGATCGTGGCCGCCGCGCCCAACGTTAAGCGCGCCCGCCAGGAGTATCGCGTGAGCGACGATGCTCTGCTGGACGCCCTGCGCGACCGCATTCGCTTTGTGCTTGCCATCTGCGACGAGCTAGGTCGCGAGAAGCTCGTGCTGGGCGCTTGGGGCTGCGACAACAACGGCTTTGACGCAGAGGCCGTGGCCGAGCTCTTCCGCAAGGAGCTCGCGTCGGGCGACTTTAAGGTCAAGCAAGTCTTCTTTGCCGTGCCTTCTACGCGCTGGGATGAGGATTTTGCCAAGTTCGAGCACGTGCTGGCAAACTTCCCCGAGCGCAACGAGGAGTCCTATGCCCAGGTTGCCGCTCGCGCTGCGGCAGCTCGCGCCGCCGAGCAGACCCAGGCTGCTACCGAGGATGATGAGGACGAGGACGATTGGCGCAAGTACCTGTAATCGGTACGTGCTGACAGATAGGTCGAGCCGGCGGGAGAGGCTGCTTCCGTCGGCTTTTTACTGAGCGAGGGGCTTACGATGAAAAACGTTCTATGCTTTGGCGACAGCAACACCTATGGTTACGATCCGGCGGGCATGCGCGACGGCACCGCGGTGCGCTATGCGCAGGATGTGCGCTGGTGCGGCGTGGCCCAACGTGACTTAGGCGAGGGCTGGCATGTAATTGAAGAAGGCCTCAACGGCCGCACGACGGTACGCGACGACATGTGCCATCTGGACACCAATCTTAACGGCATCCGCGCACTTCCGATGCTGCTCGAGGCCCATAAGCCGCTGGACGCCATTGTGATCATGCTGGGCACCAACGACTGTAAGACGGTCTTTAACGTGACAGCTTCCGATATCGCCCGTGGCGCCATGGCGCTGATTCGCGCCGTCCGCGCGTTTCCGTGGACCGACGCTGCGCCTTGTCCGCGCATTCTGCTGATGGCGCCTATCAAGATTAAGCCGCAGATCGCCGACGTATATATGACCGATTTTGACGAGCATTCCGTAGAAGCCTCGGAACATTTTGGTGAGTACTACGCGCATGTGGCTGAGCAGTTTGGCTGCGACTTTTTGAATGCCGCCGACTTTGCCGAGCCGGGCGATATCGACTATCTGCATATGATGCCCGAAAGCCATGAGAGCCTGGGTCACGCCGTGGCAGCCAAGCTCCAAGAGATGCTCGGTGAGTAGTGCGATCCCAAGCCACCACAGAAGTTCCCCTTGCGGCGGCTTGTTTCGTTGCTTTGTCTCGATCTGTAACAGTTGTAAGGCCGAAAACGGGCTAGATGTTACAGATTGAGATTATTTAGGTCGATATCGGTCGTTTGTCTCGATCTGTAACATCTAGGGTCGATTTCGCCGAGTTACTGTTACAGACCGAGATTATCTTCTCAGCGGAATTTGAATGTCTCAATCTGTAACAGGTGGGCCGAAAAATGGACTCTAACTGTTTCGGATCGAGATGTTTGTGGGAACCACCGCAAAGGGGGCGGGCGCCTTTGCGGTGGCTTGGGCTGCGAATCTTAATACTGCCACATGTGGTTGACAGGGCCGGAGCCTTTGCCCATGT
>URGF01000121.1 GCA_900547285.1 uncultured Collinsella sp.
ATATAAGCCAAGCAGTCCTTCAGCTCATTCTTATAACGGTTCTTCCAGCCCTCATGATACTGGGGCTGGCTCGAATACTTGGTGGCGACATTGTTGACCACGCTATTGGAGAGCGCCGTCACAAACTCACGGTCAGTCATATCATTAGAAAGATTCGCCCAGCGGAAAAAGTCCCTGCAGCCACCAGTGCCGCACATGTTGGTAATGCTCCACACCATGCCCTTGACGCAGTCGGCGCGGCCCGAAATATCAATACCCAGGCCGCTCTTGAGCCACGCCTCGGTCACCGCATAGTACGAGTTGTACGCATACGCATCCTGCAGAGCCGAGAACTCAACAGGGTCGGTGTTATAAGCACCTTGGAAAGCCTCCTGCGCAATACGGCCCAACTCGGTGAGCTGGCCGTTCTCGTACATGGCATTGCTCGTGTTGGAAATCTCGCTGCCGCGATCAATCGCATCCTTGAGCATGCTGTATTTTTCGGGGTTGTAGTTGTAGGCCTGCTTCATAAACGGAATGAGCGACCATCGACGGTCGAACTGGTAATAACCCAGCGCGTTATAGCCGTCGCCATACGAAAAGCCCTGGTTATAGTTGCCATGGCTCTCGTACTTGGTAAAGTACTTCATCTCGGGGGTCACGTTAACAAACGAAACGCCCTGGACCGACCTCAGCACGCCCGAGAAGGACTGCTGGGTATAGAGACCCTTATCGATATCGGTCGCATCCGAGGCAACGCCCGGTGTGGGCTCCTCGGCGGCAGCGGGTGCGGGTGCGGTAACGGCGCCAAACGAAAGCGCCAGCGTCAGGCCCGCGACAATAGCAGAATGCTTGGGCTGCATAAGATCCTCCCTGCATTGGTGTAGTTAAAGTGCAGTTTGCAAAGATAGAAATAAGTATTGCAGCTCGCCCGTTGTTGCACAACAACCCCTCGGTAAACGGCAACAACCCTCCGCGAAATCTTAAGGAATTGCGCTCAACCTACAGCCTGATGTCAAAGTTAATCTCGGGGACGGCAGCAAGGTCGGCTAACGTCACGCCGTCGACGTACTTTTCGATCACGTCGTCCAGACCGCGCCAGAATTTGACGGTCGAGCAGAGATCGCTGCGGGCGCAGCTGTTGTCGATGCCATCGCACGCCACCGGAGCCGTGCTGCCCTCAACGGCACGAAGGATGTCGCCGGCGCGCACCTCGGCGGGGTCCTTGGCCATCATGTAGCCGCCGCCCTTGCCGCGCACGCTCTTAAGTAGGCCCGCTTTCATAAGCGGACGAACCAGCTGCTCCAAATACTTTTGCGAGATACGCTCGCGGTCGGCGACCTCGCGCAGGGCGATCTTGCCCTCGGCGTCACCAAGCGCTGCGATATAGATCATCAGCCGGAGGGCATAGCGGCCCTTGGAAGAAATGAGCATACCTACCCTCCCATCGCATCTGGGACAAGATAACCAGGTTTGTTTGTCCCAAATCTTAAGTAAGTGGGACAAACACAACAGGTTATTTTGTCCCAGAATTTGAAAAGTCGAGTGGATTAGTCGGGTTTTCCCTTGACTAACGCCGAACCCATAGTAACTTTATTCCGAGAAGATTCCTAGGGTTTAGTACACCTATGAGTACACCATATACAGAGAGGGACAGCATGAGCACAAATCCGCTGCTTTCCATCGAAGGTCTGACTGCCTCCGTGGACGAGAAGACCATCCTCCACAACGTCAACCTGCAAGTCGCCGCCGGCGAGACCCACGTGCTGATGGGCCCCAACGGCGCGGGTAAGTCCACCCTTGGTCACCTGGTCATGGGCGACCCCGTCTACACCGTCAACGACGGCCGCATCATCTTTGACGGCCAGGACATCACCGAGCTCACCACCGACAAGCGCTCGCGTGCCGGCCTGTTCCTGAGCTTTCAGGCCCCGGTCGAGATCCCGGGCGTGCCGCTGTCGAGCTTTTTGCGCGCCAGCATCGCCGGCCGCCCCGGTCTGGAGATGAAGGGCAAGGAGTTCCGCCGCCGCGTCAAGGAGCTCGCGGCCGAGCTCAACATGGATACCGCCTATCTCAACCGCGAGCTGGGCGTGGGCTTCTCGGGCGGCGAGAAGAAGAAGGTCGAGATGCTCCAGCTTCTGCTGCTGCAGCCCAAGCTCGCCATTCTGGACGAGACCGACTCAGGCCTGGACGTCGACGCGCTTTCCACCGTCAGCCACGGCATGGACGCCTACCGCAAGAGCTGCGACGGCTCCATGCTCATCATCACGCACAACACGCGCATCCTGGAGCACTTGGATGTCGACCGCGTCCACGTTATGGTCAAGGGTCACATCGTGCGCGAGGACGACGCCTCGCTCATCCCCTGGATCGACAAGAACGGCTTTGAGACCTTCGAGCGCGAGGCCGCCGAGCAGCGCGCCCAGGCCGAGGCCGCCGCTGCCGAGCAGCAGGCGTAAAGGGGCGACGTAATGACCAAGAACCGCACCGAGGTCGCGGACATCGACCGCAGCCTCTACGACTTCACCTATGGCGAGGAGGGATTCGAGCGCCTCGACGCCGGCATCACGCCCGACATCGTGCGCGAGATCAGCGCCAAAAAGGACGAGCCGCAGTGGATGCTCGACCTGCGCCTCAAGTCCCTCGAGATCTTCAACCGCTTCCCGGATCCGACGTGGGGCCCCTCCATCGAGGGCCTGGACATGGACAACATCGTCACCTACGTCAAGCCCAACACCGATCAAAAGCACGACTGGGAGTCGGTGCCCGACAACATCAAGAACACCTTTGAGCGCCTGGGCATCCCCGAGGCCGAGCGCAGCTATCTGGCGGGCGTCGGCGCGCAGTACGACTCCGAGCTGGTCTACCACAACATGCAGGACACGGCGTCCAAGATGGGCATCGTCTACTCCGGCATCGAGGAGGCCCTGCACGATCCGCAGTGGGAGCCGCTCATCCACGAGAAGTTTATGACGCTCATCCCGCCCACCGACCACAAGTTTGCGGCCCTGCACGGCGCCGTGTGGTCGGGCGGCTCGTTTGTCTACGTGCCCAAGGGCACCAAGCTCGACTTTCCGCTGCAGAGCTACTTCCGCCTCAACGCCAAGGGCGCCGGCCAGTTTGAGCACACGCTCATCATCGTCGAGGACGACGCCGACCTACACTTCATTGAGGGTTGCTCCGCGCCCAAATACAACGTGGCCAACCTCCACGCCGGCGCCGTCGAGCTCTTTGTGGGCAAGCGTGCGCACCTGCGCTACTCGACCATCGAGAACTGGTCCAAGAATATGTACAACCTCAACACCAAGCGTGCGCGCGTGGACGAGGACGGCGACATCGAGTGGATCAGCGGCTCCTTCGGTAGCCACGTGGGCTACCTCTACCCCATGAGCGTGCTCAACGGCCGCCGCGCCCGGTCGAGCTTTACCGGCATCACCTTTGCCGGCGCCGGTCAGAACCTCGACACCGGCTGCAAGGTCGTGCTCAACGCGCCCGAGACCTCGGCAACGGTCGAGACCAAGGGCATCTCCAAGAGCGGCGGCATCCAGACGTTCCGCAGCTCCATCGTGGCGACACCCAAGGCCGAGGGCTCCAAGGCAACCGTGAGCTGCCAGTCGCTGATGCTCGACGACCAAAGCCGCTCCGACACTATTCCGGCCATGGACATCCGCGCCAAGAACGTCGACATCGGCCACGAGGCCACCATCGGCCGCATCGGCGACGATAAGGTGTTCTACCTGATGAGCCGCGGCATCTCGGAGGAAGAAGCCCGTACCATGATCGTCAACGGCTTTGCCAACCCGGTCTCCAAGGAGCTGCCGCTGGAGTACGCCGTCGAGATGAACAACCTGATCAAGCTCGAGATGGAAGGAGCGATCGGATAATGAAACAGGAAACCAACACCGCTGCTACCACGCTCGAGCAGGTCAACGCTATGCCGGCCGCCACTTGGGGTTGGCTCAAGATGAACCAGACCAAGCTCGAGCTTTCGGACGAGCTTTCCGCCGCTCCCGCCGAGGCCGTTGAGGTTGATGGATTGGAAGAGCAGTTTGCTGGCACGGCCGACGCCTTCGACGCCGCCATGGACGCCATGGCCGTGCGCTTCCCCGAGCGCCGCGCCTCCGCCCCCGGTGATGCCGCCGACCGCGCCCGCATTACGCCCGAAACCGAGCTCGATGTGCCCGCCACCTCCGCCTACCAGGCCGGTGCCATTAAGCTGGAGGAGGATCTCTCCCCCGCTGAGGCCTTCGAAACCGGCATGGGCGAGGCTGCCTACGCCTACTTGGCCGAGCACGCTACCAAGCGCATCGTCATCGATGCGCCCGCATATAAGCACGCGACGGTTACCGTGCGTGTGAGCGGTGTCGATACCGCCGCGGCCATCGCCGCCATCGACGTCGTCGCCCGTCCCCAGTCGACGCTCGACCTGCAGATCGCCCTGGACTCCCCCGTTGCCGGCGAGGGCGTCGTGGGTTCCGTGCTACGCGTGTGCGCCCACGAGTACGCCACCGTCAACGTGGCCTGCACGCAGACGCTCGACGATAGCTGGATCGCGCTCGACGACACCGGCCTGTTCCTGGACGAGGGCGCTCGCGTCAACGTGCAACACACCGTCTTGGGTGCTGGCGCCAGCGCCACCGGCCTTGCCGGCGACCTGCTGGGCGATACCGCCAAGGTCACCATCGATACCGATTACCTGGGCGCCCGCGATCAGGTGCGCGACTTTAACTACGAGCTGCGCCACCGCGGTCGCAAGACCGAGTGCGAGATCGACGCCAACGGCGTGCTGACCGGCACGTCCAAGAAGGTCTACCGCGGCACCATCGACCTCGTGCACGGCTGCAAGGGTGCAACCGGCGCCGAGCGCGAAACGGTGCTTTTGGCCAACAAGGGCGTCGACAACAAGACCGTTCCCGTCATCCTCTGCGACGAGGACGACGTCGCCGGCAACCACGGCGCCACCATCGGCCATGTCCGCGACGAGCAGTTGTTCTACCTCGCCTGCCGCGGCCTTGACCAAAACGCCGCCGAAGACTTGTTCATCCGCGCCAAGCTGGAGGACGCTGCGCTTTCCGCGACCGACGAGCGCACCCGCGCCGCCGTCGTCCGCTTGGGCAACAACCTGATCGACAACTTTGAGGAGGAGCTCGCATGATCGACACCGAGCACGTTAAATGCGACACCTGTACCGCACCGGAGCCTATGGAGCTCGACGCCAGCGACGAGGCCTCACGCGGCTGGCCTACCGTAGACATCGAGACCAATCCCTACAAGGCGCAGTTCCCGCTGTTCCAGCAGCACCCCGAGATCGCCTTCCTCGATAGCGCCGCCACCGCGCAGCGTCCCGCCTGCGTGCTCGACGCCGAGCGCGACTTCTACCAGCGCATGAACGCCAACCCCCTGCGCGGTCTATACTCGCTGTCCGTCGAGGCAACCGAGGCCATCGCGAAGGTGCGCCAGCAGATTGCCAACCTCATCGGCGCTTCCCAGGCCAACGAGGTCGTCTTTACCCGCAACACGAGCGAGTCGCTCAACCTGGTCGCCAAGAGCTTTGCGCCCACAGTGCTCGAGCCCGGTGACGAGGTCGTCATCACCATCATGGAGCACCACTCCAACCTGATTCCGTGGCAGCAGGTCTGCCGCGCGACCGGCGCCAAGCTCGTCTACCTCTACCCCACCAAGACCGGCCAGCTCACCACCGAGGAGGTTCTTGCCAAGGTTGGTCCCAAGACCAAAATTCTGGCCGTGGGTCAGGTTTCTAACGTGCTGGGCGTCGAGAACCCGGTCAAGAACCTCGGCAAGCTCGTCCACAAGTACGGCGGCTATCT
>URGF01000122.1 GCA_900547285.1 uncultured Collinsella sp.
AGGCCCGATTTTGCCTCTTGACAATGTCCTGCTCATATTAAAAGGAACGTCCCCATCTGCCGGATTAGGAGAGACTCTCCAGCACGCGACGGAGCTCATGCTGAACGGCGTGGTCGCGGTTGCAGCCTACGACACGATCGGCCACCGCCTTGAGCGCGGGGCGCGCGTTTTCCATCGCGCAGCCCGTGCCGACAAAGCGAATGATCTCGTAGTCGTTCATCGAGTCGCCAAACGCCATGACCTCGTCGCGTCCAATGCCGTAATGCTCCGCGAGCTGCGCGATACCCGAGGCCTTCGACACACCAGGCTGCATGGCATCGATCCACGCGTTGCCCGAAGGCGCAAAAGTAAAGAGCTGACCAAGTTCGCGCTGCAGCACGTACGCACTGTCCATAACCGCACTGTCATCGCAAAAGATACTCGCTTTGATGATATTTACGCTGGGATCGGGCAGCTCCCAAATGCGCTCGGCATTGGGAAGGTCCTTATCGACCTCACGCACGAACTTGCACTCGTCATCGAGCAGGAAGGACTTGGTTCGGTCAAAGAGCGCAAGATGCAGATTGGGAAACGTCCTGACGGCTTGGGCGAGCCTTCGAATCGCCAGGTGGGAATACACCTCACGGTCTACCATCTTACCGTCGGCGTAGACCTGGGCGCCGTTAGCGGCGACAAAGTCCATCTTGTCGCGAACGGGCGCAAAGAACTCGCACAGGCGATCGTAGCGACGACCTGACGATGCGGCGAAATGCACGCCATGCTCGCGTAGCGCCAGAATCAGTTCGTAGGTCTCGGGAGGCACCTGGCCGTTTTCGTCAAGCAGCGTGCCGTCCATATCGGATGCAATCAGTTTAAACATAGAAAAGCTCCCTTCGGGCTTGTTGGAATCGAACGTGTATCCGATTCCAACGTACCCAAAGGGAGCTCAAATAAGACGCCGCAGTCGTAAACGTTACATAGACCTGGCAAATAGCTCACACATGCCAGGGGTCCTACGGTCGCGGCGTCAGGCGACACACCACCCCGACGGCTAGTCGTTTAAGAACGTCCCCGATGACTAGTCGGCGTAGGTGAAGGTCGTGACGTCGAACATGCCCTCGGGGCGGATGCGGAGCGTCGGGATTACCGGCAGGGGCAGGAAAATGATGCCCATGATGGGGTCGAGCGGCGGCTCGATACCCATGGCGCGCGCCTTGACCATAAAGTCGTCGTGCTGCGCAGCAACGTCCTCGGCCGTGCCTTCGCTCATAAGGCCACCGAGCGCCAGCGGAATACGCGCCACGACCTCGCCGTTGCGCACCAGCACGTGGCCGCCCTGGCCCACGGCCTCGACGGCAGCCATCATATCAGCCGCGCTGTCGCCCACCACGCACACGTTGTGCGAGTCGTGGCCGATCGTCGAGGCGATGGCACCGCCCGTGATGGTAAAGCCGCGCACCCAGCCGCGACCGATATGCTTGCCGACCAGGCCCAGGCCAGCGGGGCCGTCGCCATCGGCGCCCTCGGCCTGCAGCGACACGCCGCGGCCGTGGCGCTCGATCAGCATAATGCGGCGCAGGCCCTCGGCACTCTCGGGGCGAGCCATACCCGTGATGGCCTTGCCCGGCACCACGTCGATCACGGCCTCGCCCGGCTTAAAGGCATAGTCGAACACGTCGAGCGATAGCTTCGGCAGTTTAACGGAAGCGCGCAGCTCATCGGCAAGGGCCGCAACCTCGGCCATCTCGGGTGCAATCTCGCCCACAAAGGTGCCGTCCTGCGCCACCAGAGCACCGGCGGCATATACGCGATGCGGAGCCGTGGCAAACGTCAGGTCATTGAGTACCAGCAGGTCGGCACGCTTGCCCGGGGCAATCGCACCGCGCAGCTCGTGCGGGTCGCGGCAGCCGTGATCCAGGCCAAACGCCTCGGCCGTGGAGAGGGACGCCATGGAGATAGCGACCACGGGGTCGATACCGGCCTCAATCGCCACGCGGCAGGCGTTGTCGATCATGCCGGTCGAAAGCGCGTCGGAGGGAGCGCGGTCGTCGGTCGCAAAGCAGCAACGGCGAGCACGGGCGGGGTTTTCCAGCAGCATAGGCGACAGGTTGGCAAGGTCATGGCTGCAGGTGCCCTCGCGCAGCATGACATACATGCCGCGGGATAGCTTGTCGAGCGCTTCCTCGGGAATCGTCGACTCGTGGTCGGCGATAATGCCCGCTGCGGCATAGGCGTTGAGATCCTTGCCGGCAACAAGCGGAGCATGGCCGTCGACCTGTTTGGACGGCGTCTGATTGGCAGCGTCAATGCGAGCGCAGGTCTCGGGATCGGCCATAAAGACGCCCGGCAGGTTCATCATCTCGCCCAGACCAAAGACATCGCCCGGATGCTCGGCAAAAAACGCCTGCATATCGGCAGCCGAAATAACGGCACCGGCCTGCTCGTCGGGCAGCGCGGGCACGCACGAAGGCATCATGTACTTGATGGAGATGGGTGCGCGGCGGCCGTCCTCGATCATAAAGCGCAAGCCGTCGAGACCGGCAACATTGGCAATCTCGTGGCTGTCGGCAATGGCGGTGGTAGTACCGCGCGTCGCCGCCATGCGCGCATACTCGGCAGGGCGGATGTTCGAGGACTCGATATGCAAGTGTCCGTCAATAAAACCGGGGGCAAGATAGCGGCCCTGGCAGTCGATGACCTCGGTAGCCTCATACGTACCGGCGGCATCGTCGCGACCATCGTAGAGCACACCGACGATCACGCCATCCTTGACGGCAACACTACCGGGCGCTACGCGTTGGCCGTACACATCGACGATCTGCGCGTTGGCAAACAGCGTGTCGACGGGCACGCGACCCTCGGCGGCCTCGATCACAGACCTCATGACCTCAACGGACATACATACTCCTTTAACGTTTGAAATAACTGCAGAGCGGACAAACCTTCACCGCAGCAAGCCAATAGCCATTGTATGCCCAAACGATAGGCCAGCAATACGCCTCTCCGCTTAACGGCACCGCCAAATGATCCCTCCGTCCCCAAGGGATCGTCGTAACCAAAAAAGGCCGCAGTCGGGATTCCCGGCTGCGGCCTTATTGCACTTGTGAGGTCAACGCGCTCGTTAGATCAGCTTGAAGCCCTTGCGCTTGCCCACGGAGAGGGTGTCGCCCAGCTTGAGGGCGCTCGGATCGATGTTGTAGCTCTTGGAAGCCACAGCCTTGCCGTTGATCTTGACGCCGCCGCCGTCGATATCGCGACGAGCCTGGCCGGCGCTCGCCGAAAGACCCAAGTCCTTGAGCAGGCCGGCGAGGTAGATCTGGCCCTCGTCGTTGACGGTCAGCTCAACGTGCTTCTCGGGGAAGTCGGCGAGCTGGCCCTCCTTGAACACGCGATCGAACTCGGCCTGAGCCTCGTCGCCGGCACCGGCGCCGTGATAGGTGTCGCACAGGTCGCGGCCCAGAGCGCGCTTGAGCTCGTAGGGGTCGGCGGAGCCGTCGGCCAAAGCAGCGTCGATCTTGTCGACCTCGGCCGGGGTGAGCGAGCTCGCCAGGCGGTAGTACTTGCCAATCATCTCGTCGGGAATAGACATGGTCTTGCCGAACATATCCTTGGGCGCGTCGGTCAGGCCGATGTAGTTACCGTAGGACTTGGACATCTTACGGACGCCATCGGTGCCCTCGAGCAGCGGCATGGTGAGCGCGATCTGGGGCTCCATGCCCATCTTCTCCATAAGCTCGCGGCCGGCGAGCAGGTTGAAGAGCTGATCGGTGCCGCCCATCTCCACGTCGGCCTTGATCTGCACGGAGTCGAAAGCCTGCATCACGGGATACAGGAACTCATGCAGGGCGATCGGCGTCTGAGACTGGTAACGCTTGGTAAAGTCGTCGCGCTCGAGAATACGGGCGACGGTGAACTTGGAGCACACCTGCAGCAGACCGGCGAGATCCATCGACAAGATCCAGTCACCGTTGTGCACGATGGTAGTCTTCTCGGGATCCAGGATCTTCATGGCCTGGCTCACATAGGTCTCGGCGTTGGCCTCGATCTGCTCCTGCGAAAGCTGCGGACGGGTGGAATTCTTGCCCGAGGGATCGCCAATCAGCGCGGTACCGTTGCCGATGATGAGGGTAACGTTGTGGCCCAGGTCCTGGAACTGACGCATCTTGCGCAGCGGCACGGCATGGCCCAGGTGCAGGTCGGGGCTGGTGGGATCGACGCCGAGCTTGATGTTGAGGGGCTCGCCCTTCTCAAGCTTCTTGCGAAGGTCGGCCTCGGGAACGATCTGCGCGGCGCCCGAGGTGATGATACGCATTTGCTCGTCAACAGACAGCATTGGGTATCCTCCTTTTGCTATAGCACCCTCGCCGAAAACGGCGGTGCTGGAAGTCCAAAAACTCTCTTATGATAACAAACTGACGCGACGCAGCACCTACGACAGGAAAATCCTCGTCCTGCCGCATGCGTCAATGGCAACTGGCAGGCGCGTGCCGTCGCGCTCGACCAAATATCGTGTTTGCCGACGACGCGAGCAGTCACGACAATGGACCTGTCCCGTCGCATCGGTGGCGCAGACGCCCTCGGCGGTCAGCAGGCAGTGCTCGCACACCATAAGCTCGGGACGGTCGGCGTCGACCGGACCCAAGACGCCGGGCTCAGCAGCCAGTTTGGCAATACGCTCCGCATCATTGCCGAGCAACTCGGCCGGCAAGTACACCCGCCCCGCACCGAGTTCGCGCAGCCAGGCAAGCGTGCCCCGATTCGCGCAGAACACCGGCGCCGCCACGTCAAACGTCACGCCCAGCTCGCGAGCGATCACCACCTGCCCCAGGTTGCGGCAGACGACGCGCCCGGCACGCTGTATCAGTGAGCGGGTCCGGTCAGCGTCACCCGTGCGGCACACCTCGTCAAGCACCACAACGGCGTCGGACAAATCGAGTTCTCCGCGCGGGTCGGCATCCATCAGCTGCCAAGCAAAAACCATGCGAGCGGGAACCGCGCACTCCACCAACTCCGTCGACGCACCGCCATCCACCGCAGCGTCCTCAAAGGGCAGCACCTCAACGGCACGCGCAACGGGCGCAATCGCATCCGCCTCGGCCCGCATGCGCTCCAACACCGCCGCCGTCTGATCCAACACGCCGGCGCTGCGAATCAGGTACACCTCGCAGCCCGTGTCAACCTTACGCTTGCAATGCACGACGACGCGCTCCCCCGCTGCGGCATCCACCGGACAGGGCACCTGCGGCCAGCGCTTGGGCACATCGGGACGCGCGTCGGCACCCGGATAAAACCGGATCTCGAGCGTGTCACCCGCCGCCACGGCGGCGTCGAGCTCAACGGTCACCTCTTCGTGGCCCACAGCGACCAAGCGCCCCACGCGCACGCCCTGGTTAATCGCACGCTCAAAGCTCATCAGCTCGGCACCCGAACGCCCTCGCAGGTACGCATCGGTAAACCCACGGTTAAACGACCTTCCCAGCTCGCGCTCAAGCTCTTCCACGTCACCGGGGTCCCACGCGCCGTCGCACAGCATATCAAGTGCCCGGCGCCACACCCGCACCACGTTGAATACGTAATCGGGGTTCTTCATGCGCCCCTCGATCTTGAGCGACGCCACGCCGGCATCTACAAGCTCGGGCAGATGTGCAATACCCAGATAGTCGCGCGGGCACAGCAGGCGATCTCCCTCGACGGCGACAACGCTCTGTCCCGCCTCGTCCACTAGGTCGTACGCCAGACGGCACGGCTGCGTGCAGTCGCCGCGCATCGCCGAGCGCCCACGCCGCAGGG
>URGF01000123.1 GCA_900547285.1 uncultured Collinsella sp.
CGATGGCGGCATCGAGGGCAAGGCGAACGTCCTCGATGCCCACGCCCGTGCGCGAGGAAACAGGCACCACGGGCGCATCGGCAAAGACGGTATCGCTGAGGAAGTCCATCACGTCGAGCTCGGCGAGCTCCGCCGTCTCGTCATCGGCCAGATCGCGCATCGTGAGCGCCACCACGAGGTGTCTCACGCCCAACAGCTCCAGCACGTGAACGTGCTCGCGGGTCTGCGGCATCACGCTCTCAACGGCAGAAACAACCAGCAACGCAACGTCCACGCCGGTGGCGCCCTGCACCATGGCGCGCAAATAGTGCGCATGCCCGGGCACGTCAACCAAGCCGACAAGCTTGCCGCTGGGAAGCTCGAGCTCGCCAAAGCCGAGCTCAGTGGTCATGCCTCGGCGCCGTTCGACCTCCAGACGGTCGGGATTTTTGCCGGTCAGCGCCTCGATAAGGGCCGACTTTCCGTGGTCGACGTGTCCTGCTGTTCCAACGACAACGGGACACTCGACAAGCTCACGCGCAGTCATCGACGCAAACCCGCCCGCACGGTATCCGCCAACGCAGACGCACACAGGTCAAGGTCGGTATCGTGCAAAAGCGTGCGAACGTCAAACAGTACCTGGCCATGCCGCACGCGCGTCACGACCGGCGTATCGGGCTCCTGTACCATAGCGCGCTTTAGGCCATCGGCGGACAGGCGCCCATCGGCGGGGCAAACGGCAACACAAAAAGTTGGGAGCTCGACGGTCGGCAGCGAACCGCCGCCGGGAGTAGAGGCGCCCTCGACAACCTGCAGCTCCACGGCCTCCTCGCACTGAGCCTCGCGAAGCTTGCGCAGCATGCGGTCGTGCAGGCGCTTGGCCTGGCGCTCGAGCGGAGCCGGCGCGCCGGAAAGCATGTTGAGTACCGGGATCTCCCGATGCGCCGCATCGGGACCGGTCACATACAGTCGCAAAGTGGCCTCGAGCGCCGCAAGCGTGAGCTTGCCAGGGCGAAGCGCGCGCATAAGAGGATGCGAGGCACAGGCGGCGATTGCCTGGGCGCTGCCGAGAATAATGCCTGCCTGCGAGGCGCCGAGCAGCTTGTCACCCGAGCACGAGACGACGTCAACGCCGGCGCAAAGCGAGGCGGACATGGGCTTCTCCCCTGCATCGGCGAGCACCCCGTCTGCAAGCAAAGCGCCCGAGCCCTGATCCTCGTACAGCAACAGCCCATGCTCATGCGCCAGCGCGGAAAGCTCCGCCGCGGAAACCTCCTCGTGGAAGCCCTCGATACGGTAATTAGAAGGATGAACTTTCAAGATCATCGCCGTGTTGGGCGTAATGGCGCTTCGATAATCGTCCAGATGTGTGCGGTTGGTAGAGCCAACCTCGACAAGCTTGGCACCCGAAGCCGCCATGATGTCGGGGATGCGGAAGCTGCCGCCCACCTCGACAAGCTCGCCGCGGCTCACGATGACCTCTTTGCCAGCCGCGTGCGCGGCAAGCACCAGCAGCACCGCGGCGGCATTGTTGTTGACAACCAAGGCGTCCTGCGCCCCCGTGAGCGTGCGCAGCAGGCGTGCGGCATGCTCCTTGCGGCCCCCGCGAGCGCAGATTGAGACGTCATACTCAAGCGTGCTGTAGCCTCGGGCGACATCGGTCACCGCCTGCACCGCCGCGGGAGCGAGCGGAGCGCGGCCCAGATTGGTGTGAATCACAACGCCCGTCGCGTTGACGGCAGGGCGCAGGGTCGGCAGCGACAGGCGATGGGTCCGCTGCTCAATTGCCAAGGCGAGCTCGCGCTTGTTCCTTGCAGGGGCGCCGGAGCGAATCGCCGCGCGCTCGGCATCGAGCTCGGCGTCAATCGCCTCGCGTACCATCGTGTCGCCTGCATCGCCAGCAGCCTTCATGACCGGCCACTCGGCAAGCAACTCGTGAACGGCGGGAATGGAACGCAGGCGGCCGCGCACCTCGGCAGACATGGATTCGCAGTCGCTCATGAAAAGCCTTTCGACATGTTCAATAAAAAGCTGGTCCCCCGCGATCGTCATCGGGCAAAAAAATACCGGCGCGCACGCAAAAGGGACAGGTCCATTATGGCAGCTCGTGACAAGACGTCGAAGCGCCTCGTCCAAAACCTGCCAAATAAACCTGTCCCTCTTTGGTCGGTTATGGCTTGGGTCCTTAGGCCTCCCTGTTGGCGTAGATAAACCAGTAGCCCAGCGCCACGATCAGGGCGCCACCCACGATATTGCCCAACGTGGCGACCGTAAGGTTGAGCGCCAACCCGGCAGCGTTGAGGGCATCGGCGCCAGCGACATCGGCTCCATAGCCGCAGGAGTGCATCAAAATGCCCATAGGCAAAAAGTACATGTTGGCAACGCAGTGCTCAAAACCGCAGGCCACAAAGGCGGCAATGGGCAGCAGAATGCCCACGACCTTATCGACCACGGTCTTGCCGGCGGTACCGATCCATACGGCCAGGCACACAAAGATGTTGCATAGAATGCCGCGGAAGAAGATGGTGACGGCGCCGATCGTAACCTTACCGGCGGCGACACTCACCATGGTGTTGGCGACGGCCTCGCCGTTGAGTTTGTAAATGGCTGCCATGTAAATCAAAAAGACAACGAACAGGGCGCCGGCAAAGTTGCCGATCCACACAATAGCCCAAGCCTTGAGCATCTGGACGAGCGTGATCTTTTTGCTCTTAAGCGCGCAGACCATAAGCGAGTTGCCGGTAAACAGTTCCGCGCCGCAAATGAGCACGAGCACCAGTCCCAGGCAAAAAGCAAGACCGCCCACGAAGCGCTGGGCGCCCCAGCAAAGCGTGGGATCGCTCAGAAAGATCGTGAAGAACAGGCCGCCGAAGGCGATGAACGCGCCGGCGAACATGGCGAGCAAAAAGGCCTTCGAGACCGGCAGGTTGGCCTTGGTAACGCCTGCGGCCTCGATCTTCGCCTCGATCGCGGCGGGCGCCAGGCAATCGGAGGTGGGGTATTCTGCCTTACTCTGTGCCATGGAAATCACTTCTTTCTTACGATTCGGGACAAACGCTCCTGGTTCATTTGCCCTGCGAGGTCGGACGGTATAAAAATAAACGCGAGCCAAATTAGCATATTGGCCTGCGATTATATAGCTTGGAGCGGGCGACGGGAAGTCCAAGGATTTGCTTCGCTGCGGGCCTTCGGCCCTTGCGTGCTGCGCTGGAAAATGCTCACGCATTTTCTCAGCTCCGCACCCTGGCGGGTTCGATTCCCGTCGCCCGGCGCGTAAACGAAAACAGCTCTGATCCCCAAAGGAAACCAAAGCCGTTAAAACAATTCTTATGGAGCGGGCGACGGGAATCGAACCCGCGTCATCAGCTTGGAAGGCTGGGGTTCTACCATTGAACTACGCCCGCAAGATATGGTCGGGACGACAGGATTTGAACCTGCGACATCCTGCTCCCAAAGCAGGCGCGCTACCAAACTGCGCCACGTCCCGAAGGTGTTGAGCAGCTAAGGTCTAAACCTTGCGTGTCCCAAAGCGAAGGAAATTATAGGGGAGACTCCCCGCCTGTGCAAGCATTGATGCCTCAGCTCCTCGAATGTGCAACAAAACGACTATGGAGCAGACCGATCACAAAGGCAACCACGGCAACCGGTGCCCACGCAGCACCGATATCCGCCAGCGGCAGCACATCAAACGGCAGCCACGCGCCCGCAAAGAACGCATCGCGGACCGAGGTGATCACGCTCTGGACCGCGACAACGCCGCCGACCCAGACCCACACCTGCGGATGCGCGTCGCAAAAACCGTGCACCAGGCCCATGAGCACCAGCACGATGGCGACGGGGTACAGGGCGTTGAGCATGGGCACCGAGAACATGAGGATCACGTCGAGTCCCACGTTGGAAAGCACGCACGAAAATGCGGCGAACACAAAGGCGAGAACCGCAAAAGGACGGCGCATGGCCTCCTCGGAAGCCTCCGCTCCCCCTTCGACCACATACGTCTCGCAGAAGTAACGCGAGCAGCAGCTGATAAGGCCGATGCACACGTTCATGCAGGCGAGGAAAAAGATCGCAAAGACCACGACCGTGCCGGCAAGACCAAAATGCATAGAGGCCGAACGCGCAAGGATGGCGGCGCCGTTGGTGGCATCGGGCATCACGGTGCCGAGCTGCATACCGGCAAGGCCCAAGCCGCAGTAGATGATGGCCATGAGCACGCCGGCGATCACTCCGGAACGCGAAATCTCGAAGGCCACGCGCTTGTCATCGGTAACGCCCAACTCGTTGATGGTCTCGGCGATGATGATGCCAAAGGCGAGCGACGCAAGCAGGTCCATGGTCTGGTAGCCGGTCAAAAAGCCCTGCACGGCGGCGCCTGCATCGTAGGGAGCCTGGGGCGCGGCAGCGGGACCCAGCGGCGAGACCACGGCGGCACCCACGACCAGCACGATGAGCGCAATGAGCGCGGGGCCCGTAATGCGGCCGAGCACGCGCGTGATGACGCCAGGGCGCAGCGTGAGCGCAAACGCGACGATAAAGAAGCCAACGGCGAACACCAGACGCGCCGTGCCGAGCGAGACGCCCTCGGGCAGCAGCGGCACGAGCATCTCGAAGGCCGTGGAGCTCGTGCGCGGAATAGCCAGGCACGGACCGATGGCCAGATACACCGCCGCGACAAAGAACTCGCCAAACTTGGGGTGCACGCGGCCGGCAAGCTCGCGTGCCGTTCCGGCAAGCGCCACGGCGATAAAGCCCATGACGGGCAGGCCGATGGCGGCAATCAGAAAGCCGAGCATGGCGACCGGCGTGGCAGAACCTGCCTGCAGCGCCAGCAGTGGCGGAATAATGAGGTTGCCGGCACCAAAGAGCATCGAGAACAGGGCGATGCCGACGGTGACGACATGGTCGGAGCGCAGACCGCGCGAGGCGGATGAAGCCATGGGACCACCTTTCGGGTCGAAACTAAAACGGAACGGGCAAAAGACCCGTCCCGCAAGTATATACGCTTTAGCAGGCTAAATCGCTCAAAGCGTCAATCGCGGTATCGACTTCCTCGTTCGTGTTGAAATACCCAAACGAGAAGCGGACGACGCCCTGGCGCTCGGTCCCCAACGCACGGTGCATGAGCGGAGCGCAATGGGCGCCGGGGCGCGTCGCAATCCCCCACCCTTGCATGAGTGCATCCGAGATCTCGGCCGAATCGATATCGCCCACGTTGAGCGACACGATCGCAGAGCGCGTCGGCTGGTCAAAGGCACCGTAGAGATTAATCCCCGGAATCTCGCGCACACCGTCAAGGAAGCGATCAGCGAGCGCACGCTCGTGGGCAGCAATCGCCTCGACCCCACCCTGGGCCTCGATAAAGTCGAGGCCGGCGGAAAGACCGGCGATACCGTGGCCGTTGAGCGTGCCCGCCTCTAGCCGCGTCGGCATCTGCTCGGGCTGCTCGTGGAGATAGGTCTGCACGCCCGTGCCGCCGACCTTCCAGGGGTTGATGTCCACACCCTCGCGCACGCACAGTCCGCCCGTGCCCTGCGGGCCCATCAGCGATTTGTGCCCCGTGAAGCACAGCACGTCGATGTGCATCTGCTCCATGTCGATGGGCAGCACGCCCGCGCTCTGCGAGGCGTCCACGAGGAACATCAGTCCGTGCGCGTGCGCAAACTGTCCAATGCGCGTAAGATCAAGCACATTGCCCGTCAGATTCGAGGCGTGCGTGCAGATGACGGCACGGGTAT
>URGF01000124.1 GCA_900547285.1 uncultured Collinsella sp.
GGCCGCGGCGATCTTGTGGTCGCCGACGACTTGGTTGCCGCCCTGGAGTCGGGACATCTTGCCGGCGCTGCGGTCGACGTCACCGACCCCGAGCCCCTGCCTGCGACAAGCCCCCTGTGGGATGCGCCCAACATGCTCATCACGCCGCACGTCTCCGGCTGGTTCCACCTGGGAGCCACGCTCAACAACGTGGTCGACATCGCCGCGGAGAATCTGCGTCACCTGCAGGCCGGCGAGACCCTGCGCTGCTGGATCGAGCACTAATTGTTCCGGCGTTTTGCCAAACGCCGGAACCCCTCGACGCTGCGAGCCCGCCAGAGCGGCAATCTGCCTTTCAACTTCGGCGGCATGACCAGAAGGTCAATGCCGCCTTGTTTCAAGGCACCTTGCTCGCCCAGACGGGCTCTCGCTGACTTTTGTTCAACCTGCGGGGTCTGGCTGGCGTTGGCTCTATCTGTGGGCCCTCGCTGACTTTTGTTCGGCCAGTGAGGTCTAGAGCTATTTGAGCGTTGCCAAGTACTTTCTTGCGTTTTCGACGTTCATTGCTGCGACGGGCGCATGCGAACAGAGTTTGACATCGTTGGTGACCAGTAGATCTGCTTGAGCGCGTATCGCTGCCGCAATGATTAAATCGTCTTCGTAATCGCTATGGAGCTCACGCTGTCTGCTCGCCATCCAGATGTCGCTCAGGTCACAGGGCACTGGCGTGGCAAGCTGCGACAGCACGCTAAGACAATCCCATGCAAGCGAAGTCGCTACCGTAGCGGCATACTGGGAAAGCGAACCGTGCTCTCGCCGATACCATGCCTTATGTTCGCTTGAAATCAAATAAAACAGGTCTTTGGACGATGTCGCCGCATACAGCAAATCAACCTGCGCCGTGCATGCATCGCGTAAAAACTCAATCGCCACCGAACGACCACGTCGTGAGGGAATGAAGTAATCGAGCCACACGTTGGTGTCAACCAAGATGCGCTTTGGAGTCTCACTCATAGAGCCAGCTCATCTCCTCGCCATAGCGATCCGCATAGGCATTCCGTTTGAGCTCTTCGTCGTCCGATGGCTGAGCCTTGACCATATCGATTCCCGACTCACAGCAAGCGGCAGCGAACAGCTACGACCCCTGATCCATAAGCTCGAGCTTACGTTTGGCGGCCTTTTCGCGCTCGCGCTGTTCCGCCCGGGCACGACTGGGCAGCAGGATATCCTCGAGCGCACCGGGGCGATCGGCCAGCGATGCTGCAAGCTGCCAGAGCGCTCGCACCGCTTGGCTCGGCGTCATACCGGCCTTGGAGAGAGCGGCGTCCCCACTCCTTTTAAGATCGGCATCGAGACGTACGTTGATCTGAGCGGCTGTTGTGGTCATGACCCCTCCTTAATACTTCAAAATATCATAAAGCTCTATGGTAGATACGTAAAGCATGTATAGCATTTATAAGCATTAGCCGTACTCTGTACACAAAAAGCCGCCGAGGCGCACTGCACCTCGGCGGCCACGTATCGCAGATCTAGTTCGGTTTCACCCTTTGCATTCGCCCAGATAAAACCTGCCAAAATAAACCTGTCCCTTTTTGGCAGGTTTTAGAGTTCCACGCTTTCGGCGCCGTTGATGGTCAGGTCACGCTCGTAGAAGGCGGTGAGGGCGCGGATGGCGTACATTACGTCGCGCACGCCGCCGGTCTCGTAGCTCGAGTGCATGGCAAGCTGCGGCAGGCCCACGTCCACGGCATGCATGCTCGCCTGCATATTGGACAGATTGCCCAGGGTAGAACCGCCGGCCATATCGCTCTTGTTGGCAAAGGCCTGCGTGGGCACGTCGGCGTCATCGCAAATGGCCTGGAACACCCCGCGGCTAAAGGCGTCGGTGCAGTAGTGCTGGTTGGCCGCCTCCTTGATGACGATGCCGCCGTTGAGCACCACCTGATTGCGAGCATCGCACTTCTCGGCGTGGTTGGGGTGCACGGCATGCGCATTGTCGCAGCTTACAAGCATCGAGGCGGCAAGGGCGCGATGGTACGACTCGTCGTCAAAGCCCAACGATCCGTTAATGCGGCGCAGCGCGTCGGCCAAGAACGTCGACATGGCGCCCTGCTTGGTCTCGGAGCCAACCTCCTCGTTATCAAAGCAGCAGAAAACCGAAACGTCGTGCGCATTCTCGGCACCCAAAAATGCCTGCAGCGAGGTGTAGGCGCATGCCAGGTCGTCGAGCTTGGGCGTCGAGATAAACTCATCGGCCCAGCCCCAAATGCGCGCATCCTGACGATTGACCAGGAACAGATCGCGGCCCAAAATTTGCTCGGGCTCAACGTCCAGTTCGTCGGCGATCAGGGCGTCAAAATCTCCCTGCTTAAGGTCACCGGCGCTGATGAGCGGGCACAGGTCGACGGCGCGGTTGGGCGCAAAGCCCTCATTAACGCCACGATTCATATGGATGGCAAGGCTCGGGATAATAGCGACCTCGCGCTCGGTGGAAAGCAGGCGGCTCTCAATACGGTCGCCTTCGCGTACCAACACGCGTCCAGCCAGCGCCAGCGGGCGATCGAACCAGGTGTAGTCGATCATGCCGCCGTAGGCCTCGGTGTTCAGGCGCAGCGTCTCGCCCGCGCCGTCAAGCTCAGGCACGGCCTTGACCTTAAACGTCGGCGAATCGCTGTGCGACGCCGTGAGCTGAAAATGATAGTCGCCGGCAACGCCGTCCTCGCCCCACGTAGCAGCCAGGTCCTCGCCCACCTTAAAGGCAACAACGCTCGAGGTATTGCGCTGCGTGTAATAACGCCCGCCCGGCTCGATATCCCACGCCGCGTTCTCGGGCAGGTAGGTAAAGCCTGCCTCGTCGAGCTCGGCCATAATGGTCGCCGCCGTATGAAACATGCTGGGGCATGCCTCGATAAAGTCGATAAGGTCGTTAGCGGCCTCGATATCGTCGGCCGTCACATGCGCGCGCTCGGGCGTTTCCTGATCCGTCATGCTCTCCCCTTTCGCTGGGTTGATGGTCCCCTCCAGCATACCCCGCCGCGCCAGTGCCGTGCCTTTCATTCCATGTTTAATCCCGCGCCGCTCGCCAAGTTGAGCCATCATGCCCGTGCACCTTTTGCGACAATTACGCTAACAGGACGAGAGGAGCCGTCATGAAGCCACGTAACATTGCCATCGCCTGCGGTGTCGCGGGAGTCGCCGTCGGCCTTGCCGCTGCCGCCGGCATCGTTTACCGCAAGCAAATCAAGTCCGCCGCGTCACTCAAACGCTTGACCGGCAACGCGGATGGCTATGACCTGTACGCAATCGACATCGCCTACGACTGCGATCTTGATCGCATCATCGCCGCTGGCGTGCGCGATGACCAGGCATACATCGATGCCGTGGTGGCACAGGTGCTGCCCGGTGTGCCGGCACATGTCCAGGCGCCCCAGTTTGCCTGCAGCGCTTTTGTCGCCGTAGATGCCGAAGGCCGCGTGCGCACCGGTCGCAATTACGACTTTACGGACGACACCTCGGCGCTGCTGGTGCGCAATCACCCACGCGGCGGCTATGCCTCCATCGGGCTTGCCGCCCTTAACAACCTGGGCGATAACACTCCGCTTGACTCCGTCGGCGGACGCGCTGCGGCGTTGATGGGCCCGTTTGCCCAGCTCGACGGCGTCAACGAATGTGGCGTGTCCATTGCCGTGCTCACCCTGGATTCCAAACCTTGTGACCAGGACACGCAGCGCCCCGTCATCAACACTTCGCTCGCCATCCGTCTGGTGCTCGACCGCGCGGCCACCACGCAGGAGGCCGTCGACCTGCTTTCTGCCTACGACATGCACGCCATGGCAGGACGCGATTACCACTTCTTTATCAACGACGCCGCCGGTGACGCGCGCGTAGTAGAGTGGGATCCGCGCGATCCGGACCGTGCTTTCAAAGCGACTCCTGTACGCCAGGTTACGAACTTCTACGCCTGCTATGGCGACGAAGTGCTGCCCAACCAAAAGAATGGCGAGATGGGCCATGGCAAAGAGCGCGCCATCGCCATCGCCGATGTCCTTGACGCCCATGTCGGTGCCCAGGACGAAACGATTGCCTGGGAAGCCCTGCGAGCCGCAGCGCAAGAGCCCAATCCGGAAGACATCACCAGCAATACGCAATGGTCGGTCGTCTTTGACAATACCGAGCCCGCTGCCGCCATCACGCTGCGCCGCCACTGGGGCAACGTCGATGCCTTCGCACTGTAAGGAGCCAGGCCCGTCGACCTTACGTTCCCTGACGTTGCTTACATTTCCATACGCTTGAGCTAACACGTTTTACCCCCGTATCAACAGTGTGCGGGGGTAAACTTATGCGCATGTTATAACTTGCCCGGAAGGATTCACCATGCTTAGGATCGGTCTTCTTACCAGTGGCGGCGACTGCCAGGCGCTCAACGCCACCATGCGCGGCATTGTCAAAACGCTTATGACCAATAGCGAAGAGCCTATCGAGATTTATGGCTTTGAGGACGGCTATCAGGGCCTTATCTACAGCAGGTTCCGCGTCATGACGCCCGCCGATTTTAGCGGTATCCTCACCCGCGGCGGCACCATCCTGGGCACGAGTCGCACACCGTTCAAGCGTCTGGATACCCCCGAGACCGATGGTGTCGAGAAGGTGCCGGCGATGGTCCACACCTATCATAAGCTGCAGCTCGACTGCCTGTTTATGCTGGGCGGTAACGGCTCCACCAAGACCGCCAACCGCCTGCGCGAAGAGGGCCTCAACGTTATCGCCCTGCCCAAGACCATCGATAACGACACCTGGGGCACCGAGCTGACGTTTGGCTTTACGAGCGCCATCGACGTCGCCACCAAGTGCATCGACGACATTCACACCACCGCCTCGAGTCACGGCCGCGTGTTCGTTATCGAGATCATGGGCCACAAGGTTGGCTGGATCCCGCTGTACGCCGGCGTCGCGGGCGGCGCGGATGTCATCTTGATTCCCGAGATCCCCTACGACATGGACAACGTCATCAAGACCATCGAGCATCGCATGGAGACCGGCAGCCGCTTTACCATCGTAGCCGTCGCCGAGGGTGCTATCTCCAAGGAGGACGCGGCGCTGTCCAAGAAGGAGTACAAGAAGAAGCTCGCCGAGCGTACGAGCCCGTCAATCGTGTACGACATCGCCAAGGAGATCGAGGCCAAGACCGGTCGCGAGACCCGCGTCGCCATCCCCGGCCACACGCAGCGCGGCGGCCAGCCCGACGCCCAGGACCGCATCTTTGCGACCCAGTGCGGCGTCGAGGCAGCGCTCGGCTGCCTACGCGGCGAGTTTGGCTACATGATTGCCCTGCGTGACGGCAAGATGTGCCACATGCCGCTCGAGGAAGTCGCCGGCAAGCTCAAGTATGTCGACCCCCAGAGTGATCTGGTGCGCGAGGCCAAGGCGTTGGGCATCAGCTTCGGCGACGAATAGCCTCGGCCGAAATTCATCCCATCGGGCCCTCCGACCCCGCCCGACGTATTTCGATTTGGCTCCTCCCTTGACTCCGTCAAAGGTCGCCAATCGAAATCGTCGGGCGGGGTCGGAGGGCCCTGCGTTTACATACTCGCCGAGGTTATTCGTCTTCTTGTTGCGGGTGCCTGGTCTGAAATTAAATTGCGGTGGAATAGTTCCTGCTTAGCCCGCAAATGGCTGAATCTA
>URGF01000125.1 GCA_900547285.1 uncultured Collinsella sp.
AGGTGCGGGAACGGCCTATTTGCTCAATGTGTTCGGCTGAGATCGGAAATCAACCCGCGTGTCACAGCGGAGCTGATTCAGTTGAGATTGCCTGAACATTCCGCCCCTCTTTACGCCCTCGGGTATACTCAAAAGCTACTGATTCGATTTGATGCCCAGCAACAGCAGAGGGGATAGTATATGTGCGGTTTTGTCGGTTTTGTCGGTGGGACGGATAACCAATCCGAGGTGCTCACCAAGATGATGGACCGCATCGTCCATCGCGGTCCCGACATGGGCGGTCAGTTTATCGACGGCCGCGTTGCCCTCGGCTTCCGCCGCCTGTCGATCCTCGACCTGACCGAGGCTGGCGCCCAACCCATGGCCAACGAGGACGGTAGCGTCGTCATTGTCTTCAACGGCGAGATCTACAACTTCCAAGAACTCCGTTCTGAGCTCGAGGCCAAGGGCTACAAGTTCCACTGCGGCGCCGACACCGAGAGCCTCCTGCACGGCTACGAGGAGTGGGGCGAGGCCGTTCTCGATCGCCTGCGCGGTATGTACGCCTTCGTCATCTGGGACAAAAAGAAGAACAAGCTTTTTGGCGCCCGCGACATCTTTGGCATCAAGCCGCTCTACTACTATCCCATGGCCGATGCGGGCGACGGCGCTCCGGGCGTGCTCTTTGGTTCCGAGATCAAGAGCTTCCTGGACTACCCGCACTTCCACAAGGCGGTCAACAAAAAGGCTCTGCGTCCGTACATGACGCTGCAGTATTCGGCAACCGAGGAGACCTTCTTCGAGGGTGTCTACAAGCTGCCGCCGGCGCACTACTTTACCGTCGATATCCCGACCGGCAAGATGAACATCGAGCGCTACTGGGATTGCGATTACTCTGCCGTCGAGAAGCCGTTCGAAGAGTATGTCGATGAGCTGGACGAGGTCGTGCACGAGAGCGTCGAGGCCCATCGCATCGCCGACGTCAAGGTCGCGTCGTTCCTCTCCGGTGGCGTCGACTCTAGCTACATCGCCGCTTGCCTCATGCCCGACAAGACCTTCTCGGTGGGCTTTGACTACAAGAACTTTAACGAGACCAACTACGCCAAGGAGCTTTCCGATAAGCTCGGCGTCGAGAACGTTCGCAAGATGATTACCGCCGACGAGTTCTTCGGTGCGCTCGAGGACATCCAGTATCACATGGACGAACCGCAGTCCAACCTGTCTTCCGTGCCGCTGTGGTTCTTGGCCGAGATGGCCCGCAAGGACGTTACCGTCGTGCTTTCGGGCGAAGGCGCCGACGAACTCTTTGGCGGCTACGCCTACTACGAGGATACGGTCCCGGTGCGCAAGTACAAAAAGATGGTGCCGCTGCCCATCCGTCGCGCGCTCGGTAACCTGGCGCTGCATATGCCGTACTTCAAGGGACATAACTTCCTGGTCAAGGGTGCCGAGATTCCCGAGAAGTCGTTCCTGGGACAGGCTTTGGTATGGCCGGAGCGCGAGGTCGACGGCGTGCTCAAGCCCGAGTACAACACCGGCGACGGCGCCTTCGAGCTCGCTGCACCCATCTACGCACGCGTGAAGGGTCAGCCCGAACTGGTCAAGAAGCAGTACCTGGACATGAACATGTGGCTCCCGGGCGACATTCTGCTCAAGGCCGACAAGATGTGCATGGCGCACTCGCTGGAGCTGCGCGTGCCCTTCCTGGACCGCAAAGTCATGGAGTTCGCCGAGCACATTCCCGACCGCTACCGCATCAACGAGAACGGCAACAAGCAGGTACTCCGCCACGCCGCCAACAAGTCGCTGCCCGATGAGTGGGCCACCCGTCCCAAGGTGGGCTTCCCGGTGCCGATTGTCTACTGGCTGCGCGAGCAAAAGTGGTACGACTATGTCAAGGAGTACTTCACCGCGCCGTGGGCAAGCGAGTTCTTCAATACCGACGAGCTCATGCACCTGCTCGATCTGCACTTTGCGGGCAAGGGCGATTTCCAGCGCAAGATCTATACGCCGCTCGTGTTCCTAGTGTGGTACAAGCGCTTCTTTATCGACGAGGACCAGCCCGCTGTTCAGGCTGCCTAGCCTCGGCTTACGAACGCCTGCGCGTAACGGCTCCTCCGGGAGCCGTTTTTGCGTGGGTGCGTTTCAGTTACTATAAAACCGTCCCTGCCAAATGGCTGAGAAAGGTGAAAGATGCACCATTCGGATTCCGCGACCGTGACCACGGTCGATACGCTTGCCAAGCTTCTCGATGTGTGCGGCGAGCTGCGCGCATCAGAGCAGGTTGACGAGCGCGCCGTGACCGGCTGCTCGTTTGATTCGCGCGCGGTCTCGGCAGGTGACGTATTCTTTTGCAAAGGTGCTGCCTTTAAGCCCGCGTTTTTGAGCATGGCGCTCGATGCGGGCGCCGTCGCATTTGTGTGCGAGGAGTCGCTGGTCGAGTCTCTGGAGCCGCTGGCGCAGGAGAGCGGTGCTGCGATGCTGGTTGTTGATAGTGTTCGCACGGCCATGGCCCTGTTGCCGCCGGAGGTCTACGACCGTCCCGACCACGACGTCAAGATCGTGGGCATCACCGGCACCAAGGGAAAGACCACGGCCGCTTTTATGCTCCAGTCCATCATCAAGGCGGCGGGCGAGTCCTGCGGCATGATCGGCTCGGTGAGTACCGACGATGGTATCGAGTGCTACGAGAGCACCAACACCACGCCCGAGGCCCCCGAGGTCTGGCGCCATATCGCCAACTGCCGCACGTCCGGTCGCCAGTCCATGGTCATGGAGGTCTCGAGCCAGGCGCTCAAGTACCAACGCGTCGAGAATCTGCCGTTTGACGTGGCGTGCTTCCTCAACATCGGCCGCGACCACATCTCGCCGATCGAACACCCCACGTTTGAGGATTATTTTGAGAGCAAACTCAGGATCTTTGACCAGGCAAAGACCGCCGTGGTGAATCTGGGCACCGATGAGGTTGACCGTGTGCTAGAGGCAGCGTCGACGGCCGAGCGCTTGGTGACCGTTGGCGTCGAGCATCCCGAGGCAAGCCTGTGGGCGAGCGATGTCCGCATGCTCGGCTTTAACATCGAGTTCAACTTGCACGGCATGAGCGCCGACGAGCCCGAGGCGGGGGAGAAGGTCCTGCTGGGTATCGCGGGCGACTTTAACGTGGAAAACGCGCTGGTCGCTATCGCCGCTGCGCGCGAGATCGGCATCGGTATCGAGGCTATCAAGAAGGGCCTCTCCAAACTGCGTGTGCCGGGCCGCATGGAGGTCGTGGAGTCGAAGGACGGCCGCGTGATCTGCGTCGTTGACTATGCGCACAACCAGCTTTCGTTCCGTTCGCTTTTCTCGTCGGTCAAGCGCGCGTTTCCCGCTAGCCCCGTCATTGCGCTGTTTGGCGCCGCCGGCGGCAAGGCGCAGGAGCGCCGCGAGCAATTGCCACGCGAGGCCGCACCGTATTCCGACCTGATGATCTTTACGAACGAGGATCCAGCTCACGAGGACCCGATGAAGGTCTGTCGCGAGCTTGCCGAGCATGTTCCCGACGATACGCCGAACAAGATCATCCTCGACCGCGAAGCCGCTGTGCATGCGGCGTTCAAGGCGGCGCGCGAGGAGTACGTCAACCCCAATGCTCCCACCATTGTCTTGCTGCTGGCAAAGGGTGACGAGGAGCTCATGCACGTGGGCGACGAGTTCGTGCCCATCGAGAGCGACCTTTCGCTGGCCAATCGCCTGATCGATGTTACCCAGTTTGACTAATGAACCATGATGGCGGCGGCGCCCTGAGTGCGCTGTCGCCATAAGCGTGTTCCCTCAATCAAAACATGCCGTCCAAGTCCAAACCCTTCTACGTAAACGGAGTAACCATGTCCCACAATACCCTGCCGACCGTTGCCGAGCTTTCGGGCGAGATGCGCGAGCGCTTGGCCACGGTCAAGTACGTCTTTACCGACCTGGATGCCACGATGCTCGCACCTGGCTCGTGCGTGCTGCGCGACAACGACGGCAACCCCTCGACCAAACTCGTCGAGGCCGTCGTGGCGCTTGCTCGCGCTGGTATTCAGGTGGTTCCCACCTCGGGCCGCAACCGTACCATGATCCACGAGGACGCGCGCGTGCTCGGCCTCAACTCCTACATCGGCGAGATGGGCGGCCTGGTCATGTACGATCTCAAAGCCAACGATTGGGAGTATCTGACCGGCGACATGCCCTACGACCCCTCTTGCGGCCTCACGCCGCACCAGGTGATCGAGCAGACCGGCGTGTGCGAGAAGATCCTCGCCCGCTGGCCGCACAAGATCGAGTATCACAACGACATGTCGACCGGCTACAAATACCGCGAGGTCACCGTCGGCATGCGCGGCGATGTACCCGACGATGAGGTTCAGGCCATCCTGGACGAGGCCGGCTGCGGTCTGATCTGGGCTTGCAACGGCCATCTGACTCACCTGTCCAAGCCGACGACGCTCGAGCTCGATCGCGTCGAGGACGGTCGCGCATTCAACATCAACCCCGCGGGTCTCAACAAGGGCGTTGCCATCGCGCGCTTCTGCGAGCACCTGGGGATCGAGCGCGAGGAGACGCTCGCGCTCGGCGATTCCGAGTCCGACTTCTACATGGCCGATCACGTGGGCACGTTCTGCCTGGTCGAGAATGGCCTGACGAGCGCCGGCGCGCCCGAGTTCCTGGCTGCCTGCGAGAACGCTTTCGTTACGCGCGGCAAAATTGTCGACGGTTGGGCGGCGACGGCAGAGCTGCTGGTCGCGGCGCGTTCGTAGCGCGGCGTCGCTGCACTTGGACATGTCTTTTCGAGAGAGACTGGTGAGGTAATGTCCGATATCGAGAATCCGGCAGGCGACACGCGCCCGATTGGCGTGTTCGATTCTGGTTTGGGCGGTCTGACGGTTGCGCGCGCGATTGCGACGGCGCTGCCGCACGAGTCCGTCTACTACTTTGGCGACACCAAGCGCTGCCCCTACGGCACGCGCACCGAGGATGAAGTGCGCTCGTTTGCGCTGCAGGCGGGTCGTTGGCTTTCGAAGCACGACGTCAAGATTATGGTCATCGCCTGCAACACGGCGACCGCTGCGGCCTTGCGTTTGGCCCAGCAGGTGCTCGACGTTCCCGTGATCGGCGTGATCGCGCCGGGTGCCCGTGCAGCAATCAACAGCACGCGTACGCGTCGCGTGGGCGTGCTCGCTACCAACCTCACTATTCGCTCGGGCGCCTACACGCGCGCCATTCAGGATCTAGATGCCGGCGTCGATGTATACGGCTGTCCTGCCTCGAGCTTTGTCGAGGTTGTCGAACACGAGCTCGCCTCGGGTGCACATCTGCAGGAACAGTGGCTTGAGAACGAGGACATCTTCGATACGCCTGCCGTGCGTGCGCTGGTGGGTGCCACGGTTGAGCCGCTGCGCGACCACGGTATCGATACCGTGGTGCTCGGCTGTACGCATTTCCCGCTGTTGGTGGGACCTATCCGGCATGCGCTGGGGCCTGGGGTGCGCGTCGTGAGTTCCGCCGAGGAGACCACACGCGAGCTGACCGATATTCTCACGCGCCGCGAGCAGCTGGCGGGCGACG
>URGF01000126.1 GCA_900547285.1 uncultured Collinsella sp.
CCGGCCCCTGAGGAAAGCTCAGCTCAGGTCCTCGCCGTTTGAGGCAATTACCTTGCGATACCACTCGAACGATCTTTTCTTGCTGCGCCGACGTGTGCCGTGTCCTTCGTCATCGAGGTCGACATAAATGAAACCGTAGCGCTTGCGCATCTGGCCCGTTGCGACCGAAACCAGATCGATCGGTCCCCAGCACGTGTAGCCCAGGAGGTCCACCCCGTCGATTTCGACGGCGTCCTTCATAGCCTGGATGTGCTCGCGCAGGTAATCGATACGGTATCCATCATCCACAAAGCCGTTCTGATCCGGCTCATCCGGGGCTCCGAGACCGTTCTCCACGATAAAGAGCGGCTTTTCGTACCGGTCGTATATGTCGTTCATGGTGATGCGCAGCCCTGCGGGATCGATGAATCTGCCCCATGGCTCCATCTTGAGGTAAGGGTTGGGGGCACTCTTGAGTAGATTGGAGTCGAACTGCCCCTCGGTGTTTGCCTGCGCCACGCGCGTCGAGTAGTAAGAGAAGCCCACGAAGTCCACCGGATTCTGCGCAAGGACCTCCTCATCGCCCTCCGCCCAAGGAATCGCGAACCCTTGACGCTCATACTCCGTGAGCATGTAGCACGGATAGTGGCCGCGCACCTGCACGTCGGTGAACATGTAGTGCTTGCGATTCTCGTCCTGAGCCGTTTTAACGTCGGCAGGGTTGCAGGTAGCAGGATAGAAAATACCCGCATTGAGCATGCAGCCGATTTGCGCACCAGGGATGATCTCATGGCAGGCGCGCACCGCGCAAGCACTCGCCACGAGCACGTGATGCACCGCGTTATGAACGGAGACGTAGCGGTCCTCCCCCTCATCAAACACGATGCCTGCCGCCATGAAGCACGCAGAGGTCATGATGTTGATCTCGTTGAACGTGAGCCAAGAGCGCACTTGATTGCGGTAACGTGCGAACACAGTGCGAGCGAAGCGCTCAAACATGCCCACGAGAGCGCGGTTGCGCCAACCGCCGTATGCCGTAACAAGATGCATGGGCACGTCATAGTGGTTGAGCGTCACCACCGGCTCGATGCCCTGTTCGAGGCAGGTGCGAAACACATCCTCATAGAACGCGAGGCCCTGCTCGTTGGGTTCGGAGTCATCCCCGTTGGGGAATATACGGCTCCATGCGATGGAGAGGCGCAGAGCCTTGAAGCCCATCTCGCCGAAGAGCGCGATGTCCTCGCGGTAATGATGATAGAAATCGATGGCCTGTTGGGCCGGGTAGTAATGGTCGGACAGCGGCTCGAGCGGAACGTCGTCACCCCTGATGACGGCGAGACGGTCCCGCCCGTACGGCAGAAGATCCGCGTTGGCGAGCCCCCGCCCGCCCTCGTCCCAGGCACCCTCACACTGGTTGGCGGAAAGCGCGCCGCCCCAGAGGAAATCAGAACGCAATGGCATGGGAGTCCTCCTTATCTTGCTTTTAGTGCGAACGGGCACCACCATGCAGCGGTGCCCGTCCGGGTTCATGGGGCCCCAGTTCCGAGAAGAGACTCGTTGCGCTAAGGCACCCTTCTAGATGCAGCGCTTAAGCCTCAAGGGCCTCCTCGGCTTCCTTCTCGCCCGATTCGCGATTGTCGAAGCCAAAGACCATGCAGAGGGCGAATGTCACCGCAAAGCCAATCGCGCAGCTGATGGCGCCCGGAATGATGTCCTGGCTGAACTTGATGACGTTCATCCACGGGAAGCCGACTCCCGAGAAGACGAAGATGCGCGCGTTGAGCAGACCGCATGCAAGGCCGCCGGCCGCGCCGCCGATCATCGACCAAGCGAGCGCCTTCTTATCGCGCAAGAGGATGCCGTAAATGATGGGCTCGGATACGCGGCCGAGCGCATAGGTAGCGAAGGTAGTCCAACCGAGCTGACGGTTAGCCTTGCCCTTTGCACGGATGCCGTAGGCGAGCGCGACCGCAAGCGTCACGTAAACAACCACCGTCGTACCCGGAGTGCACACGGCGTCATAGCCCACCTCAAGCCAGCCGGGCATCATAGCGGTGAGAATCGGCACATGCATGCCGGTAGCGAGCACGAGGTGCCACGTCGCACCGACCACCAGACCGCACAGCGGACCGGCGTTCGCGCCGAGCCAGATGATGATATCGGCGATGATGCCCATAATGAAGGAGACGGCGGGGCCGAAGACGCAGAGTGCAAGCGGCAGCATGATGAGCATGGTCCCCACTGGAATCACGAGGATGCGCAGCATGTCAGGGCAATGCTTCTTGATAAGCCCCTCTACGTAGGACTGAATCCACACGATGAGGATGATGGGAAGCACCGACTGTGTGTAATTCACCAGCGTCATGGGGATGCCGTAGACGTCGAACGGAGCGCCCTCCTCGACGATAGCGAGCATGCTCGGATGAATCATAATAGCAGCCGTCATGAGCGCGAGCACAGGACTCGTCTGGAACTTCTTGGCCGCCGCATAGGCACCGAAGATCGGCAGGAAGTAATATGCCGCGTCTCCCACCAAGGTGAAGAGCCGGTACATGCTGCCCTCCGCGGCTAGAAGGCCCGCGCCTTCCGGACCAAGCAAAATGGTGAACATGCGGAAGATACCCGCGATGCAGAACACGGGCAGAATGGGAGCGATAGAGCCGCTCACCGCATCGAGAATCAGATTGCCGATGCGCTTCGGAGCGAACCGCTCCTTCCAGGGAAGCCTCTCTGCTGCGTCCAGATCTTCATCAATCGCCGTCTGGACTTCAAAGCCGCCTTCCCTGCATACCGCGTCGTAGACCTTGTCGACGGTCGGCCCGATTACGAGCTGCACCTGGCCGCCAGCGTGCACCACGCTAATCACTTCGGGAATCGCATTGAGCTTGGCGTCATCTGCAAGCCCCTCGTCCTTAAGAACGAGGCGCAGACGCGTCATGCAATGCGTCGCGCTTGAAACATTCGCCTTGCCGCCCACCTCTTCGATGATTCTTTGGGCGAGTTTTTGATAGTTAGTCATCATTCCTCCTTTTACGCCACGAATCGTCGTGGCACGAGATGGTTCTCGTACTTTCGGAGGTCATGCCCTGCCCTAACACAGGTTACAATCCTTCTGGCCTGGGTTGTCAGCGTCCGGCTGTGCCGGATTCCGCCTTCGTACAGATACGGTTGACATGGAGCATGAAGTAAAGCTTCTCCTCGTCGGTGAGCTCCGTATGCCATTCCCGCTTCATATAGGTACAGATGTGGTCGATGCATTGCGCAAGCTCGGGAAACTCCTCGCGCGAGTTCGCATAAAGCGGCAAATTGGCGCTGCTGAGGCTATCGTTACCCTTGATACGCTTGAACAGATACTGCACGTGTGTCGCAAACCGTGAGAACTCAAAAGACTCCCGATCGATGATGGTACGGAAATCGTACTCGACGATATCAGTGACATCGTTGAGCAGGCGCTCAAACGATTGGGCGCGATCGCTTGCCACAGTAACCTCTGCCCCAGTCTTTGCATTGACCAGATTCATGGCGATGCTTGCCACCTCTTCGCGCGGCAGCTCGACGCCCAACTCCTGCCGCACGCGCGCGGTAATGTAGCGGCCGATTTTGTATTCCAGCGGATAAAGCTGCTGCACATCATAGGTAAGGGGCATATCAAAACGAATGCCCTTCCTCTGCCGCGCAATCGCAAAGGCGATATGGTCAGCCATGATGAGCACGGCGTTGGGACTGAGTTCGTAAGGCAGCTCGTTCTCTACAATATCCATGATCTTTGCCGTAAACAGCACCACATCGGCAGGAAGATCCTGCATGATACGCTGCCCCTCGGCATCGATGCTATAGAACGTGCGCTCGATATGGTCCATCGCGAGCTCCCGGGGGAAGTCACCACCGAAGCCGACACCCTTGCCGAGCGCCACGACCTCGCGACCGCGACTATCTCGACAAATCACGGCGTTATTGTTGAGCTTTCTGATCGCCAGCATATCGATGCACCTCCTCTCTTGATGATAGGGCACTCATTCGGAGCTGAACAAAAAGGGCATGACCTCGGCAGAAAGCAGCACCCTACTTGCCTACGGTCATGCCCTAAAGTGACACCCGAATATATGTGCAATTGAATAACGAACGGAATCCGGATGGCCATGCTCCCCAAAGGGATAACAACCCATCACATGTATTTATAGGCCCACCCGAGATGAACGTCAAGTGTAAATTTGCGTAATCCGCACCCTTGATTGGCAACTTCATCCGCGTAATCCGCACCCCCGACTGATTCTGAGTTGCGGTGAAATAGTTCCTGATGGAGCCAGCTGGGCCGTAAAACAGGAACTATTTCATCGCAAGTTATGGGGAGACTGGGCGTGCGGACGGCCCTGGTGAGCTAGAGGTTGTAGGTGACCACCTGGGACTCGGCGGGGTTGGAGGGATCGGACTGCTCCACGCGGACGAACTTGACCGTCACCGTCTTAAAGCCCGCCTTGTGCAGAACATCCGAATAGACGCGCGCCTGCAGGGCGTGCTTCTCGAACAGCTGGTCGGGTGTCTCATCCGGCGTGCCACCCGTCTTGTAGTCGATGGCCAGTGCGCGTGACGGATCAGCCGGGTCGGTCGCCAGTGCATCGATGGCGCCCTCGGCATATGCACCGTAGCGGGCAATGTCCTTGTCCTCGCAGCCCAGCGAAAAGAACGGCACCTCGGCGCGAACGCACGGCCAGGCAAGCAGCTCGTCACGGACCGCCGACTTGAGCCAGCGGTCCAGGGCAACGTCGAAGCGCTCGCGCTGCTCCGGCGTCAGGCGCCACAGACGCGCCAGCGCATCGGCACGCGCGGCGGGCAGCTCATCGGCACCCATCTCGATCAGCCACTGGCAGGCGGCATGGAACGCCGAGCCCAGCGCCATGGGGTTGCCGGCGGGCTCGACAGCAGCCACGTCCGCATCCGTCATCTCGGAACCATCCGACTCCGCATCATCGCCGGCCTCGTCCATGGGCACGTGTGCCTCGGCGGCACGGTCCTCGGACTCGGCATGCAGCGCCGCGGCAATTGACGAGTAGCTGTACGAATCGCGCGCCGGATACGGGCAGGTGCCCATGCGCACGCCCACCGCCTGGGGATACACGAGCTCAAACGCATCGGGCTCGGGGTCGGCAGGACCGGGAACGGCGGCGCGGGCATCCGCACCGGCACCCTCCGGCTCCGCATCGCCGCGGACAAGCCTGCCTTCGGCATCAAGCGAAGCATTGGCCTCAAACGACTGCTCGCCAAAAGCAAAGTCAGCCAGCGAGATGAGCTCGTAGTCGCCCGGCTGGGAGTTGTCGAACACCAAACGGTCGGCATCGAGCTGCGGCATGTCCAGGCCGTCCGTCGGCAGAATACGGCGCAGCACGTCGTAGGTCAGATCGGTCTCGACGTCGAAGGCCGGCGCACACAGCTTGCCACGGCTCACGCCGGCATCCATCGCCAGAATGACCACCTCGCGCGCTCGCGTCAT
>URGF01000127.1 GCA_900547285.1 uncultured Collinsella sp.
ACGGCCACCGCGATCGCCAAAGCCGCCGCGACCGCCACGGTCGCCGCCACGGCCACCGCGCTCGTCACGGCCGCCGCGAGGACCGCGGTCCTCGTCCAGGCCCATGGCGACGAGCGGAGCGATAACCTTATCGAGAGCGGCCATCAGCTCGGTGGCCTCCTCGTAAGAAAGCTCAGGCAGGAGCTTCTCCTTCTTGTTGGCAAGCTCGACCAGGCCCTCAGCGGCATCCTCGGCAGCGAAGACGACGATCTTGCGCATATCGCCCTCGGCGTCGTCGATGCGGCCGACCAGATCGGCAGCCTCGGCCTCGGCCATCAGGCCATCGAGCTCACGAAGGCGCATGCCCAGCAGGTCGGACATCTCCTTCTGCTCCATCTTGGGCTTGAGGTCAAGAAGCTTGATGGCGCGCTCGATGTTCGCCATGCGCTCGGCCTTGGCCTCCTCCTCCTTGGAAATAGCAAAGCGACGGCTACGCAGCAGGCGGGCGGCCTTCTGCATCTTGTCCATCAGCTCTTCGTCATCGTAATCAGCGGCGGCCTTGACAACCTCGGCCTCCTCGGCGGAAACCTCGTCAGCAGCCTCAACCTCGGCAGCTTCGGTCTCCACGGTCTCGACTGCCTCGACCTCGGCAGCCATGGTCTCGTTCTCGGTCTCGTTCATGATCTCTTCGTTCTCAGACATGAGACTCCTTCTTGGCCCTCTCGGGCATCATCGCCCCATTCGCGGGGCCCGTCGCGCACTCTTTGCGCTTTAAACATTCATGCCTCTCGGCAAAACGTCCACTAGTTTATGGTGTCGCCATCCAATCTAGCTGCAGAATCTATGTGCACACATTAATGCGACATGTGCGACTCGCGGCGAGCGTACACCAGCGACACCGCGAACCCGACAACGGCAATCACGGCCGCCACGCGCACGGCGGCTGCAAATCCGATCGCCTGGGCAACGTCCGCCGCAACGCCAGCGGCGCCGGCAACCGCCGCAGAACTCGAGAGCAGGCCGATAAACAGGGACGGGCCAAACGACGCGGCAATCATGTTCCACGTGTTGAGCAATGCCGTTCCGTGAGGATGCTCAGCGGCGGGCAACGTCTCCAGGCCGGCCGTCTGCGAGGGGCTCAGCACCAAACCGACACCGGCATACACCACAACAGTCAGCGCCACGACAATACCAATGTTCATGCTTGCCGCGGTCATCGAAATTGCAGCCTGTCCCACAGCAATCAGGGCAAAGCCGACCGGCAGCAGCGGCCACGCGCCACGGGCATCCATCACGCGTCCGCCCACAATCGAGGTCACAGCGTTGCAGGCAATCGCCGGCAAAATGAGCAAGCCCGCAACAAGTGCGGTCATGCCGTATGCGCCCTCAAAATAGAGCGGCAACAAAACACTCATCGAGAACGTTGTCATCATCGACACCACCACAAGCAAACACGCAGGCCAAAAACGAACGCTCGCCATGGGACGCACGTTGAGCACCGGATGCTCGAGCTTGAGCTGACGAACCGCAAACAGGCCGAGTAGCACAACGGCGGCGAAAAGCGTCACGATACCGGCAATCAGATTGGTCGAGAACTCGCCTACGGAATACACAAATGCCGTAATGCCGGCAGCGAGCAAAACAACCGACAGAATATCAAGCGTGAAGTTCGAGCGCTTTCCGACATTCCGAACGAGCCTTGCGCCCGCAGCGGCGACCACGACACCGCCCACCAGTGGCACTACGAACACTGCCCTCCAGCCAAACAAGGTGCACATAAGACCACTGATCACGGGTCCAAACGCCGGCCCCAGCGTAATGCAGGCACCGCCCAGGCTCAGATACAGACCGAGTTTCTCGCGCGGGGCGCAAGATAGCACCACATTCATCATGAGCGGAAACAAGATACCCGATCCCGCAGCCTGCAAAATACGACTTGGCAGCAAAACGGCAAACGACGGGGCGACCAGGCACAGGACTTCGCCGGCGACCATGCATCCGCATGCGAAAAACAGCAGCTTGCGCGTCGAGAAACGACCGGACAGATAGGCCATGATGGCCGTAAAGATCGATGTCACGATCATGTAGCCCGAAACTAGCCACTGCGCCGTGGTGGCACCCACCGAAAAGGCCGCCATGATATCGTGCAGTGCCACGTTAATGATGTTCTCGTTAAACGCGGCAACAAAGGCTGCGATATACATAACGATGAGAAACGCCGAAGTGCCCGATGGCGTTGCCCTAACTTGTTGCTGAGATTTGCTCCCCATGCATTTCCTTCCTCTTGGAACAACAGTCACATCGCCCCAGAGGAACAGTCCAGGGCGAGCATGAGCCCTAGACTTACGTCAGACGCCGCACGCGACGGATCCGACAACATGGTCCAACGTTGAAAGATTGTAACGCTGACGCGCAGCTTTCCTTCCGCGCTATTATTAAAAGTTCACGAAAGCACGAGACATGAGGAGCCCGCCATGATTAAGCCCATCATGAAATCCGAGTTCTTTTTGCGCCTGCCTTCCGAAGACGAGGGACCCGACGATGCCGCGACCGGGCAGGACCTCCTGGATACGCTCCATGAGCATGAGCACGAGTGCGTGGGCCTTGCCGCCAACATGATTGGCGTGCGCAAACGCATCATCTGCGTAAAGGACGGCAACAGGGCGCTGCTGATGTACAACCCTCAAATTCTTGAGCAGGTCAATTCCTATCAGACGAGCGAAGGATGTCTCTCGCTTTCCGGCGAGCGCCCCTGTACTCGCTATCGCCGCATTAAGGTTGAGTATTTGGACGAGAATTTCGTCCACCTCATCAAAAACTTCTCGGGCTACACCGCCGAAATCATCCAACACGAAATCGACCACTGCCAAGGAATCGTGATCTAGGTTACTTGCCGACATGAGGGAACCGGAGGCTACCCTATGGATATCAGCCGTTTTGGTGAGTTCGCCATCTTGGCGCAGTCGCGTACGTTTCTCGATGCGGCGGAGCTGCTCTTCATGTCGCAGTCGACTCTCTCCAAGCACATTATGGCAATGGAGCGCGAGCTCGGCTGTAATCTCATCGATCGGAGTCAACGCCACGTTACGCTCACCGCGCAAGGCGAAGCGCTCCTCCCCTATGCACAAAAGATAGCGACGCTCCAGCATCGCTATCTCGCTGCCATCCAGATAGCCGCAGATAAACCACTCGAACGCATCACCGTGGGCTCCATCCCCATCATGGCTCCCTATGGAATCACGGACGCCGTCATCGATTTCCAGCAGGCGAACCCCTCGTATTCCGTTGAGCTCATCGAGGGCGAAGGCAGCGCACTCAAGCAGATGCTCTTGCGCGAGGACATCGACCTCGCCTTCATCCGCGACGGCGGCGTCATCGAGCCGGAGTTTAAAAAAATCCCCTTTACAACCGACCGGCTCGTGGCCGTTATCCCGCTCGACCATCCACTCGCCAAGCGCAACGCCATCGAGATCGACGACCTTATCGATGAGAATTTCCTTATGCTTCCCCAAGGCTCGTTCGTGAGCGAACTCACCCTCTCCCTTTGCCGCAAGGCAGGATTCAGCCCACGTGTCACGTTTACCGGCAAACGGGCAGAAAACATCATCTCGCTTGTCGCGCGCGATGCCGGCGTCTCGCTGCTCATGCGCAAGCCTGCCGAATCACTCGCCGGCGGCAAGGTGGCCCTCGTGCCGCTCGAGCCTGCAACGACCTCCGAGGTCAGGCTCTACCTCAAACGGAGCGCTGCGTACTCGCAAGCCGTCGTCTCGTTTATCGGCTTTCTCCCCTATCGCCAGCTTCTACAGGGCGGCCGCATGACCTCCGAAGCGCCGCAGTCGTCGTAATCCCAGCACACACCGCCACTTTTGAGATGCCCCACAAACCAACCGGCAACGATACAAAACGCAAAAGGCCCCGGACAGCACAGCTGCCGTCCGAGGCCTTTTAAATCAAAGCGGGTAGATGGACTAGTCCACCGAGATGTTGAGGGTCTGACCGCCCTCGTCCTTCTTGGTGCCGATCACCATAGCGGCGATAAGCGCCAAAATAAAGGCGACCAGACCGGAGATGACAAGACCGATAAAGCCCGAATCGATGCCAGCGGGGTTGATAAAGCTCGGGAAGCCGAGCGGACCGGAGGCACCGAAGGCATAGAGCTTGGCACCCATAAGGCCGGCAATGGCGCCGCCGACACCGGCGGAAATGAAGGTCGCCCACATGAGACGCTTACGCGGCAGCAGGATGGCGTAAAGCGCGGGCTCGTTGACGCCGAAGATCGACGAGACGAGAGCAGGGATGTTGATGACAGCGTTTTCCTCGGAATCCTTGGTTCGAATGATCATGCCGAGCACGGCACCGGCGATGGCGCACCCACCTGCGTATACGAGAGGGTTGATGAGGTCATAGCCGTAGGTTGCGACATCGATGAACCACAGCGGAATGACGCCCCAGTGCAGACCGAACATGACGAGCAGGCTCCAGAACGTGCCGATGACAAAACCGGCGATGGCGGGCTGGAAGTTGATGAGCGCCAGGATGATTTGGGCAACGATGTTGGAGAGGACCGTCATGACCGGACCGACCACAAGCAGGCCCAGGATGCCGCAAATGAGAAGCGTCAAAATGTTGGAGAAGAACGAGCTCACAAGCGCGGGCAGTGCGCCAGAAAGGAATTTGTGCACCTTCGAGGCGATCCAGACGATGAAAATCGCAGGCAGAATCGTCGATGAATAGTTCTGCATAATCAACGGGATGCCAAAGATATCACCGTAGACATTGGACTCAAGGACCGTACCGGTGCCGAGCGTGTAAAGCGGGTCTCCACCCATAAGGGCAACGAGCGTCGGGTAGACGAGGATGCCGCCGAGGGCCATACCCATAACGGGCTTAAGTCCGAACTTCTTGGCAGCCGTCCAGCCGATGATAAGCGGGAAGTAATAGAAGACCGAATCTCCGATTGCCGAGAGCGTCACATAGGTATTGCTGTCCTTGGCGAGCCAGCCGGCAACCGTGCAGAGGGCGAGCATCGACTTGATGAAGCCACCGGCCATAAGCACGCCAAGAACCGGTTGCAGGATCTCGGAAATGATGGCGAGTAGGCGCGAGAACGGATCGCCCTTCTTGACATTGTCGCCCTCATCGATATCAAGCGCGGGCTTGGCGTCGAACCCGCCGATCTGAACGAGTTCATTGTAGACGGACTCGACGGTGGCACCGATTACGACCTGATACTGTCCACCGGCCTGGATGACGTCAACGACACCCTTCATGGCCTTGAGCTCATCGGTCTGGGCGAGCGATTCGTCCTTGAGGTGAAAGCGGAGACGCGTAATGCAGTGACTCACGTCCAGCACATTGTCTCGGCCACCGACCTTTGCGATGATTCCATCGCAAAGCTGCTGGTATTTCATGGTATTCCTCCTTTTTCTGAGCGGGGCATGGCATTGATTCCAGACCCGCGTAGTCG
>URGF01000128.1 GCA_900547285.1 uncultured Collinsella sp.
CAGGTCCGTGAAAATCTGCTCGACGGTCTCGCGCGCCTTGGGCGCATCGGCAACATCGAGCTGGTAGAACTTGTTGCCTTCGCCAAGCTCGGCCACAGCGGCCTCGCCCTTAGCAGCGTTCCTTGCGATGAGCGCGACATGTCCGCCGCCCGCGACGATGCCCTTGGCGATCTCGAGGCCAATGCCCTGAGTGCCACCGGTAACGATCGCGGTTTTACCCGTGAAGTCAAATGCCATGACTCCAACCCCCTTGATTCAGGTGTCTCCTTGCGGGAAGTTGGAGCATCGCACGTGGCGATTATATGAGTCCTAGTCGTCATGGTGGTGACAACCCCTCGCCTAACCGCGTGCATAATAGTTCTTTGAAACGCTTCAGCAATTGAATGATTTTAAGTCTTTATGCGCTCTTTATATTGCCTAGCGGCCAAGTAGTTTTTTGGGACATGTCCCAAAATCTACCGCATAGGGTACGCGTGCAAGGGTATCATCTTTCAACGAAAATAGTTTCTAGTGTTAGGGGTTTTCGGTGGAAGATACCGATTTCCATGAGCTTGGGCGTCAGCTCTTAACTGAGTTTGGCAGCATGCATCAGCGCATTTCGCGCTTTGCGGACAAAGCTCTCGGCGGCGAGATGGCTGTCATGCGCGCTCTCATGCTCGCTGGCGGTTCGCTCACGCCGAGCGAACTCGCTGATCGCGCCTGGGTCTCGAGCGCCCGCATCGCCAACATCCTGCGCGCCCTCGAAACCAAGGGCTGGGTCGAGCGCGAGCACTCAAAGACCGACCGTCGTCGCGTACACGTCACGGTGACCGACAAAGGCCGACAAGATCTCGAAATCAAACGTCGGGAATTCGAGAAACGCACCGCGGCCTTCCTCGAGCAGCTCGGCGAAACGGATACCCAAGAGATGGTGCGCCTCCTAAGGCGTGCCAACGAAATTATCGATCGCAATCAAGAAAGGAGAGATGCCGAGTGAGGATTCTCAAGCTCTTTAAAAAGCATATCCTGGCGCTACTCACGGCTATCGTACTTATCGTAATCAGCTGCAATGCCGACCTAGCGCTACCTACGTATATGAGTGACATCGTCGATGTGGGCGTGCAGCAAGGCGGCATCGCCTCGCCCGTACCCGACACCATTCGCGCCGAATCGCTCGATGACCTCAAGCTCTTTATGAGCGCCAAGGATGCCAAAGCGGTAGAGGCCGTGTTTAGCAAGGCAGACAACAACGGCATTCGGACGTACAAGGGCACCGAGGAAGAGCGCACCGATGGTGGCAAGATTGCTGACATTATGAGCCTGCCCGAGACCGTCGTCCTTTCGCTCAACCAGGGCATTGATGCCAGCTCCATGGGCGACATGATGGGCTCGTCCAGCGAGAAAGACAACAACGCCGCCCAGGCCATGCCCACCCCCGAGCAGATGGCTGCCATGACGCCCGAGCAGCTCGCCGAGATGCAGCAAAAGGCCGCAGCCGCGCAGAGCATGCAAAAGCAGATTGATGCCGACGGCGGTAAGATCACCATGAAGAGCCTGCGCCTGGGTGTCGAGGGCGGTCTGGTAGACCAAAGCAAGCTCGTCGAGGGCGCCAACCAAATGGCGGACAAAATGGGCTCCATGTCGGGCTCCATCGTGACCCAGCGCGCCGTGAGCTATGTACAGGACGAGTACAAGGCACAGGGCATCGACCCAGCCGACGTGCAGAACGCCTACCTGAGCCGCATGGCGACCACGATGTTTGGTCTGTGCCTCGTGTCGCTCGTCGCCACCATCCTGACCGGTGCCGTGGCATCGCGCACCGCCTGCTCCATCGCCCGCGACCTGCGCCGCGAGACCTTCAACAAGGTTATGCACTTCTCGCCGGCCGAGGTGGGCAAGTTTAGCCAGGCCTCGCTCATCACCCGCTGCACCAACGACATTCAGCAGATCCAGATGGCCGCAACCCTGTTCATCCGCATGTGCCTGATGGCCCCCGTCATGGGCATCGTCGCTGTCATGCGTGTCCTGGCTAACCACACCGGCCTGGAGTGGACCATCGCCGTGGCCATCATCGCGGTCTCGGCCGTCGTCGGCGTGCTTATGGGCCTCACCATGCCCAAGTTCAAAAAGATGCAGAGCTTTGTGGACCGTGTGAACCTTACCGCCCGCGAGCTGCTCGACGGCCTTATGCCTATCCGTTCGTTCAACCGCGAGGAGCATGAGCTCGAGCGTTTTGACAAGGCGTCGCTCGACCTGATGACCACGCAGCTCTACACCAACCGCGCCATGAGCTTTATGATGCCGCTCATGATGCTCGTCATGAACTGCATCACTGTGCTTATCGTCTGGTTTGGCGCGCAGGGCGTCTCGGACGGCGTGATGCAGGTCGGCAACATGATGGCGTTTATCTCCTACACCATGCAGATCGTCATGGCGTTTATGATCCTCACCATGGTTTCGGTCATTCTGCCCCGCGCCGAGGTCGCCGCCGAGCGCGTGGAAGAGGTCATCACCTGCCCCACGAGCATCAACGACCCCGTCTCGCCCAAGCTGCCCGCAGCCAGCGCGCCGCGCGGTGAGCTCACCTTCCGCGACGTGAGCTTCCAGTATCCCGATGCCCGCGCCGACGTCATTAGCGGCGTGAACTTCACCACGCATGCCGGTCAGATGCTCGGCATCATTGGCTCCACGGGCTCGGGCAAGTCCACGCTCGTGCAGCTGATTCCGCGCCTGTACGACGTCACGGGCGGCAGCATTTCGCTCGACGGCATTGACGTGCGCGACATGACCCTTTCCGAGCTGCGCCGCCGCATTGGTTACATCCCGCAGCAGGGGCGTCTGTTCTCGGGCACCGTCGAGAGCAACCTCAAGTTTGCCGGCGACATGGTGAGCGACGAGGACATGCACCAGGCAGCGCGCATCGCCCAAGCCGAGGACTTTATCGCCGAGCGCGAGGGCGGCTACGACTCCCCCATCAGCCAGGGCGGCTCCAATGTTTCGGGCGGTCAGCGCCAGCGCCTGGCCATCGCCCGCGCGTTGGCCAAAAAGCCCGAGGTCGTGGTGTTCGATGACTCGTTTAGCGCCCTCGACTACAAGACCGACGCCCGCCTGCGCGAAGAGCTTGCCAAAAACGTTACCGACGCCGCGCTCGTGGTCGTGGCCCAGCGCATCGCGACCATCATGCACGCCGACCAGATCATCGTGCTCGACGACGGCCACGTGGTGGGCACCGGTACGCACGAGGAGCTGCTGCGCAGCTGCCCGGCGTACCTGGAGATCGCACAGTCGCAGCTTTCCGCCGAGGAGCTGGGGCTTACCCAAGAAGAAATTGCAGCCGTCATGGAAGGAGGCGAGCACTAATGGCCGACGAGACCAAGACTCAGATTCCCAAGCCCACCCGCCGGCGCGGTCCCATGGGCCGCATGGGTGGCATGGGCCGCGGCGAAAAGGCCAAGGACTTTAAGGGCACCATGAGGCAGCTACTCGGCTATATCGGTCAGCACAAGATTGCCGTGTTTGCCGCCGTCGCCTTTGCCGTGTGCTCGGTCATCTTTAACATTGTGGGACCCAAGGTGCTCGGCCAGGTTACGACCAAACTGTTCGAAGGCCTGGTCTCCAAGGTCAACGGTACCGGCGATGTCAACTTTGCCTGGATCGCCAAGACGCTCGGCTTTTTGCTCTGCCTGTATCTGGCAAGCTCTGTCTGCAGCCTCATCCAGGGTTGGCTCATGACCGGCGTCACGCAAAAGATTTGCTACCGCATGCGCAAGGAGATCGCCGCCAAGATTGCCGTCGTGCCGATGAGCTACTTCAACGGCCACAGCAAGGGCGACGTGCTCAGCCGCATCACTAACGATGTCGATACGCTCGGCCAGTCGCTCAACCAGAGCGTGACGCAGCTCATCACGTCGGTGACGCAGATTATCGGCGTGCTCGTCATGATGCTGTCGATCAGCCTGCCGCTCACCGGCGTTACCGTGCTCACGCTGCCGGCAGCCGCGATTATCCTGACCGTGATGATTCACTTCTCGCAGCCGTACTTCCGCGAGCAACAGCAAGTCCTGGGCGCCGTCAACGGCATTATCGAGGAGGACTTTGCCGGCCAGAACGTTATTCAGGTGTTCGACCGCGCCGAGGCCTCAATCGAGGAGTTCGACCGTCAAAACGACCGTCTCTTTATTAGTGGCTGGCGCTCGCAGTTCCTATCGGGCCTGATGATGCCGCTTATGAGCTTGGTGGGCAACATGGGCTACGTGGGCGTTGTCGTGGTGGGCGCACAGCTCGCGCTGACCGGCAATGCCACGCCCGGCGACATCCAGAGCTTTATCCAGTACGTGCGCAACTTTACGCAACCCGTGCAGCAGCTGGGCAACGTGAGCAACACGATGCAGTCGATGGCCGCTGCCACCGAGCGCGTCTTTGAGTTCCTCGCCGCGCCCGAGGAGGAGCAGAAGGCCGACGCCCAGATTCCCGAGAAGCGCCCCGGCCACGTTGAGTTCGACCACGTCAAGTTTGGCTACACGCCCGACAAGACCATCATCCACGACTTTAGCTGCGAGGCGCAGCCCGGTCAGACCATCGCCATCGTCGGCCCCACCGGCGCTGGCAAGACCACGCTCATTAAGCTGCTGCAGCGCTTCTACGACGTGGACGGCGGCTCGCTGCGTGTCGAGGGCGTCGACGTGCGCGACTGGGATCGCGCGGCGCTGCGCGGCGAGTTTGCCATGGTGCTGCAGGATACCTGGCTGTTTAACGGCACCATCCGCGAGAACATCCGCTACGGACGTCCCGATGCGACTGACGCCGAGGTCGAGGCCGCTGCACGCGCCGCACGCTGCGACCACTTTATCCATACGCTCGCCGGCGGCTACGACTTTATGATCAATGAGGAGGGCACCAACCTCTCACAGGGCCAGCGCCAACTCGTGACCATCGCCCGCGCCATTTTGGCCGACCGTCCGGCGCTGATTTTGGACGAGGCGACTTCCAACGTCGATACCCGTACCGAGGAGCTTATTCAGCGCGCCATGGATGCGCTGATGCAGGGCCGCACGAGCTTTGTCATCGCGCATCGCCTGTCCACGATCCGCAACGCCGACGTGATCTTGGTGATTCGCGACGGCGACATCGTCGAGAAGGGCACGCACGACGAGCTGCTCGCCCAAGGCGGCTTCTACGCCGACCTGTACAATTCGCAGTTCGACGAAGCGGCGTAACAACCGGCGGCAAACAACCGCAATACCCAAAGAATGGGGGCGCAGGACAACCAGCGCCCCCATTTTTCGTTCTGCGGCCCTTGGACCGGGTGGCGCGCGCAGACGTGGTGTAAGAGCGTCCCGAGGTCCGTCGCTGCAAGTC
>URGF01000129.1 GCA_900547285.1 uncultured Collinsella sp.
GACGAGGTCAAGAACGGCGGCGACGACTTCCTCTCTGGTCTGGAGGAGGCTTCGGGCGACGAGTTCGAGCAGCTGGGTATCGATCCCAAGGAGTATGCCAAGACCTATCTCGAGGGCTTTGACTACAAGATCGGCGACGTGACGGTCGACGAAGACAAGGGTGTTGCGACCGCCGAGGTCTCCATCACCTGCAAGTCTATGAACAAGATCGTCGAGGACTTCTCCACCCAGTATCAGGAGAAGGTCGCTGCGCTTGACACGGTTCCTTCCGATGACGAGCTGTACAAGATGGCCGGTCAGGTTATGGTCGATGTGACCAAGGCCACCGAGCCCAGGAAGACCACGGTTATCTTCAAGTACACCTGCAACGACGATGGCGAGTGGTCTGCCGACGACTCCGTCAACTCCGAGATGATGGATGCAATGCTGAGCTAGTTCGTTGCGCGGTAGTTCGTTACGGCGTTTTACCAAACGCCGTAACTGCTCGACGCTGCGCGGGCCGCATTTGGACAATCTGACGTTCAACTTCAAGGGCGCGACCAGAAGGTCAGCGCCCTTTCGCTTCACGTCACCTTGTCTCAAATGCGACCCGCTCGCTGTCGTTGCCAAAACATCGGCGTTGCCGGAACACTTGGCACTTGGGGACGTTCCTTTTGTGCCGGCAGTTTGGGACACTCCTTGCGTTAAGAGGCTGGCGTACGTCAACCTGTTCACATTGCAGCAAAAAAATCGCCCCGTTCTCGGTTGAGGACGGGGCGATTCGTCTTTCGGACTTGTGCAGCCAGGCTTATGCAAAGCGGGCGACGAGCTCCTGGAGCACATCGGTCATCTTGACGAGCGAACTGACCGGGACGAACTCGTTGACGCCGTGGTAGCAATAGCCGCCGGTGGAAAGGTTGGGGCAGGGCAGACCGCGGAACGACAGCTGCGCGCCGTCGGTGCCGCCGCGAATCGGCAGCACTTGGGGCTCAACGCCGCAGGCAAGGTAGGCTTCCTTGGCAACATCAATAAGCTCGGGATAGTCACGAACGATCTCGGCCATATTTCGATACTGCTGCTTAATCTCGACCGTCACACGCTCCTCACCCAGACGCTGGTTGAGCATCGAGGCGGCGGCATCAATAAGGTCGAGTTTCTGCTGGAACTTGGCGGCGTCATGGTCGCGGACGATATAGCGCGCTGTGGCGTGATCGACGGTCGCAGATACACCCTCAAGGTGATAAAAGCCCTCGTAGCCTTCCGTATACTCTGGGCGCTGCACGTAGGGGAGCAACGCGTTGAAGTCGCAGAACAGATTGCCTGCGTTGACCATACGACCCTTAGCGTCGCCCGGGTGGATGGACTGGCCCTCAAAGCGGACGGTCGCCTCGGCGGCGTTAAAGCACTCCCACTCCAGCTCGCCGATGGGGCCGCCGTCGACCGTGTAGGCGTACTTGCAGCCAAAGGTATCGATATCCAACAGCTCGGCTCCGTGGCCGATCTCCTCGTCAGGGCAGAAGCAAATGCCGAGTGCGGGATGGGGCAGAGAAGGGTCCTGAGCGATACGCGCGACAAGCGACATGATCTCGGCGACGCCTGCCTTGTCGTCTGCGCCCAGCAGCGTGGTGCCGTCGCTGCAGACCAGGTCCTCACCCGCGAGGTCATTCAGGGCGGGAAGCTTGGCGGTACTCATGGCAACGGGTTTACCGTCAACCGTGCCGCAGACCAGGTTGCCGCCTTCGTAGTGCACGATGTGCGGCTTCACGCCGGCGCCCGGTGCAACTTCGGTGGTGTCGAGATGGGCGATCAGGCCCAGGGCGGGCTTGTCCTCAGCGCCCGCACTTGCGGGGATATGCGCGCAGACATAGGCGTGCTCGGTCACGTGGGCATCTTCCGCACCAAGCTCGCGCAGCTCTTCAGCCAGCACGTTGGCAAGGTCAAACTGAACGGCGCTCGAGGGTACCTGGTCGCAGTTTGCATCCTCGGACTGCGTGTTGATCTGGACGTAGCGCAAAAAGCGTTCGAGGACATCGGGGCTCGTGGTGGTGTTTTCCATAAAGACCGCTCCAATCTTGGTCGTCGTGTGCAACAAGAACTCTAGCACGGTATGCCACGGCATACCACGACGCTTGGATGGGGTAGAATCAGCCATTGAATGCAGAAGGGACGGAAGATCATGGATACGACAAATAGCTCGCGCGAACTACATCTGACGGTGGCGAACGAAGACTACTTGGAGTGCATGGTTCGCATTGAAAGCGAAGAGGGGGAAACCAACGGCGTGCGATCGGTCGACATCGCGCAGCGCCTTGGCGTCTCCAAGGCATCGGTCAATAAAGCGGTTTCGGCGCTCAAGGCATCCGAACTTGTCGAGCAATCGCACTACGGCAAGGTAGTCCTGACCGATCGCGGCCGCGAGGTTGGTACGGCTATCTGGTACCGTCATCGCCTCATCCGCACGTTTTTGGTTCAGGAGCTCGGTGTCGAATTTGAGCGAGCCGATTCCGAGGCCTGCATGATGGAGCATGCGCTTTCCGAGGACACGATGAACCGCTGGCTCGCCTATTTCGAAAAGCAGGGAATCAGCGTCGAGGAATAGCGGGATATATATGGATACGAGTTATTACAACCGCTTTGGTGCCGAGGAACTTACGCGCCGCTTGTCGAGCGAGACCTTGTTGGCGCAGGGTCCCATGGGCAGTGTTCTGTTGAGTGAGTACGATGCCGCCGACATTCCACCGGCGTTTTGGAATCTGGCAGAGCCGCAGACCGTTTCTCGTATCCATCGCTTGTATGTCGCCGCCGGCGCGCAGGTGCTCATTACCAACACCTTTCAGGCATCGAGCTATGCCCTCAAGCACGACCAGATTGCGCCGTCCGTGGCGGAGGTCAATCGCGGGGCCGTCGACGATGCCCGCCAGGCGCACCCTCAGCTGCTGCTAGGCTCGATGGGCCCGATCGGTATTGAGTGGTTTGCCGAGGACTCTGCCGAGTATCGTGAAATCCGAGGCATTGCGCGCGAACAGGCGCACGCCTTGCTCAATGCTGGTGTTGACGGTCTGCTGATCGAGACGGTGACGTCTATCCGTAATCTGCAGCCCATGCTTGCCGGCGCCCTAGATGCCGCCGACGGCATGCCTGTTCTGGTGAGTTTTGTCGTTGACGATAAAGGCGACCTGTTGGGCGATGGCCTTAACATCGAGGCAGCCGTTTTGTACGCCGAAAAACACGGCGCAAACTCGGTTGGTGTTAATTGCTGTTCGCTTGCGGCCGCGAACGCGGCGGTGCCCAGGATGGTTGCATCGGCGACTACTCCCGTCACGGTGCGTCCCAACGTGGGCGATCCGGTCCAGACTCAGGATGGCCCCGTATGGCACGAGAACCCCGAAGCTTTCGCGCGCGCATGCATCGAATGGAGGCATGCCGGCGCCGCAATGGTGGGCAGTTGTTGTGGAACCACGGCAATCACTACGGCAGCGATGGCCGAGGCGCTCGATATATAAAGGGTAAAACCGCTCCATACGGGGCGGTTTTTTTTATTGCTTGCATGTCCTCGGCAGCATTTGCCCAAATGGTGAATGCTGGTGCCGGCAGGTTGTCGAGTGCGTGTTGCGGGTATACCTCATGCGTACCATGATCCAAACACTGTGAGGTGTCTGCGCGTGTGCGCGATAATTCATTTTGGAACTGACGGTTGGCGCGCTCGCGTCGATGAGGACTTCACTGCCGATAACGTTGCCCGTATCGCCGATGCCGTCGGCGAGTTGTGGCAAAAGACCAATCCGGGCAAAACGGTATATATAGGGTTCGACACCCGGCCCCTGGCGCGCGAGTTCGCTGAGCTTGCGGCGGGCGTGCTAGCAGCGCACGGGCTAGACGCCGTGCTCGCTTCGCGACCTGTCCCGACCCCTGCCCTTACGTGGGCGGCGGCTTATGACGGTGAAGCGTGCGGCGCGCTCATGGTGACGGGGTCCCATCATCCGCAGGGCTATCTGTGCCTCAAGATTCGCATGGGTGACGGCTCGACCGCCAACCAGGATGTCATCGAAGAGCTCGAAGAGACTATGGCTCCCGAGCCAATGGGGCTCGAGGGGCAATATCGCACCGCGGATATCATTCCTGACTATATGCAGGCGGTGGCATCGTTTGTCGATGCCGAAGCCATCCGCGCCGCGCACTTGCGCGTGGTTGTCGATCCCATGGGCGGCGCAGCCCAGGGCTATCTAGCCGACTTGTTGCGCGAGCTTGGCGTTGAGGTGCACGAGATTCACGCCGGGCAGGCGTCTGACCAAGAAGATATCTGCCCCGACCCCGTTGAACCGTGGGTGGACGCTTGCGAGCGCACGGTTATCGAGGACGGAGCTTGCGCTGGCCTGGTGACCGACGGCGACGCCGACCGTATCGGCGCGGTTGACGAGCGCGGCAGATATATACATCCGCATCAGATCATGGCGCTCGTTTTGGGCGACTTGGTTCAATTTCGTAATTTGGAGGGGCGCGTCGTCGTCAATCTTTCATGCTCGACGCTCGTGCGTCGCATTGCCGAGGCGCTTGGCTGCCGCGTGACCGTCAAACCAGTCGGTTTCAAATATATAGCGGCGGAGATGAAGAAGGGCGGCGTCCTCATGGGCGGCGAAGAAGCCGGTGGTATCGGCATCGCCGCGCATATGCCCGAGCGCGATGGAATCCTCGCCTGTCTGATTCTGTGTGAGCTTATGGCAAAGACGGACGCGCCTTTGGGCGTTCTGGTCGACCAACTCGAGGACAGTTTTGGTAAGACGAGTTACGGTCGACGCGATTTGCGCCTTGAGGCCGAAGATGCCGAAACGTTACGAACCCTGCTGCCGGGCGTAAACCCCAAGTCGATTTGTGGCAAGGTGCCGCAAAACGTTAGTCATATGGACGGCTTGCGTCTGTCATTTGAGGATGACACGTGGCTGCTGGTCCGTCCTAGCGGGACCGAACCAGTGGTGCGCGTCTACGCCGAGGGGTTCTCGGTGGAAGAACGCGATGAGTTGCTCGATGCTGGCTGTGCTTTAGCTAGGGGGACGTATCCGCTTTAACCATGAGACTGCCTTATATAAAGAGATGCTCGGCGAGCGGTAGTTAACGGCTGGCAAACGTTAGTCGGATCACAAGATGTGTAGGAAATGTGTACGCCCAGATTCCCGCCCACGGGGCCCCTCCGGTCTGGCAATATATCTCCTTGCCGCGCGGCCCGGTGGAACCGGATCAGCCGCGGGGCGTGCACCTTGAGAACCGGATACTGCGAGGATGGACACACCAGTTGTGTCGCATCCGGGCAGACATCGAACCATTTGAAATGGTCTAACTTGGATTTGT
>URGF01000130.1 GCA_900547285.1 uncultured Collinsella sp.
CGAAGGCGTTTCGGTCGTCAAGAAGGCCGTCAAGCCCAACGCTGCCAACCAGCAGGGCGGCATCGTTTCGCAGGAGGCTCCCATCGACGCCTCCAACGTCAATCTCGTTTGCCCCGAGTGCGGTAAGGTTACCCGCGTCGGTCACGAGAAGGACGGCAAGAACAAGCTGCGCGTCTGCAAGAAGTGCGGCCACAAGTTCTAAGCTGCCCGCAACATCAAGTTGCTAGCAAAGGCCCGGATGCCCCACGGCACCCGGGCCTTTTTCTATCCCTACTCATTGGGGACAGACTTAAATGAGTAGTCGTTGGGGACGTTCTTAAACGACCAGTCGATGGGGACTGTCTTTAGATCTGTATATCTGGTCATCTGGGATAGACTTCAACGAAAGCGGCACATAGGGACTGTCTCTAGGTGCCGGCACATAGGGACGTTACCTTTTTGCCGGCAGTTTGAGACGGTCCTTTGATGTCTGATGCCCCCAGAGGGGTGTAGTATCACGGCCTACTTTGTTCTTTAGGGCTTTGGTGTTCCGCCTTTTTATGCTTCACAAGGATCGTCGCATGCGCATTTATGCGCATAGTCTTGCGCAACAATGCGCATAACTGCGCAAACATCTGCCAACTATGGCTAAATAATGACCGATAAGCAAATAAGCACGCAAACACGAGCAAATAAGCGCGCAATTGTGCGAATATAGGGTTGTTAGAAATGAAGGACTTCCGATAACTCAGGAGGCACATAATGGCAGATTCCAAACAGGCTCCGCTCGACGCCGAAGCAGCCGCTAAGGCGGCGTTTGCCTCGGTCCAGGATCAGCCGTTCCCCAACGATATTTTTACGGCTCCCGAGCTTCGCTGGGCTGTGATCGGGTGCGGCGTTATCGCCAACCAGATGGCCCAGTCTCTCGCTCTTGCCGGCCGCAAGCTTGCGGGCGTCGCCAACCGTACGCTGTCCAAGGCTCAGGCTTTTGCTGAGCAGTATGGCATCGAGAAGGTCTATGAATCGGTTGAGGACCTCTACGCCGATCCGGGCATCGACGCCGTCTATATCACCACGCCGCACAACACGCATATCACCTATCTGCGTGACGCGCTGGCCGCCGGCAAGCACGTGCTCTGCGAGAAAGCCATTACCCTCAATTCCGCTGAGCTCGACGAGGCGCGTGCCATCGCCGACGAGCACAACGTCGTCCTCATGGACGCCACCACGGTGCTTCATATGCCCTTGTATCAAGAGCTGCGCCGTCGCATGGATGCCGGCGAGTTTGGTCGCATGAACCTCGCCCAGCTCAACTTTGGTAGCTACAAGGAGTACGGCGATCTGACCAATCGCTTCTACAACCGCAACCTTGCTGGCGGTGCCATGCTCGACATTGGCGTGTATGCCCTGTCCGTCATGCGTCTCTTTATGGCAAGCCAGCCCGCTGAGGTCGTTTCGCTGGGCAACACCTGCGAGACCGGTGTTGACGTCGCGGGCGGCATCGTCTGCCGAAATGCCGAGCAGCAGCTGGGCGTCGTGAGCCTTACGCTCCACTCCAAGCAGCCCAAGCGCTCGGTCATCAGCTTCGACAAGTGCTATATCGAGGTCAACGATTATCCGCGTGCCGATCACGCGACCATCGTGTGGACTGCGGACGGCCGCCGCGAGGAGGTCCACGCCGGCACCGAGGCTTACGCCCTTTGCTATGAGATGGCCGATCTTGAGAAGGCCGTTGCCGGCGACGACTCCAAGCGCGAGCTGTTGGATTATGCTTCTGATGTTATGGAGCTTATGACCAAGCTTCGCGCCGATTGGGGAGTCGTGTACCCCGAGGAGGAGTAGGCGATGCTTGCGGAAGATAGGCTCAACGCGATTGTGTCGATGGTGCAGCAGGCCGGCTCGGTTACTGTGCCAGAGCTTGCCGATACCCTGGGCGTGACACCGTCCACCATTCGCCGCGACTTGCAAACGCTCGACCGCGCGCACCGTATCGCCAAGGTACACGGAGGCGCGACGAGTCTGGAGCGCGCGCACGTGACGCGCGACCTAACGCTTAATGAGCGCAGCGACCTCCATAACGACGACAAGGAGCGTATCTGCGCCCGTGCGGCGGCGCTTGTGGAGCCCGAGAGCTTTGTATACATCGACTCGGGTTCGACGACGCTCAGGCTCATCGAGCATCTTCCACACCTTGAAGATGTCACCTATGTGACCGATTCCGTGCTCCATGCTCAACGCCTTGCTTTGCGCGGCATGCGTACCGTGGTGCTGGGTGGCGAGCTCAAACCCGAGACCGAGGCGCTCGTTGGCCCCGATGCCTTGGCAACCTTAGACCGCTACAACTTCAACTGTGGCTTTTGGGGCTCTAACGGCATTGCCGCCGAGCAGGGCTTCACGGCGCCCGATATCGAGGAGGCGCAAGTAAAGCGTATCTCGATGCGCCATACGGCCAAGCGCTTCGTAATCTCGGACGCCAGTAAATTTGGCATGGTGGCGCCCGTCAAGTTCGCGGACTTCCGTGACGCAACGATTATTACCGCAGGCGATGTCCCTGCCAAGTACCGGGCAATGGACAACGTCATCACGGTCTAACAGCAAGGGACGGGCTAAGGCCAAAACCACCGCGAAGGGGCAGGAACCTTTGTGGTGGTTTTGACGTTTGTCCAGATAAAACCTGCCAAAATAAACCTGTCACTTTTCGGCAGGTTTTAGGGCTCCCAGGGGCAGGGGGCTTCGATGTGGATGTGCTCGCCGGTTACGGGATGCGTAAAGGACACACTGTGGGCGTGGAGCATCAATCCACAGGGGCGCGGCGTGCCGTACAGGTCGTCGCCCACCAGCGGATGGTGCTCGCTGGCCAGGTGCACACGGATCTGATGTTTACGACCTGTGAGAAGCTCAACATCGATATACGAACGCGTGGGCAGGCCTCGGCGGCTCTTAAGACGCTTGAGCACCTTCACGCGCGTTTGAGACGGCTTGCCGCTGGCGCCGACGCGCATCTTTCGGCTGTCGTGACGGTCGCGGGCGATGGGCTTGTCGATGAGCTTTTCGTTCCAGTCGATCTTGCCCTCGGCGAGCGCCAGGTAGTGCTTTTCGAACGCGTGGTCGATGATCATCTGGTCAAAGGCGGGCTGCGTCTGCTTGTCGAGTGAGAACAGCACCACGCCGGTGGTGTCACGGTCCAGGCGATTGAGCGGCTGCATGTCGGTCGCGGCAAAGCCGTCGCCCATCGCCAGCAGCAGGTCGCTGGCGTAGTCGGTAAGTGTGCGCTCGCCGGTGCCGTCACCGTGGACGATCATGCCGGCGGGCTTGTCGATGGCCATGAGCCAGGCGTCGCAGTAGAGGACTTGAGGTTCTTCGTTCACGTGTAAGCCTTTCGGTTAGCTAATTCCCACAAACATGCAGCCCGAGGTGGCGCCGCACAGGCGGGCGGCGGGCTTGCGGCCGGCTTGAGCCGCCTCGACGGCGCGACGGACGCGAGCGACGGCGCGGTCCACCTCATCCGTCTCGAGCAGCGTGCCGTCCACCATAAGACGACGGACGCCGGCGTCGAGCAGCTGTGGTACCTGCGGCGTAAGGTCGATGGGGTAGGCGTCGTACAGGCGAGAACGGCCATGGATGTCGGTGCGTACGGGCATGACCTTGCCGTCGATATTCTTGAGCGACAGCTTGCGGGCGCGCAGGCGGCAGTTGGCGCAATCGTGGATGCAACCATTGGCCACCTGCAGGATGCAGTGCTCGCTTGACATACCGCGCGGACGACCGAGCACAGTGATGCCCAGGGCTGTGGGCGCGGCGGTGCCAAGCGAGACGATCTCGTCGAGCGTGATCTCGGGCGAGAGCCAAAACGCACCGGCTCCGCGCTCGGCAAGCGCCTCCATGCAGGGCGTGTTGTGCACCGGCAGGCAAGAGCGAATCTCGGCCGTGGCGCCAACCTGGGCGGCCAGGGCAAGCTCAGAGATGTTGCCAATAGCGACCGTGGCGCCGGCAGCAACCCACGGGTCGACGCGTACGTGGTCAACGGCGCGGCAGACCTCGTCGAGTATAGGCACGATGCCCTGCTCAAATGCATCGGCGGGGGAGAGCCCGGCCGCATCGAGCGCGTCGGTGGTCATGTAGATGCGCGTTACGCCCTCGGCGCGAGCGGCCTCGGCGGCCTCGAGCGAGGTGACGGTGGCGCAAATCTGCGGCTCATCGCGGTAGTGCTTGGGCGCGGGGCGGGAATCACTGGTTACAATCGCCGGCAGCTCGAGCGTTTTCGCGCGCTCCGCGTACGGCGCCAGAATGGCCTCTTCCAGCGCCTTGCAAGCGGCGGCGCGCACCTTATGTACGGCGGAGAAACCCATGCCACAGCCCTCATCGAGCGCCACCTCAAAGCTCGCAGCCTCAAAGGGAGAGGAACCCATGCGGCCGACGTGCTCAGCCAGATCGGACGCCTCGACCGCACGGGTCTTGGCGGCTTCGACGGTAAAGCCCGTGGCCGTGGCCGTAAGCGAAGGATCGTCGCAACAGGTGAGCGTAACGGCAAACGGTTCGCCCAAACGCGCCACAACGGTTACATCAACGGCACGGCGGCGCAACACGTCGCGCTTGAGCGCGGCGCCGGCGGCGTCGATGGCACGCTGACTACGAATCACGCGGACGCGGCAGCCCTCGGGCATGCTGCGGGGTACGCGACATTCGATGACTTCACCGGCTGCGGCATCATCGGCGGCAATGGTGGTCAGGAACTGGTCAAACTCGTTATCGTGGCGAAGCTCCAGCAGGTCGCCCTTGCCCACGGGCTCAAACAGCTCAATGCGGGCGATGGCGGCGCGGCGACGGCGGTCGTCGGGCTTGAGGCCGCGCACATCGCGGTTGGCCGGGCGGCTGCCCAGCACCGTGCCCACGATCTGGCCGCGGTTGTTGGAACGCTCATAGCTCATCATCTCGTCGCCCGAGGTGCCGTCCTGATAGGCGTGCGTAAAGTCGCGGTTAAAGCAGCGCTTGAGCTGGCGCTGGCGGGCGGCTTTCTCGTCCTTGGCAACGGTGGTTCCGGCCAGCATGTCATCAATCTGATGACGATACACGTCGACGATGGAATACACGTAATCGGGCGCCTTCATGCGGCCCTCGAGCTTGAGCGACGCAGCGCCGGCGTCATACAGGCGGCGAACAAGTTGTGAGGTGTTGGTGTCACGTGGGCACAGCGCGCGCTCGCGACCG
>URGF01000131.1 GCA_900547285.1 uncultured Collinsella sp.
CTGCCCTCGAGGAGCTCATCGTGGCGCAGGGCTGGACGGTCGCCTCGCATGTGGTCGTGCGCGACGACGCCAGCGAGATCGGTGATGCCATTGTGGAAGCCGCCGATGAGTGCCACGCCAATGTCGTGCTCACCTGCGGCGGCACGGGGCTTTCGATGCGCGATGTGACGCCCGAGGCGACGCGCGCCGTCTGCGACCGCGATGTACCGGGTATTGCCGAGGCAATCCGTGCATACTCCATGACCAAGACGCGCCGCGCCATGCTCTCGCGCGCCGTGTGCATGCAGCGTGGGCATACGCTTGTCATCAATTTTCCGGGATCTACGAAAGCCGCCCGCGAAAGCTGGGAGGCCGTGAGCGACCAGCTGGAGCATGCGGCCCAAATGACGGCGGGCGGCGGGCACACCAAATAAGCGCACTACCTGCGGCGGAGCGACTTTACGGGCTGCTCCGCCTTTTTTATGCAGCGACAGCGGGGGCCGTTTCGTGGTTATCGGTAAAAGATAATTATCAGGTGAGGAATATTTATCGCAAACATTATTCGCACGAAAGTATAATCTAATTACAGAATAAAGCCCGTGGCGGGGTGCCCGGGCGTCGCGTTCGAAAGGGTTGAACATGTTCGATATGGTTTCTCGCCGCGGTTTTGTCTCGCTTTCTGCTGCCGCTGCCGCCGGCTTTGGCCTTGCCGGCTGCTCGGGCAACAAGACGTCCGAGCCGGCCGGATCCGATGCCGGTTCTGCTAAGGCATCTTCCAAGAAGGTTGTCGAGCTGCAGGTCTTTGCTGCCAACTCGCTCGAGAAGGCTCTGCCCGAGGTTCAGGAGCTCTACACCGACCAGACCGGTACCACGTTTGCCGATACGCAGTTTAAGGCGTCCGGCGACCTTGTCGAGCAAATGCGCGCCGGTGCCGCCGTCGACGTGCTTATCACGGCCTCCAAGGGCACCATGGATGACGCCGAGGCCGCCGAGCTCGTCGACGCCGACACCCGTGAGGATATGTTCGTCAACGACCTCGTGATCATCCGCGCCGAGGGCTCTGACACCAAGGTCGAGGCCATCGCCGATGTCGCGAACCTGGACGGCAAGATCGCCATTGGCGACGCCAAGACCGTCCCCGCCGGCAAGTACGCCAACCAGGCGCTGGCTTCCGTGGGCCTCTACACCGGCACCGAGGGCGACGACGGCGAGTATGCTCCCGAGATCGCCGACAAGGTGGCCCTGGCCGACAAGGTCGGCACCGCTGCTTCTTACGTCTCTACAGGCGACTGCGTGGCAGGTTTTGTCTACAGCTCCGATATCTTCCGCTACGACGGCATCGAGGAGGCCTTCGTGTGCCCCGAGGACTCGCACAAGCCCATCGTGTATCCCGGCGCTGTCGCCGATAGCTCCGAGCATGCCGACGAGGCCAAGGCGTTTATCGACTTTTGCCTGACCAACAAGAAAGCCCAGAAGATTTGGGCCAAGTACGGCTTTGAGCTTTCCGAGTAGTGCGGAAGGGCACTGTATAACGATATTCTTGAGGGCGGGCGTTCTTGCGATCGCCTGTCCTTTTTGATTGAACCGGCGTGCCTGCGCGCCGTTGCCCTGTGTTTGAGGAGTCGCCCGTGTCAAGGAAAACGATTCGCCTGCTCGCCGCGCTGGCAGCGGTTCTCTTTGCGTTTACCTCGCTGCCTGGGGCTGCCTGTGCCGAGGCTCTCTTTACCACCGCCGATGGGTGCCAGGCGACCGAGGACTCCGCGCTTATCGATGGCGTCGAGTTTGGCCTCAACGCGTTTGAGCGCAATGCCAAGGGCACGGCACGCTCGTTTGCAGGTCAGCCCGAGGGCTATCGATTTCCCATCTACAAAAAGACGACGCTTGTGACGGTGACGACGCCTTCGAACATCGTGGTGTGGGTTGATGCACACGCCGCTAAGGACGCGGGACTCGACATTACAAACGCCTCTGACCAAAAGGCGCTTAAGAAGATGCTCACGGGGCTCGATAAGTCTCACTCCATGGGCGGAGCGCTGCTGGAGGACTCCAGGCTTGAGTGGGTGTTTACCTCGGACAACGAACTTGTGCAGGGCGATTATCGCTATCAGTTTAAGGTGAAGGGCGAAGACGGCGATTACTACACGGTGGTGAATGCCGCCGAGGCCGCGAACGCCGAGCTTGATCTGGGTGGCGGAGCCCTGTGGAGCGATAACGCCGCCTTAGTGCCGTATGCGAGCGTCTCGACGACGGAGCCACCTTCGCTGGCGGAGCGCGCCCAGACGTTTTTTGGCGGCATCGACTACCGTCCGTTTTGGGTGTCTATCAAAACGAGCGGCCTTGCCCTCGTTATTGCCTTTGCGCTGGGCCTGTTTGCCGCATGGAAGACCATGGGTACAACAAGCCGCATCAAGGGCCTGCTCGATTCGGTCTTTACGATTCCTATGGTGCTGCCGCCCACGGTCTGCGGCTTTCTGCTCCTCATGCTGTTTGGTCGATCGACCGGGGTCGGTCGGTGGCTTATCGCGCATGGCATCTCGATCGTCTTTACGTGGCCCGCGGCGGTGATATCTGCCGTGGTTGTGTCGTTCCCGCTCGTCTATCGTACGGCACTCGGAGCCTTCGAGAGCCTCGACACGCAGATGCTCGACGCCGCGCGAACCCTGGGATGGTCCGAGCGTCGCATCTTTACCAAGCTCATGATGCCGCTTGGCTGGCCCTCGATTGCCGCCGGCACGGTCCTCGCCTTTGCCCGTGCGATGGGCGAGTTTGGCTGCACCCTGTTCTTTGCGGGAAACTACGCCGGTATTACGCAGACCATTCCCATCGCCATCTACTTTGAGTGGATGGGCGGCAACACCTCGGTGGCCCTCTTTTGGGTCGCCGTCGTGATCGTGTTCAATTTCCTAGTCATCCTGTTCATCAACATGTACACCGCTCATTCGCAAAAGTACCGCGAACGGGGTCTTTCCCGTGCGGAGCGTAAGCAGGCCAAAGATCTCACCGGACAGGGCGATTCGCTTGACCCGGCGGGCGGCGATGCCTTGCGTATCGATCGCGAGGCGCTGGCCGAGCTCATGCGCGATGACGCCGCTTTGCAGGGAGGTCGATAGGCCATGCCGCTCGTTTTGGATATCAAAAAGCGCTATCCCGGGTTTGTGCTCGACATGCAGCTCGAGGCTGGCGAGGAGCGTGTGGCGCTGCTTGGCGCCTCCGGTTGCGGCAAGAGCTGCACGCTGCGCTGCATTGCCGGTGTGGAGACTCCCGACGAAGGCAAGATCGTCGTCAACGGCGTGACCTTTTTTGATTCGGCGGCAGGCATCAACCTGTCGCCCCAGGAGCGTAAATGCGCCCTGCTGTTCCAAAACTATCAGCTGTTTCCTAACATGACGGTGGCCGACAACGTGTGCGCCGGCGTAAAGGACGCGGGCGACGCCGCGGCGCGTAGAAAGCTTGCTGAACGCTACCTGGGCATTTTTGGCCTGGCCGATTTTGCCGACCGCTATCCCGCGCGCCTTTCGGGTGGCCAGCAGCAGCGCGTGGCGCTTGCCCGTATGGTGGCGGCGCACCCGGGCATCTTTATGTTCGACGAGCCCATGAGCGCACTCGATTCCTATCTTAAGAGCGCGCTCGAGCAGAACATGCTCGACCTGTTCGACGTGTGCAACCGCACCGTACTCTACGTGAGCCACGACATCGACGAAGCGTGCCGCCTGTGCGAGCGCATCTGCGTGATGCATAACGGACATGTTGAGGAGATCGGCTCCATCGAGGACGTGGTCCGCCGTCCGCAGACGCTGGCGGCGCTCCGCCTGACGGGCTGCAAGAACACAAGCCAGGCGCGCAAGATCGGCGACGAAGAAGTTGAGGCCCTCGATTGGGGCATGACCTTTAACGTGGGTCGCGAGGTTCCCGATAATGTGGCGTACCTGGGCATTCGCGCAAGCTACTTCCATGTTGACAATCGCGCGGAGCGGGGCCGTAACAGCTATGATTTGCACGTGGCCCGTGTGAGTGATTCGCGCTTTGAGCGGCTGGTGCTGCTGGACGTGCCGCGTGCTGATGCGCCCACGCGTCTGCAGTGGAAGGTCAACAAGGTGGGCGTGCCTGTCGACGAGCTGCCGCAAGCAGGCGAGACGCTGCGCATGCACTTCGATGCGAGTAGGATCCATTTGGTTTGTCGGTAGCGCCGGGTAATGCCGTCGGGGATATAAGCCTCGGCGGCTTTGTCTTTTCGCTCGCCGAATGAGGGATGACAAACTCTTATCAATCAAGATAATTATTTATTAAACGACGGCACACGACGCTGTCGTACGAATGTCAACGGTGTTCGCATGGTCGATGACCGCTGATATAGTTGCCTTCGATAAGAAAAAAGGAGGGTGCGCACATGCCGCAGACGACATACATTCGCCGCGTTGCCGCGCGTGCCCTATATATGGCCCGGAGCCGCATATGAGCAGGTATGTTCACGGCTCCGGGAGAGACGACGCACAACTAAATAATCGACCGCAAAGCAGGTTCCCTAAAATTCCGGGTTTGAGCACGGCCGGGCAATCGCCGTCCGTCGTGCATCGATAACGCTGTTATTCGTTTTTGGTTCGAGAGGGGAACCGTTATGGCTGAAGAATTCGATTTCCATCCGATGTGGGAGAGCCTCGGCATGAATCTTGCCGACCACGACATGCTGCTGGGCGCCGTGGGTCAGATGTACGGCGATATGTTTCTGACGCAGCACAATCGCCCAAAGTCCACGTCCTACCTGGACTTTGTCGCCACCAACATCCACAGTGGCCGCATTAAGGAGATGCTTGACAAGAAGGCGGCCGGCGAGGCCACCAAGATCGTCGGCTCGTTCTGCGTGTACGTGCCCGAGGAGATCGTGCTTGCCTGTGACGGCATTCCCGTTGGTCTGTGCTCGGGTGCCGATTGGGCAACCGATAAGGTCGAGGAGCACCTGCCGCGCAACACCTGTCCGCTTATCAAGAGCTTTGCCGGCTTTAAGCTGGGCGAGGTCTGCCCCTACATT
>URGF01000132.1 GCA_900547285.1 uncultured Collinsella sp.
CGGCGCGCTGGATATCAATGAGCTCAACGATCTGGTAAACAGCGCTATGACGGCTGACGGTGGGGTCGAAACGCCCGAGACCGGCACCGAATTTACCTACGACGATGCGCTGTCCACGACGTTTAAGGTGCTGTCGCCGGCCGATGCGTATCGCAAAAACGAAGAGACCGGCATATGGACCGATATGTCTGGCGACACCGACTTTATGGCCGCCAAGGTTGCCGACGGTATCGACGTGCACATTGTGGGCGTGGTGCGACCCAACGAGACCGCCAACGCGAGCGCGTTGTCCCCGGGCATTGCCTACACGCATGCGCTGACTCGCCAGCTTATGGAGCGCGACGCAAATTCGCAGATTGTGCAGGAGCAGCTTGCCCACCCCGAGGCGGATGTCTTTACGGGCAAAACCTTCGACGAACTGCAAGGCGAGGCCAAGCAAGGCGTTGATCTGGGCAGCATGTTCAGTGTGGACGAGGCGGCGCTCAAGAGCGCGTTCTCGTTCGATACCTCCGCGCTCTCGGGTGTTGCCGGCGGTATGGACCTGTCGGGTCTTGACTTGTCCGGGCTGGACATTGACCTTTCGGGCGTTGGCAAGGACATCGACTTCAGCGACATCATGGCAAAAGCGCCAACCCCAGATTTCTCGGGTATCTTTGACGGTCTGGAACTCACGCCCGAGCAAATGCAGCAGGTGGGAACACTAGCCAACCAGCTGTTTGAGGGCTTTTTGCAGTCTGATCAGTTTAAGGCGCTGTCGCCCGATAATCTTAAGGACGCGTCAAAGCTCGCCGCCGCATTCTCGACGTATCTTGAGAATGATGCCACGGCCCAGCAAATCCTTGCCCAGCTAAAAGCGCTCGGCGGCGATGCCCTGGCCGAGCGCCTGCAGCAGGTGATGACCGACTATGTGCAAAAGCAGCTGGCTCCGTATCTGCAGCGGGCTATGGATCAGATGATGAAGACAATTAGCGAGCAGATAGCGTCGACGGTATCGTCCCAGCTCAAGGCGGGCGCAGCGGGGCTTATGGACCAGATGGCGACGCAGATGTCTTCGAGTTTTGCCAACTTGGCGAGCGCCATGCACGTGGATGCGAGCGCCTTTGCTCGTGCCATCCATTTCAACATGGACGCCGAGGATCTGAGTTCGCTCATGATGAGTTATGCCAAGGCATCGCAGCTCACCTACGACAACAATCTGACCACGTTGGGCTATGCGGACGAGGCAGACCCCATCTCGGTCAAGATTTTCCCGCGCGACTTTGAGGCCAAGGAGCGCGTGCTCGATCACATCGACGCGTACAACAAGCAGGTCAAAGCCTCTGGCCACGATGAACAGGCAATCTCATACACCGACTACATGGGCATCATCATGGGCTCGGTGACCGACATCGTGAACACCATCAGCTTGGTGCTCATCGCATTCGTGAGTATCAGTCTGGTGGTGAGCTCCATCATGATCGGCATCATCACCTACATCAGCGTGCTGGAACGCAAAAAGGAGATTGGCATCCTGCGTGCGATCGGCGCGTCGAAGCGTAACGTGGCCAACGTATTCAATGCCGAGACCTTTATCGAGGGCCTCATTGCCGGCGTCTTTGCTGTTGTCGTCGTGGTGGCCGTGAGCTTTCCGGTTAATGCCTGGGCGCTTACTGCCAAACAGGTACCCAATCTGATGAGTCTGCCCGTGCAGGATGCGCTGGTGCTCATTGCAATTTCGGTGCTGCTGACGGTCGTTGCCGGCCTGCTGCCGGCTCGCAGCGCATCCAAGAAAGACCCTGTGGAAGCCCTACGCTCCGAATAATGTGACAAAGGGACAGTCCCTTTGTCACATTGGGGGCCTAGCTCGTTTTGCCTACCAGCGTGATACGGATGCTTGGATGGGTGTACTCGTCAAACTCGTCCTCGGGATCCGTTTCAAACGAGTAATACGTTTTGATGAGGTCGTCACTCGTCCTGATAGAGATTCTCTCGTAGAGTGAGCCGTTCAAAAATGTCTGCCTAAACTCTTCGGGGAGTTTCTGCGGTGCCAAGAGCTCGGGGCTCACCGTCTTGACGTCAACGGTTTGAACGGCAGAGGAAAGCTCGTCAAGCTCGCGTTCGATGCGGGCAAGGTTATCCTCGAGGCTCGCGTCGGGGTCGATCTCTGCTATGTAACTCACTTCCTTGAGCGTTCCCTTGTTGTCGAAATCCAGGTACGTATAGGTCTTCTGGGTATCGGAGTCGCCGTCGTGAAGGTAGCCGCGGACGTGATAGCCGTAATCTTGATATCGCTCGTAAGGGTCATCGGCGGACACGTACTCGCATGCGGGTTCTAGCGTCTTGCGGGCGATGGCGATCTGCTCGGCCGCGGCCGCGGCGTTCTGTTGCATCTCGATGTTTCCCTGCGCCAGCTGCGGGATATAGGCACCGCACACGATTGCGAGGGGCAGTGCCACAAGCGCGACGATCCACTTTTTTGCACGGGGGATAGGCACGCCACAGGCCTCTGCCATGGCCTTTGCGTTGGCAAAGCTTTCGGCAAGCACGTCTGCCGCGGTGGCGACGGCGCCTACGGCAGCGGCGACTTCTGCCGCGCCGCCCAGGTTGCGTGCGGTCTCGTTGTCGCTGTTCTTGAGCAGGCGCGCGGCGGCCTGCGTACCGATAACACCTGCGATTTGTGCCGAGCGGTCTTTCTCAGCCTGCTCGACGACGAGTCGGTGCTGCATTTCTTTCCACTGCTTGCCGCGCATGCCAAAGCGCGGCGCGAGCGCGCAGTAGCAGAAGATGGCGAGCTCGACGGCGGTGAGCGCCAAGGCGGTCATCATGCCCGTCTCCTGGAAGCTTTCATGATGGAAGACGATATAGTCAATCATTTCGAAGGGAATGATCAAAAAAGGCAGCACAAACGCCATGGCAAGCGCCGCGCCGGCAACCTTGGGACAGATGCAGTATCGCTGGATGCGCTTGCGTTCTTGTTCGGAAAGTGTAGCCATAGCTGCTCCTTGGTGTCGTGGCGGTCGTTGCGGCGCGCAGGGCGCGGGGCGCATCAGTTTGAGCTAGCGCTGGATAAGAAAATAGAGCAAGATGCCCGTTGCGATGAGCAGAAAGCCTGCGATGTTAAACATCAGTGTGGCAAAGTTGCCCACGATGGGGCGTTCGACATAGCTTTTGTCTGGGTTGCTGGGGTTGTAGTACACGGTTATTTGGCTACCGAGGGGCCAAAGCTGCTCCGCGAGGGTGCCTAGGCGGGCGATGGGGCCTGTCTGCACGTGCAGCCAGCCCTTGGCGTCTTCGTAGGCGGTGGCTTGCGTGCGGATGGGGAGTCCCGACAAGCTTTTGGTCTTTATGCCACGGAATTGTTTTTTCGCGCGGTATTGCGTGCCGTCGACGGCGTATTCCAAAACGGGATACATCCTGCCTTCGCCCATAAAGCGATGGTCGATGACCGTTCCCATGGTCACGGCGGTACAGGCCTTGGCTTTCTTGCGAGCGGCGGCTTTCATGAGCGCGCTCACTCCGATAAGCAGGATGCCGATGCCCCCAACCAAGATGAGCGCGAGCAGGGATATCTACGACGTGGTCACGGCGTTCTCCTTTGGTGCGATACCGTCATATGTGACCCAGTATAGAGGATCCCGCCATCGATGAGCTATTGCGGGGGGGGGTCAATTCTGAATGCGACAAATGGACTGTTCCTTTGTCACATCGGGGACTGCGGAATCGAGGTCTAATACTTTTCCCGAGAAGTGAACGAGTGAAAACGGACTCCCGAAGCATCGACACTTTTGGCGTGCAATTTCCTGCGGTTTTGCCAGTCAAATCCTGCGGTTTCGACGCCTAAAAATGTCAATGCTTCGGGGGTCCAAATACAGCCGTTCACTTCTCGGGAAAAGTATTAGACCTCGAAATATGGGCGGCGTTCGCGAACGGCAACTAGCTTGCGTCCGGTAGCCGGCACTTGGGGCAAAGGGACTGCCCTTTTGCCCCTTCACCATTGCATCGTATCTGGTGTGGAAAAAATATCGCCTGCGTTCTCGCGCCTGCGAAGAGTTCCTGAACCGCTTGAATGGGACGTGACAAAGGGATTGTCCCTTTGTCACATTGATTTGAGAGTGGATGTTGATGAATTTATCGCTGGCCCCTATGGAGGGGATTACCGGGCATGTGTTCCGTCGCGTGCATGCGGAGTGCTTTGGCGCGCTCGATTGTTATTACACGCCGTTTTTGCCGCCGCCGCGGGTGGGCAACCGCTTTGGTGGCAAGGCGTTTAAAGAGGTCGATCCTGCCAATAACCAGGGGCTTAACGTAGTACCTCAGCTGATGTCCAAGAATGCGGACGAGTTTGTGTGGGCGGCGCAGGTGCTCGCCGAGATGGGGTACCGCGAGGTCAATCTCAACCTTGGCTGCCCCTCGGGTACGGTTGTTGCCAAAGGCAAGGGTTCGGGCTTTCTGCGCAACCTGGATGAGCTCGAGGTGTTCTTGAGCGACGTGTGCGAACGCTCACCCTTGCCGGTGTCGGTCAAGACCAGGCTGGGGTTGGAAAGCGATGACGAGTACGAACGCGTGCTCGACCTCTATTGCCGCATGCCGCTGGCAGAGCTGATCGTGCATCCGCGCGTGCAAAAGGACCGTTATACGGGCTCGCCGCGTAAAGAGTTTTACGGCGAGACGTTGGAGCGGGCGCCGTTTCCCGTGGCCTATAACGGCGACATCTTTGATCTTGAGGACATGGATGCGCTGGTGGGGGCCTATCCCGGAACACGCCACGTAATGTTGGGGCGCGGCTTGCTCACGAACCCCGCGCTGGCTCGCATGGTCAAGGGCGGCCCCGCTGCAACGGCTGCTGAGCTGCAGCGTTTCCACGATACACTGTTTGCGGCCTATGCAGAAGAGATTGGCGGTAATGCGGTTTTTCGTATGAAGGAGTGGTGGTTCTACGCCAAGTGCGCTTTCGCCGACCCCGCTACCGTTCACAAACTCGTACGTAAGACCAAAAA
>URGF01000133.1 GCA_900547285.1 uncultured Collinsella sp.
GGAGCCTCCTGGTCCGAAAAGAGCAGCTGGATCAGCAGCGGCAGATTCATGTTGGCAACCAGGTAGGTGTTGGGGCGCGTCTGGACGATCTTGGTGAACTCGTTGTTGACGCTGCCGCCAAACAGGTCGGTGCACACGATTACGTCGTCGGCGGGGTCGAAGGTCGCCAGGAGCTTGGCGGCCTCCTCGGCGACGTCGGTGCGGCCGTCGACAAACATCGACAGGTCGTGGACGTTATCGCGCGCGCCCGAGAGCAGCTCGGTGCTCTCCTTGATGCCGGTCGCAAAATGCGCGTGGCTGGCGAAGATGTATTGCCTCATTGCGGTTTCCCCCAAATGAAATTAGTAGTCGAACTGGTGGTAGTAGCGGCGGTACTTGAGGTTGTGCTTGGTGACCAGCTCGTAGTTGCGCGCGAGGCGGTCGGTGGTCAGCACGGACAGGATCCACGGCGACACGATGACGCGGAAGTCGTCGTCCAGGCCCGGGATCGCGTACTCGGCGGTGTCGATGATGTTGATGTCGGTGTCGCCGGTCACGCCGCGGTTGAGGAACGCGCGGACGCGCTCGTCGAGCTTGCGGTTCTCGTCCTCGCCCATGAACAGGAAGACCGGGACGCCGGGCTCCACGAGCTCGAGGGTGCCGTGGAAGAAGTCGGCCGAGGTGATGTAGCGGGTGCGCTTCCACTGCATCTCCTCCAGGATGCACATCGAGAACAGGATGGTCTCGCCCCACAGGGCGCCGGAGCCGATGAACATGGTGTAGGGGGCCAGGGCGTACTTCTTTGCGAGCTCCTCGGCGCGCGGCTCGAAGCTCTTGCGGATGTCGACCAGGTGGGTCCAAACGTCCTTGGTCTGCTCGATGAACTTATCGAACTGCGGGAAGCAGCCGCGGCGGTTGAGCAGGCGCAGGCCGAAGCAGTCGGCGAGGTAGTAGCCCATCTCGCAGCCGCCGTTACCATGATCGGAAGCCATCTTGACGCAGTTCTCGGCGCCGACAGCCTGGCCGATGGGGCCCTCGGGCTTGGTCATGGCGTAGACGCGAATGCCCTTTTCCTTCATCTTCTTGACGGCCTCGAGGACCTCGGGGGTGGTTCCGGACTCGGAGGCGGTGAGCACGACGGACTTCTCGGTCATGCGCTTGTGGCCCATGACGTTCCACTCGGCGGCGTGGATCAGGTAGACCTCGAGGTCGCGGTCGCCGAACTTGTTCATGAGGTACTCGAGCTGCATGAGCTCGTCCCAGGTGCCGCCGACGCCCATCAGGAACACGGCGTCGTAGCCCTCGTCGGCGACCTTGTCGGCGAGCGCGGTCATCTTCTTGCCGGCCTCGTAGACGTTCTTGCCGTCCTCGACGTAGCCCTCCTGGCTAAAGTGCATGATCTCGATCTTCTCGGTTTCCTTCATTTGTCTCTCCTTTCTGGGGTTGTCTCCACATCCCCCATGCCAACGGGCATCAAAACCCGCTTACATTCCGTAACACTCAGCCGCTTTGGCCTTAAGCGCATTGACTGACTCTTCGTAGCCCTCTGCCTTGACCTCCATTTGCTTGGAGACAGCATCGAGATACGGGTGCACGTCCCATGACTTCAGACGCTCGGCGATTATGGCCGCAATCGTCTGGAAGAACACAAGATTGGGAATTGCGCTGAGCAGCGGAGCCACCTGAGGCACCGCAACCTCGTGAGCCCTACCCCTGGGATGGGCCGTGAGCAGCACCGTTTTTGCCGTAACGTTCGACAGCGCATCGGCGATATTCGCAAGACGCTCCGACCCTTGTGGATCGTCGACGATAAACACCAGATAACCCGGAACGATCTGCATCTCGGGACCGTGGACGAACTCCTCGCCCTCGTGATGCATGGCAGGAATCTTGATGGTCTCGCTCAGCTTGAGGGCCGCCTCTTCGGCAACGCCATAGTTGGGGCCGTTGCCGACGACCATGGCGGGCATGTGCTCAGAAAGCTCGAGCATGCGGTCTTGGACATATGCCTCGGCGGTCTTGCACATCACGGCATTGGCATGGATAGCCTCGCGCAGGTCGTCTAAACGCTGGGCAACGCCCTTGGCGTCAATCGTTCCGCGCGCCTGACCGCCGTAAATACCAAAGAGCACCAGGTACTCAACGAGGACCTCGACGCCCAGAGTCACAAAGTCCACCGACTCGACGCCCACACCGTAGTCAAGAACGATATCAGTGTGCTCCTTGATGGGCGCCTCGACGTTTGCCGTGAGCGCAACAGCTGCCATATCGTGTGCACGCATGTAATCGAGCGCTGCAATCGTATTGGTCGAATAGCCACTCTGCGAGACGGCGATGTTGAGCGCATGCTGCGGATAGGTGTGTTCAAAATCGACGAAGGCCTCGGGCGTCACAACGGACACCTGCATCTGCAGCGCATCTTGCAGGTAATCTCGGGCGCAATCGGCGGCATGGCGCGACGAGCCCGAAGCAACGATGCGCAGCGCGTCAAAAGAACCGGACTGGATAATATCAACGAGCTGCGCTACCAGCTCAGACGAACGCTCGAGGTTCGCTCCCATACGCACATGGGCAAGCTGAACGTAATCGAGCATCTTCATCGTCTCACCTCTTAACAAATCATTAGTATTTGATACCAATCACAGTTACAGGTTACGGCTTTTTGATACCTCTTTGTCGATTAATTTATCCCCATCGGCGAACGGTCGATTTTGAGCCATGTAAGGTTGTATATGTAGTCTGCTCAACGAATCAAAATTCCGTCAGCTTTTCAGCCCGTTATGCAAGAAAACCAGCTAGTACGTATAGGTATATCCACCCGCATCGCCGCGGTTAAACGACTTGACGTACTCGATCGCCTGGCCGCTCGCATCGAAGCTCACGCACTCCAGCGTCAAGGCAAGATCGCCCTGCTCCAGTCCAAGCAGGCCGGCATCTCGCGCGCCCAGCGCTTCGATATCGAGCTTTTCCTGTGCCATGACCGGCTTTCGGCCCAACATCTCATAGGTCTCGTACAAACTGAAGACCGACACGTCAATATCTTCGATTGTGGGGAACAGCAGGCACGGGATGAACGCCGTCTCAATCGATACGGGATCGCCGTTGACGCAGTTCAAACGCCGAATCGAATACAGCAAATCGTCCTCGGCAATGCCAAACAGGTTGGCATAATATGGGCCCGCATAACGCTTGGAACGCGCGAGGATACGGACGGACGGCTCGCCGCCCGAAGCACGAACCGATTCGCGAAAGCCTCCTGTTCGCTCGTACGCAACGGGCACTTTCTGTGCCACAAACGCGCCCTTTCCGCGGACGCGTCGAATCTGCCCACGCCGAACCAGCTCATCGACAGCACTTCGGATGGTCAAGCGTGTCGTACCAAATTCCTCAGCGAGGTCTTTTTCGGACGGAATCATGGAACCCGTGGGATATATACCGCGCTCGATACGCTCCTCGATGCGGCGTCGAATGCGCATATAAACCGGGGTGGCATCTACTGTTTCAGCCATTGTTCACCTGCCACGCTCCTCATGCCGTTCTTTTCGCCGTTATCGGCAAAGCGGAACTTTGTGGGCAAAATCACCGATTTGCAATGCTCCACAAAACGCATGTCCTTATCAAATTCCATCGTGCTCTCATAGAACACCGGCGTTCCCTCTTCTTGTTGGAGCAGCTCGGCCTCTTCGGCGTTCAAACGCGAGATGGAGATATGCTCACGTCCATGCTCAACACGCACGCCACCTTCTTTGAGCAAGACATCGTAAAGGCTCTCGCACTCAAAATCGTGCTCGGGAAGCGATGGGCACAGGGACAGGTTAACGTGAGCCGTCTCGATTGACGCCGGCTCGCCCTCAATAAGTCGAACGCGCTGCATGCGGAGCAAAGGAGCGCCTACAGCCACCCCAAGCTTGTCGGCAAGCGTCTTATCCGCCTCGATGGTCTCGGTGGAAACCAGACGAGAAGAGGGATGCAGGCCGGCAGTCCGCACGGCATCGGAAAAGTTATACGTTTCCTGGAAGATGTTCAGCGGCTTAGGAGGACACACATACGTACCCGATCCGCGACGGCTCTCGAGCGTTCCGCACGAGATGAGCCGCGTGATACCGGCACGCAACGCCGTACGCGAAACGCCGATCTCTTCGCACAGCACGCGCTCGGCCGGCAGGCGATCGCCGCCGGCAAGCTGATGGTGCTGGATATACCATAGAATTCCCTCAACAGCACGATCTTTAGGGGGAATTGCATAAGATTCGCCTGCCATTGCACAGACTCCTCATTCAGAAACGTATGCCGCCAAAATTAGACCAGCCCTCCCATGGCATCAAATTCGGCCTTGATCTTCTCGGCGACATTCCGATACGACTTATATAGGCTTGAATCGCGTTTGACTTCGTCGGTCATAACGGGAATCTCCAATTTGGAAACCTCGTCTTTTCCCGTCTGAACCGCCACAACAACGCCCATACCAAGACACATATTACGCTTGGCAGCGTTCATTTTTGCCGCCTTAGCGGGATTTGCCAGAATACGCTGGGCAAATTCCTGTTTAGAGACCGCTTCATCGGCCTCCGGATCGCCCGCCTCGGCTACTTCGCACTGCAACACGTCCGCATAGTCAAAAATCTTCGGCTCGCCGCCACGCTGATGCACGGCCCACTTGCGGCGCGTGGCATCCTGATAGATAGCCGGCAAAAATGTAAACCGCGGCGGGTCCAAAATCGTATCCGTGATGGTAAACACATCGGGATCAAAGGCATCCTGCGGGTTTTTCTTCTTGAACAGCCCCATATCAGCCTCCCGTACTAGCATTAAACAACTCAAGCCGAATATAGCACCAATTTCAAGCCGTCACTTTAGCACATCGGTGCATGGCATCTATGACCCGCTCAGCGGGGAATACGTACGGACGAGGGACGGGGCAGGGTGCTTGGTTTTGGAAGTGGGCTTCGCGAACTTCCAAAACCAAGC
>URGF01000134.1 GCA_900547285.1 uncultured Collinsella sp.
GGGGCTCTTTTAGCTGGTTCGAATGGTCGCACCAATCATACCAGTCAAAAAAGCCCCATCCCAAATGAGCTGCCCGGGAATAGCCTGCGGGCGCCGCGCAGCCGCCTAGGCAGTGTAGGCGATGGTCGCGTCGACGGCGTGACGCCAGCCGGCGATCTTTTTGGCTCGTTCGTCGGCGGACATGGCAGGCTCCACGATGCCGCGAGCGCCGTAGACGTCAACGACGTCGCGCGTGTACATGCCCAGCGCAATGCCGCAGGCCCAGGCCGCACCCAGACCGCTCATCTCGTCGTTGCTCGCAATGCGGATGGGCGAGCCAACCAAGTCGCTCTCAAACTGCATCAGGTACGCGTCGCGCGTGGGGCCGCCGTCAACACGAAGCTCGGCCAGTGCCGCGCCCGAATCCTCGACCATCGCATCAATCACGTCAAAGATTTGATAGGCGATCGACTCGTCGGCGGCCTTTACGAACTCCGCACGGCCCGTGGTGCGCGTCATGCCAAAGACGCAGCCCTCGGCATCGCTCGCCCAGTGCGGCGCGCCCAGGCCAGTGAACGCCGGCACAAAGTAGACGCGGCTCGCCGGATTGGCGGCGTAGCACAGGTCGGTGACTTCCTCGGGATTGTTGATGAGCTCCAGGTCGTCGCGCAGCCACGTCTTGACGGCGCCGGCGTAGCTCACGTTGCCCTCGAGCACATACTCGGTCACACCGTCCATACGCCACGCAAGCGAGCTCGAAAGCCCGTGCGAGCTGGCGACGAACTCGTCGCCGACGTTCATCATGACCGAGCTGCCGGTGCCATAGGTCGCCTTTGCCATGCCGCGGCTATGGCAGCCCTGGGCAAACAAGGCGGCATGGCTGTCGCCGAGCACGCCGTGAATGGGCACGGGCGCCGGCAAAAAGCCGCCCAGGTTCGTCATGCCGAACAGGCCATCGGAATCGGTCACCTGCGGCAGGCAAGCCGAATCGACGCCAAAGGCCTCGCACACCGGCTCGCTCCAGCAGCCACGGCGCAGGTCAAAGAGCTGCGTGCGGCTGGCATTGGACCAGTCGCAGCGAAACTCCGCGCCGCCCGTGAGCGTCCAGACCACCCAGGCATCGATGGTGCCCAGGCACAGCTCGCCCGCCGCAGCGGCCTCGGCAGCCGCGGGAACGTTCGCGAGGATCCAGGCCATCTTGCCCGCCGGGTAGTAGGGCGAAAGCACCAGACCCGTCGTGTCACGCACCAGCTCGGCCACGCCTTCGCGTGCAGCAAGCTCATCGCACAGCTCGCGGGCACGGGCGCACTGCCACACCACGGCATCGCACAGCGGCTCGCCCGTCGTGCGGCTCCAGGCAACGGTGGTCTCGCGCTGGTTGGAAATGCCAACGCCGGCGATGTCTGCCGGATCGACCCCGGTCTCCTCCACCACGGTGCGTGCCACAGCCAGCACGTTGGCGGCGATCTCGGCCGGGTCGTGGCTCACCCAGCCGGCCTCGTTGACAATCTGGCGATGTGAGCGGTCGGCGCGATGGATCAGATGGCCGCCCTCGTCCACCAGCAGCGCCTTAGTACCCTGTGTGGACTGATCGATTCCGATGATGTATTTGCTCATGTACTCTCCTGTCTCCCCCGTCGATTCAAAACTAAAACCCGACGGACAAGGAGCGAGTGGCCGACCGGCTCATGAGAGCGCAGCCGGCCTGCTCAGAATTCAACCTAAAAGGATTGGTGCAAACCTGTCCCCGATGCACCAATTACTCTGCGGGAAGGACCTCGGCGACCGTCTTGGCGATTCCCTCGCCCGTCAGGCCGTAGTGCGCGAAGACCTCGGGGCTCGTGCCGGTGATGACCGGCGCATCGGGCAGGGAGAGGCACTTGACCGGACGCGGGCAGTGCTCACCCACGACCTGCGCGACCATGGAACCCAGGCCGCCGAAGGGACTGTGCTCCTCGACGGTCACGACGGCGCGCGTGGCACCGGCGGCCTCGATCACGGCCTCGGCATCGAGCGGTTTGACGCAGTACATATCGAGCACCGTCGCCGAGATGCCCTGCTCGGCCAGCAGATCGGCGGCGTCCACGGCGTGGCGGACCATCTCACCGGTAGCGACGATCGTCACATCGGTGCCGCGGCGCACCCAGGTGGCGCGATCCATCTGGAACGGGCACTCGTCCTCAGTGTACACGTCCTCCACCGGGTTGCGGCCCACGCGGATGTAGGCCGGCTTGTTGTCGGCGACCAGGGCACGCACGAGCTCGGCGGTCTGGAAGCGATCGCTCGGCAGATACACGCGCATGTTGGGAATCGCGCTCATGGCGGCGATATCCTGCGCGGAGTGATGGCTCATGCCTAAGGCGCCGTAGGACACGCCGCCCGAGATGCCGATGAGCTTGACGTTGGTGTTGGAGTACGAAACATCGACCTTGCACTGCTCATACGAGCGCGTGGTCACAAAGGACGCCGGCGAGGCGGCCCAGGCCTTCTTGCCGCACGAGGCCATGCCGGCGGCGATGCTCACCAGGTCCTGCTCGGCAATGCCGACCTCAACGGACTGCTGGGGATACTGGTCAAAGAACGGCGTGAGCGATGCAGAGCCGCGGGAGTCGGAGCACAGGACGACGATGTCTTTATCGGTTGCGGCGGCCTCGAGCAGCGTGTCGCAGATAGCCTTGCGGTTGGCGATCTTGTTAGCCATTGATGGCCTCCTTATGGGCAGCGAAATCGGCGATGATCTGGGCATATTCCTCATCGTTGGGCAGGTGATGATGCCAGGCGGCCTTGTCCTCCATAACCGGCGAGCCGTAGCCCTTCACTGTGTTGAGGATGATGACCGTGGGCTTACCCTTGGTCTCGGCGGCCAGCGTCAGCGCGGCGTCGATGGCCTGGACGTCGTTGCCCGGAATGGACAGCACGTTCCAACCGAAGGCGGCCCAGCGCTCCTCCTGCGAATCCTGCTTCATGACGTCCTCGGTGCTGCCGCTGATCTGCAGGCGGTTGCGGTCCACGAGCGCGCACAGGTTATCGAGCTGGTAGTTGCCGCCGCTCATGGCGCCCTCCCAGACCGAGCCCTCGGCAAGCTCGCCGTCGCCCATGATGGTGTAGACGCGGTAGTCGCGGCCATCCATCTTGCCGGCAAGCGCCATCCCGACGGCCACGGGCAGGCCATGACCCAGCGAGCCCGAGTTCATCTCGATGCCCTTGAGCTTGTTGTTGGGGTGGCCGATGTAGGGGCTGCCGAACTTAGAGAAGCGGGCCTTGACGTCGTCGAGGTCCAGATAGCCCTCGTGGCAGAGCACCGCGTAGTAGGCCTCCATGGCGTGGCCCTTGGAGAGTACGAAGCGATCGCGGTTGGGATCGTCGACGGTCTCGGGAGAAATGTTGAGGTGGTTGGCATAGAGGGTCATCAGCGCATCGATGACCGACATGTCGCCGCCGATGTGCCCGCCAGCGCCAGCCATGATGATATCGACGCAATCGCGTCGAAGGTCCCAACGCAGGGACTCAAGCTCTTCGATAGTTGCCATTTCTACTCTCCTCGCAGGTAAGCTTTGACGTCTTCTTCGATGGGGTCGTACAGGTCGGGGACAATGCCGATGTACTTGCACGCCTCGTAGAGCACCGGCACCACGTTGGCGTGAATGGCGACGCAGTGGTGGATGTAGGGACCCTCGACGATCTTGGCCTCGAGGCGCTTGAGGTTGTCGACCTCGACCCACAGGTAGGTGCCCATGCCGGCCGGGCCGTCGATGCCGCGGGCGTTGCCCAGCAGCAGCGAGTACTCGCCGTTGTCGCCGTCAAAGCGGGCAAGGGTGAGGTCGCCGTGCTTGGCCTCGGCCGTCAGCGCGCCGGGGTGATCGAAGGCCAGCGGATAGGTGAGCTTGGGCTTGACGGCCGCGCAGCTGCAGGGCCAGGGGCCGCAGTGCTGCAGCAGCTCGCCGTTCTCGTTATCGGGATGACGCACGGTCCAGTCGGCGAACATGCCGCGGTGACGGCCCAGGTCGGCGGCCTCGACCATCAGCGCGGTGATAGCGCCATGGATGTCGGTCTCGCAGACGATGGGGATGCCCATCTCGTTGAGGATTGCGTTGGCGGCGCAGGGCATAATGCCCAACTCGTCCTGCAGGGCGTTCCAGCACTGGATGGCGCCGGCGTTGCAGCCGTACTTCTCGACCAGGCGCTTCATGGCAATGGCGAGTCCTGCGACCGCAGGAACCTTGTCTTCGGGGATGCAGATCTCAAAGCTGTCACCAATGTGGGCGAGCATGGTTGCCATGGCCTGCTCGTCAGCCTGGGCGTCGCGCACGGCCTGGACAAGCTCGGTCATGGGGATGGGCGAAAGCTGGATGTTGAACTTCTCGAGCAGCTCGCCCTCGTTGCACATGGTCGACCAGAAATCGAACGGACGGGTGGCCATCTGCAGGATGCGGGTGTGCTTGAAAGTCTTGACCACGTTGCACACGGCCAAAAAGTCCCAGACACCGCGCTCGAACTCGGGATCGGTCAGACGGCAGTTGGTCATGTAGGTGAAGGGAACCTGGAAGCGACGCAGGACCTTGCCGGTGGCGAACAGGCCGCACTGGCTATCGCGCAGACGGGTGCCGTCGGGCTCGGGGCGCTCGTCGCGCGGACCCCACAGCAGCACGGGCAAGCCGAGCTCGCGGGCAAGGCGGGCGCAGACATACTCGGTACCAAAGTTGGCGTGGCAGAGCATGATGCCGTCGACGCCCTCGGCGCGGAACTTCTCGACGATAGGCGCGATATGGCTGTCGTCGAAC
>URGF01000135.1 GCA_900547285.1 uncultured Collinsella sp.
AAAGGCAAGGCATAGACCTTCTGGTCATGCCTTGCCTTTTGAATGGCAAATTGTCGCTCTGGGCGGCGCGCAGCGTCGAGCCGTTACGCGGTTTGGTAAAACCGCGTAACCTACTAAACGGCCTGTGCCAGCTTCTCGGCTCGTTCGGCGGCGGCGAGTGCCTCGATGACGGTGCCGAGCTGATCGCCCAGAAGGACGCCGTTGTAGGTGGAGTTGAAACCGATGCGGTGATCGGTCACGCGGTCCTGGGGCTGGTTGTAGGTACGGATCTTCTCGGAACGGTTGCCGTGGCCGATCTGGCTCTGGCGCTCGGCACCGAGCTCTGCCTGCTGCTTCTCGAGCTCCATCTCGTACAGACGGGCGCGCAGCATCTGCATGCAGACTTCGCGGTTCTGGATCTGGGAGCGCTGTTCCTGCGACTGCACCACGGTGTTGGTGGGCAGGTGGGTGATGCGCACGGCGGAGTAGGTGGTGTTAACGCACTGACCGCCAGGGCCGGAGGCACAGTAGGTATCGATGCGCAGGTCGGACTGGTTGATCTGAACGTCGATCTCCTCGGCCTCGGGAAGCACGGCGACGGTTGCCGTGGAGGTCTGGATGCGACCCTGGGACTCGGTCTTGGGAACGCGCTGGACGCGGTGCACGCCGGACTCGAACTTCATGACGGAGTAGACGCGGTCGCCCTCGACCTTGAACTCGATGGACTTAAAGCCGCCGGCCTCGCTGGGGCTGGAGTCGAGCACGGTGGTCTTCCAGCCGCGCGACTCGCAGAAGCGCTGATACATCTTGTACAGGTCGCCGGCGAAGATGGCCGCCTCGTCGCCACCGGCGGCGGAGCGAATCTCGACGATGGTGTTCTTGTCGTCGTTGGGGTCGCTCGGGATGAGCATGTACTTGATGTCTTCCTCGAGCTGGGGAAGCTTGGCCTCGTTTTCGGAGATGTCCATCTGGAGCATCTCCTTCTCATCGGCATCGGTAGTATCGTGGAGCATTTCCTTGGCAGCCTCGATGTCATCGAGCGCGCCGATGTACTCGCGCGAGGCAGCGATGAGGTCGGACTGGTGCGCGTACTCCTTGTTGAGACGCGTGAACTCCTTGATATCGGAGGCGACGGCTGGGTCGGAAAGCTTCTTCTCGAGCTCCTCGTAGGCCTTGATGATCTTTTCGAGCTTGTCGCGCATGACGGACTCCTTTTATATGCGTGAAGGTGAAAATCGGCAGAATTGATGGGGCGCGGGGCGCCGCTGCGGGGGTAAAGCCCGGCTAGAACATGTCGATCTTCAGATACATGCGCATCCCTTCGCGTATGGGGGTACATAGTTGCGGTCTAACCCATACATGATAGCGTGCGCAGGCAAACCTGCATACAACCCGCACGGAATCCGACAAAGGGAGAGTCCCTTTGTCGGATTCTAGAGCGTATGGAGCAGGGCGATGAGGAAGCGAACACCCTGGAGGTAGGCGCGGCGGGTGATGCGCTCGTTGGTGCCGTGGACGCCGCGGTCGCACTCGTCATCGTCGACCACAAACGCCGAAAAACGAATGCATTCGGAGCAAATGTGCTGGTAGTTGGCAGCGTCGGTCGCGCCGATCACGGTCGAGGGGACAATCGCCAACGGCTCGGATGATCCGTTTTCCTCCGTCCCCTTTGGATCGCAGAAATAGCGGGCGGCGATGGAGCGAACCGCCTCGAGGCCGGGACCACCGATGCGCGGGGACGGCGAGGGCTCGGAGCTGCCGGGGCCCAGCTCCACTTCGACACGACCGGCAAGGTCCGCCCCGGCAACCGCCTCACGGCAGCGCGCCACAACGTCGGCCACGCTCGTGCCCTCGAGCATGCGGAAGTTAATGTTGGCCCACATATCCTGCGGCATCACGTTGGCGCCGGCGCTGCCTCCCTCGATCTGCGTGGGCGCGCAGGTGGTCGTCACCAGCGGATAGAGCTTCTTGCTGGCGAGGCAATCGCGGACAATGGCGCCCCCGTTGGCGGCAATCTCATCCGCCGTGTAGAGCCCCAGCTCGACAAGCTGCGCGGCAAGCAGATCGGTCACGCGCGTCGGCCACTCGATATCGCAGATTGCGGCGATGGCACGGCTGAGCACCTCGAGCGACGTGCCGCCGTAGGGGTTAGACGAATGCCCGCCCGCGCTCTTCGTCTTGAGCACGATATCGGCATAGCCCTTTTCGGCCAGGTCGGCATGCATAAGCCAGCCCTCGCCCGCGCCGTACTCGGCAGCCGGAACGATGCGGTAGTCGCCCTCGTCGATCAGGAACTCGAGCTCAACACCGCGCTCCTCGAGCACGCGGCCGATAGCTCCAGCGCCGTACTGCGTGGTTTCCTCGTCCTGGCCAAAGGCGAGCAACAGCGAACGCTTGTGCTCCCAACCGTGCGCCAATGCATACTCAACCGCCTCGAGAATGCCTGCGACCTGATCCTTCATGTCGATAGCGCCGCGGCCCCAAATGTAGGTGTCGTCCACGTGCCCGCTAAAGGGGGCGTGCGTCCAGTCGGCCTCGGTACCCGGCACCACGGGGACCACGTCCATGTGGCCCATGAGCATAACGGGATTGAGAGCAGGGTCGGAGCCGACAAGCGTCACCAACAGCGAGTGGTCGATAAGCTCGACCTCGCCCGCCGCAAACACGCGCGGCCAGGCCTGCTGCATATAGGCGCGCAGGTCGTCGAAGGGCTGCCAGTCCACCGCCTCGGCATCCATGCTCGAAATGGTCGGAAACGACAGCACGCGGCCCAAGCGCTCGCACGCGCTGACCTCGTCTATATCGGCAAAATCGTCCTCATGCGCAAAGAAGCGCCAAACCTCGGCCATGACATCCTTTCGATTGTGACGACAAAGGCCGCCCCACGGGAGCGGCCCTGCAACGTAAGCGTTTGCGATCGGTTATTTGTCCTCGAGATAGCGAGAGAGGAACTCACGAGTGCGCTGGTGTTTGGGGTTGCCGAAGAGCTCGGCCGGCGCGGCATCCTCGAGCACCACGCCCTTGTCCATAAAGACCACGCGATCGGACACGGTGCGGGCAAAGGCCATCTCGTGCGTGACGACGACCATGGTCATGCCGTCGGCAGCAAGTTTGCGCATGACCTCGAGCACCTCGCCCACGATCTCGGGGTCGAGTGCCGAAGTCGGCTCGTCGAACAGCATGATCTGCGGACTCATGCACAGGGCGCGAGCGATGGCCACGCGCTGCTTTTGGCCACCGGACAGGCGACCCACGGCGGCGTGCGCGAACTTTTCGAGTCCCACGCTCGCCAGATGCTCCATCGCGACCTTCTCGGCCTCGGCCTTGCTCATCTTTTTGAGCGTGACGGGCGCGAGCGTGCAGTTGTCGAGCACGTCCATGTTGTTGAACAGGTTAAAGCCCTGGAACACCATGCCGATGTCCTCACGCAGCTTGTTGATGTTGCAGCGCTCGGCCGTGAGGTCCTGGCCGTGGAACCAGATGTGGCCCGCGTCCGGGGTCTCGAGCAGGTTGAGGCAGCGCAGGAAGGTCGACTTACCCGAACCCGAGGCGCCGATAATGGTGACGACCTCGCCGGGGTTAACGGACAGGTCAATGCCCTTGAGTACCTCGAGCGAGCCGAAGCTCTTGCGCAGGCCCTCGACGCGGATGAGCGGCTCATTGGTCTGTGCGGCGGCCGCGGTGCCGGTAGTAACGGTATCTGCCATGATGAATCTCCTCGTCTTGCGCCTAGTTGGAGCTGGGCAGCGTGGCCGGAGCCTCGGCACCGAGCTTTTTGCCAAAGGCCTCGAGCAGGCGGCTCGCCACGAGCGTCAGGATCAGGTAGACCACGAGCGCCACGCAGTAGACCTCCATCTGGCGGTAGTACACGCCGGCGACGGTGGTGGTGGCATACATGAGGTCGAACACGCCGATGACCGAGAGCACCGACGAATCCTTGATGTTAATGATGAGCTCGTTGGTGAGCGCCGGAATCGCGTTTTTAATGCCCTGGGGGAACACGACCTTGCGCATAGCCTGCCACTGCGAAAGCCCCAGCGAGCGCGCTGCCTCGGCCTGGCCGGGATCGATGGACTCGATGCCGCCGCGCAGGACCTCCATCATGTAGGCGGTGGAGTTGAGCGAGATGGTGACGAGGCCGGCGGTGAAGGTACTCCAAATCTGGTTGGCCTGGGCAGTCTCGAAGCCCATGCCGCGCAAAACGGTGAAGCCCGCGTAATAGATGAGCAGGCCCTGGACCATCATGGGCGTGCCGCGCACGATGGTGGAGTAGACGGTCGCAAAGCCGCGGCCGATGCTCTTAAAGAAGCGCACCAGGTCGTTGTCTACGCGGTCGAAGGTCTGAATACGCAGGAACACAAAGAGCAGCGCCAGGAAGAATGCGATGACGGTGCCGAAGGTGGCAAGCCCGATGGTGATCTCGATGCCACGGATGAAGAAGTCGCCGCTCTTGTAGGTCATGTAGACCAAGCTCGACAAAAAGTCGCTGGGGTTGGAATCCGAGACAATGCTCACCTGCACCAGATCGATAAACGACATGACGCAGCGGTCGACAAAGAAGATCGCCGCGATGACGACCACGACATAGCTGCCCAGGCGCGCGCCGCGACGGAAACGCTCGGATGCAAACGGAGACTTTTCGCGATAG
>URGF01000136.1 GCA_900547285.1 uncultured Collinsella sp.
GAGCGCCTCGAGCGCAGAGCGACCAGCCCAGGCATCGACCATGGCAACATGATGCGCCGGATCGAGCAAGCGCTGGTGCTCGTGCTGACCACAAAGATCCATCATCACGCCGACGCGCTCCGAAAGCTCACGCACGCTGGCGATACGGCCGTCAATTTTTACACGACTGCGGCCCTCGGCAGAAAGGCTGCGCTGTACGGTGAACCCCTCCGTGTCGTGCGGGCCATCGAATAGGCGCGCCTCGACGCTCGCCAGCGCCTCTCCCTCGCGCACGGTCGACGAATCTGCGCGCTCGCCCAATATGAGCTTGAGCGCCGAGAGCAGCGCGGTCTTGCCGGCACCGGTCTCGCCGGTCAGGACAGTCAGGCCGGCACTCGGCACCAGCGTCGCCTCACGAATGAGTGCAATGTTAGAAACCTGCAGCTCATCGATCATGACGCACTCCATAGAACACGCGGCTCACCGAGTTATAGAAGCTTTCGGGACCGTAATCCAGCAGCAGTACATCGCCGGGACCACGGCGCACAGCCACGCTCTCAACCGTGCCGTCGCAGGTAATAAACTGTCCGTCGATGGCAATGGCCGGCACACTCGGGCGATCATCGGACATAAAGATCTCGACGACATCACTCGGCGAGGTCAAAAAAGCGCGAGCCTGAATGGTATGCGGGGCGATGGGCACACAGACCATACCCGTGTAATCGGGGCTGACAATGGGACCGCCGGCGGAAAGCGCGTAGCCGGTAGAGCCGGTCGCCGTCGAAACGACGACACCGTCGCCGCGAAGGCGATCGATATGATGGCCGGACACCGTGATGTCAAACTCAACCATATCGGACAGGGGGCCGCGCGTAAGTGCCATATCGTTGAGGGCAAACGTGCGCACGACATCCTTCGTGCCGTCTTCGCGCACGGACACGATATCCGCGGCGATGGTGGCGCGGCGGCTCACGTGGAGCTCGCCGGACAGAGCATCGCTCACGACCTGCAAAATATCGCGCTCCTCGGGGCTCGCGGCCGTCAAAAAGCCCAGGTGACCATAGGAAAGACCAAGGATAGGAATCTCGCGATGGTTGAGGATGCGGGCAGCGCGCAGCAACGTGCCGTCGCCGCCGAGCGTAATGACCAGATCTGAGCCGTCAATATCAGGCGTGCTTTGAATCTTCGATCGCTGGTCGGCAGCCCATGCGACCTCGTAGCCCTGGCGCGAAAGCCAAAGCTCGAGCATCAGGCCGCTCTCGACCGCCTCTTGCTTGTAGTAATTGGGAACCAGAAAGACCTTCATAGCGTTGCAGCTTTCTCGCTCAAAGCCGATACCTGGGATTGCAGCTCATCGTCGGCGCGCTCCCCGGGGACAGACCTTGTGCCGTACAAGAAAAACTCAACGTTGCCCTTAGCGCCATGGATGGGCGACACGCACACGTCAAGCGGGAACAGGCCCTTGGCGGCAAAAAGCTCAATCGCCGCCACGAGCGTATCGCGACGGACGACGGGGTCGGTCACGATACCGCCCTCGCCCACCAGCGCAGCCGGCGCCTCAAACTGGGGCTTTACGAGCGTGCAGAACGAACCCGAAGGATTCAGACACGCCAGCACGGCGTCGATGATATTCGCGATGCTGGTAAACGAGACATCGCACACAGCCAGGTCGATGACGCCGGCATAGCCAAGCTCAGGCAGCTGCGTCACGTTTGTGCGCTCATGCAGCGTCACGCGATCGTCCTGACGCAGCGACCAATCAAACTGGGCACGGCCCACGTCCACCGAGACAACGGTCGCAGCTCCGCGCTTGAGCAGGCAATCGGTAAAGCCGCCGGTAGAGCAGCCTACGTCCAGGCAGGCAAGGCCCGTCGGGTCGATACAAAACGCATCGAGCGCACCCTCGAGCTTAAGGCCGCCGCGCCCAACGTACGGAATGTGCCCCTTCACGTGCAGAGGCAAGCCCGGGGTCACCTTAAGGCCAGGCGAAGTCAAACGCTCGCCGCCGCTAGAGACCAAGCCGGCCATAAGAGTGCGAAGGGCATCCGCGCGATCGGCGCAGATGCCCTGTGAAATCAGTTCGTCATCGAGACGCACGCGTTTCATGAATGCCATCAACCATTCGTATCCGGAGATGCGGCTAGCTATCCTGGGATTCGTTTGCCGCATCCTCATCGTATTCCTGCTCGAGCTTATCGGCCTCACGCGGCGTCAGCTCAAACTTGTCGACCATATCGACCGCGCGGGAGCCCAGCTCAATCGCTTCGTCAAACAGATCGAGTGAACGCTCCAAGGACGTATCCTTGGAGCGAACGGTAGCGATGATCTGGTCCAGACGGTCCGAGATCTCGTCAAAGTTGCGGACAGAACCCTCTGGCATGACTACTCCTCGACGGAGTCGGCCTCGACGGCCTCAGCAGCGTCCGCGTCGTCGGCCAGCACGCCAGCCTCGGCCTGAGCAGCCGCAACCTTTGCGGCAGCCTCGGCAGCTTGTGCCTCCTCGTGAGCGCGATCTTCGGCCAGCTGCTCCTGGTACAGGTCCTCGCCCGGCAGCTCTTCACTGCGAGCGATCTTACCCAGCACGCCGTTGACGAACGACGCGGACTGGTCGGTGCCATAGGCCTTGGCAAGCTCGACGGCCTCGTTGATCACGATGGCATCCGAGACCTCCTCGTCGGTGAGGAAACGCATCTCGTAAACGGCGATACGCAGCAGATTGCGGTCGGCGCCGGGCATGCGCATAAGATCCCAGTTTTTGGCAACGGAACGCAGAGCGCAGTCGATGCGGTCGATATGCTCGTAAGCACCGCGGCACAGCTCCAGCGCATAGGGGTCGAGGGGACCCTTCGAGATCAGGAAATCGCCCTCGAGGACGCGCTCGAGCGGGCTGTCCGTGGCCTCGGCCTGGAACAGCAGCTGCAGCGCCTGACTGCGGGCAAGCGTGCGCCCGCGATAAACCTTAAGGCTCAAAGGTTACTCCTTGGGGAAAACGAGGCCGTCGATGCAAACGTCAACGCGCTCGACCTCGACACCCACCTGGGCATCGATGGCGGCGACTACGGCGGCGCGAACGGCCTCGGCGAGTTTCTTGAACGGATAGCCAAAGAACACCACAACGCGCACGGTGAGTGCGAGCTTGTCGCCGACGACCTCGGCGTCGACCGCCGGCTCGGAAGCCGGGGCCTTGGACGAGAGCATCATGGAGACAAGGTTGGTGGCAAGGTCCTTGACGCCAACGGAGGCGATGCCCTCGACATCCGACACGGCGCGCGAGACGATGGCGGTCAGAACATCGGGCGAAATGCCGATGCCGTCAATCTTGATTTCCTGGGGCATGAGTCCTCCTAGAAGAGTTGGTTGCTAGACGCGGGAGACGAACTTGCCGTCGCGGGTGTCAACCTTGATGACCTCGCCCTCGTTGAGGTACATGGGGACCTGGATGACGGCGCCGGTGTCGATCGTGGCCGGCTTGGTGGAACCCTGGACGGTGTCGCCCTTAAAGCCCGGGTCAGTTTGGACGATGGTGGTCTCGATGAACATCGGCGGAGTCACGCCCATGAGCTCATCGTCGGCGAAGAGAAGCTGGCAAATGTCGTTCTCGCGCAGCCACTTGGAGTTCTCGCCCACCATGTCCTCGGGAACAGGAACCTGCTCATAGGTCTCATTGTCCATGAAGATGTAGTCGGTGCCATCGTTGTAGAGGTACTGGAACTCACGGGTGGTGAGCATAACGCTCTCGAACTTGGTGCCGGCGTTGCAGGTGTTCTCGACGACGCGGCCGCTCTTGATGTCGCGGGTCTTGTAGCGCACAAACGCGCCGCCCTTGCCGGGCTTGACATGCTGGAACTCGACGATGGTGTAGACCTTGTCCTTAATGCGGAGACCGAGGCCGTTCTTGAAGTCGGCGGTAGAAATGGTAGGCATAGCGACCTTTCTTGTTATGGGCAGAACGCACAAGCGTCCAAATTACATACGACCGAAATTATACACTTGCAGACGGCGCCTGCGGCGAGCGCATAAAAAGAGAACGCGGGGCGTCCGAATCGATCCAGACACCCCGCCCCAAACTATCTACCGAAGTAGACTAGCAATCGATGACGTGAAGGTCATGCGGTGTCTTGGTGAAGGGCTCGTAGCCGTTCTCGGTGACCACGCCGTAGTCCTCCAGACGCACGCCGCCCACGCCGGGCAGGTACACGCCGGGCTCCATAGTGATAACCGAGCCGATCTCGATGGTGTTCTTGCTGCGGTTGAAGTTGGGCAGCTCGTGAATGTCGATACCGACGCCGTGGCCCAGGCCATGGTTATAGTAATCGCCATAGCCGGCATCGCCGATGATCTTCTTGGAGAGCTTGAAGATGTCGTTGCCCTCGACGCCCGGATGGATGGCGGCGACGCACTCCTCGTGCGTGCGGCGCACGAGTGCGTACAGGTCGAGCTGCTCCTGCGTGGGCTCGCCCATCACGACGGTACGGGTCATGTCGGAGCGGTAATCGCAGTAGCCCGCGCCATAATCCATGAGAACGAAATCACCCTTCTCGATCACGCGGTCACTCGGGACGGCATGCGGGTTGGCGGTGT
>URGF01000137.1 GCA_900547285.1 uncultured Collinsella sp.
CTTTTTTGTACGGACTGGCGGCTAGTTCCGCGCGCCGCGCTCGTGGTGGGGCGCGAGGGATTTTTTGCCGAAGAGCGCGCCGAAGGCTGCGAAGGCCGCGGAGCCGGGAGGGGTTTCCTAAGGGCACATCCCGCAGCCGCAGCGCGGCGAGGACGTGCCCGTGGAAACCCCGCAGGCCCCGCGGCCGGTGGGAGCAACGCTACTTCACGACCAAAATGTCGCAGTCCGTATTGCGCAGCAGGAACGTCGAAATCGAGCCGAGTAGCGCGTACTTAATTGAGGACAGGCCGCGGGCGCCGCAGAGCACCAGATCGGGCTTGACCACGTCGAGCATCTCATCCTTGAGCGTCTCACGAATGCGGCCGGTACGAATCATGACCTCGACCTCGGGAATGTCGGGATTGGCCTTGGCCTCCTCGAGCTGCTTGGCGATAGAGTTGTTAAAGGCCTCCTCCAAGCCGTTGACCAGGTCGACCGGATAGGAACCGGCGCTCTCGAGCGCGGTGGAGTCGATGACGTGGCCGATGATCAGCTTGGCGCCGTTGTTCGCGGCGACCTTGATGGCGCGTGCGAGCACAAAATCCTGCTGCTCAGTACCGTCGAGTGAAACAAATACCTTGGTGTAACCCTCGTTCATGGTTTCCTCCTTGGTCTATCGCACGGGCGCGGGGCTCGTGCATCGGGCGGGCGCGGGCGCGTTGGCCGCCGAACACTTTATCTTGTTGCAGTTATACCCAAGGATTTGGGTTTGACCGCTCGCAATTCTGTGAACGGACGAGTTTTTTGGTAAGGGTGGGCGCAGACGCGCCCGAACGGTTGATAATGGGACATCGCCCGCACCGTCCGCAGAACAATATCGGCGGGTGTCTAACGAGGGGGTCCCTTTGGATATCATCGAGCTTCTAAAATCTGCCTTCATGGGCCTGGTCGAGGGCATCACCGAATGGCTGCCTGTTTCGTCGACCGGTCACATGATCTTGGTGGACGAGTTCGTCAAGATGAACGTGAGCGAGACGTTCTGGAATATGTTCCTGGTCGTGATTCAGCTCGGCGCCATTCTGGCCGTCTGTGTGCTGTTCTTCCATGAGCTCAATCCGTTCTCGCCCAGCAAGGGCAAGGAGGGCCGTCGCGACACCTGGGTGCTGTGGGGCAAGATTGTGCTCGGCTGCATTCCTGCGGCGGCGATCGGCCTGCCGCTCAACGACTGGATGGAGGAGCATTTCTACAATGCCCCCGTCGTGGCGCTGGCGCTCATTGTGTACGGCGTGCTGTTTATCGTGATCGAGAACTGGCGCGCGAGCAAGCGCGAGGAAATGGCCGTTGCCGGTTCGTTTGGTTCGCGTGCTGTGGTGTCGGGTGGACGTCCTGCCGGTGCGCACTTTGCGGCGTCCGCCGCGGCTACCGCCGAGGATGAGGACGATGACGATAACCTGGACTTTGGCTCCATCACTACGCTCGAGGACCTGAGCTGGAAGACTGCGCTGGGTATCGGCTGCTTCCAGGTGCTTTCGCTGGTGCCTGGTACGTCTCGTTCCGGTTCTACCATCATCGGTGGCCTGCTTTTGGGCTGCACGCGTTCGGTGGCGTCTAAGTTCACGTTCTTCCTGGCTATTCCCGTTATGTTTGGCGCAAGTGCGCTCAAGCTGGTCAAGTACTTCATCAAGGGCGGCACGTTCGGCACCAACGAGATCGCCATCTTGGGCGTGGGCTGCGTTGTGGCCTTTGTGGTTTCGCTCATCGCCATCAAGTGGCTCATGGGCTTCGTTCGCCGTCACGACTTCAAGTGCTTCGGCGTCTACCGCATCATCCTGGGTATCGTGGTGCTTGCGTACTTCTTTGTCCTGGAGCCCATGCTCGGCCTGTAACTTGGTTGACGCTGCACGGCGACCGGAGCGACAACTTGTCATTCAAAGGGGGCGGCATGACCAAAAGGTCTATGCCGCCCCCTTTTCATGCCAATTTGTTCGCCCTGGCCGCCGCTCGCTGCTGCTGCCATGACATCGGCGGTTTCGTGATTGTCGATAGATTGGTTCAAAGTAACCTGACACCTTTGCACCAAATTCGCTGGGGTGGGCCTGACGGCGGCGCACGGAGTCGTGGTGTGATTTGCGTTGGTGTCCGCGCGGCTCGGTATACTGATACGGCTCAAACTATGGCGCTGCCCGCAGGCGCGCCGTCCGTCAGATGAGGAGTCGCCCATGACCCAGCCCCTGCCCTGGGAAAAGAACACTGCCGCGCCCGTGTCGCCCGCGCCGGAGCCCGTGCCGCTCGATGCGTACACCGTCCCCGCCGCGCCGGAACCCGAGCTCGTTCCGCTCGACATCTACGACGCCCCGGCTCCGGCGCCCAAGCCCGCCAAGCCGTTCGTCGATATCGATAGCCTGAACCCCGCCCAGCGCGAGGCGGTCCTGACCACTGAGGGCCCACTGCTGGTCCTTGCCGGTGCTGGCTCGGGCAAGACCCGCGTCCTGACCTTCCGCATCGCACATATGCTTGGCGACCTGGGCGTTAAGCCCTGGCAGGTCCTGGCCATCACGTTTACCAACAAGGCCGCGGCCGAGATGCGCGAGCGTCTGGCAGCACTCATCCCCAGTGGCACCCGCGGCATGTGGGTGTGCACCTTCCACGCCATGTGCGTGCGCATGCTGCGCGAGGACGCCGACCTGCTGGGCTACACCGGTCAGTTCACCATCTATGACGACGATGACTCAAAGCGCATGGTGCGTGACATTATGCAGGCGCTCGGCATTGAGCAAAAGCAGTTCCCCATCAACATGATCCGCAGCAAGATCAGCTCGGCCAAAAACGCCATGATTGGGCCCGAGGACATGCTCAAGAGCGCCGATAGCCCCAACGACAAAAAGGCCGCGCAGGTCTACCTGGAGCTGGAGCGCCGCCTGCGCGCCGCCAACGCGATGGACTTTGACGACCTGCTCGTGCGCGCTCTCGAGCTGCTGCGCACCCGCCCCGAGGTGCTCGATAAGTACCAGGAGCGCTTCCGCTACATTAGCGTCGACGAGTATCAGGACACCAACCACGTCCAGTACGAGATCGCCAACCTGCTGGCCGCCAAGTACCAAAACCTCATGGTCGTAGGCGACGACGACCAGTCCATTTATAGCTGGCGTGGCGCCGACATCACCAATATCCTGGACTTTGAGAAGGACTTTAAAAACTGCAAGACCGTCAAGCTGGAGCAGAACTACCGCTCCACGGGTCATATCCTGAGCGCCGCCAACGCCGTGGTGCGTCACAACTCGCAACGCAAGGACAAGCGCCTGTTTACGGCCGAGGGCGACGGTGAGAAGATCCAGGCCTTCCAGGCAAGCGATGAGCGCGACGAGGGCCGCTGGATTGCCGGCGAGATCGAAAAGCTACACTCCAAGGGTACGAGCTACGACGACATCGCTGTGTTCTATCGCACCAACGCCCAGTCGCGTATTCTCGAAGATATGTTCCTGCGTGCGGGCGTGCCCTACAAGATCGTGGGCGGCACGCGATTCTTCGACCGTGCCGAGATCCGCGACGTTATGGCTTATCTCAAGATGATCGTGAACCCAGCCGACGAGATGAGCGTCAAGCGCGTCATCAACACGCCACGCCGCGGTATCGGCTCCACCTCAATCCAAAAGATTGAGCGGCTGGCGCGCGACAACCGCTGCTCGTTCTTCCAGGCCTGCGAGATTGCGACAGCCGAGACGGGCATGTTTAGCGCCAAGGTGCGCAATGGCCTGTCGAGCTTTGTGGCGCTGGTGCGCGAGGGCCGTCGCATGGACGGCGAGCTCAAGGACGTCGTCGAGATGATTGTCGACAAGACAGGCCTGCTGCAGGCGTTCCGCGCCGAGGGCACCATGGAGTCCGAGAGCCGCGCCGAGAACATTCAGGAATTCTTGGGCGTCGCCGCCGAATTTGAGGAGACGCACGAGGACATCGAGGGTACGCTCGAGAGCTTGGAAGAGCTGCGCGCAGCAGGTGTTGCCGACGTGCCCGCCGGCGCCGAGCCCGAGCCCGTCGTGGTGAGCGCGCCTGCGCCCGAGCCGGGACCGTCCGCTCCGGCATCCTCGTTTGAGGCACTTGTCGGCGCTCGTGACGCCGCGGGCTCCAATCCGCTCGATAGCCTAGCCGCCCCGGCGCTCTCACCGCAGGATGCCCTGGCCGCCGCCATCGCGGGCAACGCGTATGCCGCGCCGACGGAGATGCCGGCGGGTGCCGTGCATACCGACGAGATTGAGCGCACCTACGGTCCGCTCACCTGTAAGGCGCTGCCGGCACTCATGGAGTGGCTGGCCCTGCGTTCCGACTTGGATTCCCTGGCCGGCGAGACACATGCCATCACCATGATGACCATCCATTCCGCCAAGGGCCTGGAGTTCCCGGCGGTGTTCGTGGCCGGCATGGAGGAGGGTATCTTTCCGCACGTGCACGACTTTGGCGGCAGCGATGACCCGGGCAAGCTCGAGGAGGAGCGTCGCCTGGCCTACGTTGCCATCACGCGCGCCCGTAAGCGCCTGTTCTTGACCTATGCGGCCACGCGTCGCACCTACGGC
>URGF01000138.1 GCA_900547285.1 uncultured Collinsella sp.
TGCGGGGCGTCAGCTCGGCCATATTAGGCCTCCCCGCCGGTCGCACCGGCGCCATCCGCGCCCGCAGCCGCCAGGTCCACGCCCTCGGCAACCGTCGCCACGGCGTCGCCCGGCCAGGCAACCTTGGTCAGGTCGGCCGCGACCAGCGACTCGGCACTCACGGCATCCTCGCCCTGCTCCAGCACACGGCGACGCAGAGCGGCGGAAAGCGCGTGTGCCCACAGGCCCTCGGCCTCGGCCAGGCGCTGCGTAGCGGGAGCGTCGGAGAGCAGGCCCTCGGGCGTATAGCAGATAACGCTCGAGCGCTTAACGAACTCTTCGACCGAAAGCGGGTTGGAGAACATGGCCGTGCCGCCGGTCGGCAGCGTGTGGTTGGGGCCGGCGACGTAATCGCCGAGCGGCTCGGAGCTCCAAGCGCCCACAAAGATGGCGCCGGCGTTGCGAATGCCGCCGAGCAGGCCCATCGCGTCCTTGCAGTGCAGCTCAAGGTGCTCGGGCGCCACGGTGTTCACGGCCTCGACGGCGGCAGCCATGTCGGCGGCCACCACGATGGTGCCCTCATTGTCGAGCGAAGCACGCGTGATCTCGGCACGCGGCGACTGCGCCACCAGGATATCGATGCCTGCCTCGACCTCGCGCGCAAACTGCTCGTCGCAGGTCACCAGATAGCAGGCTGCCAGCGGATCGTGCTCGGCCTGGGCCATCAGGTCTGCCGCGACCACCATAGGCTTGGCCGTGGCGTCGGCCAGCACGCAGACCTCGGAGGGACCGGCGACCATATCGACACCCACGTCACCCGAGACGATCTGCTTGGCCGCGGCAACAAAGGCGTTACCTGGGCCGGTAATTTTGTCGACGCGCGGAATGGTCTCGGTGCCGTACGCCAGCGCGGCCACGGCCTGGGCGCCGCCCACCATATAGATTTCGTCCACGCCGCCGAGCTTTGCCGCGGCGAGCGTGTAAGGGCTGATCAGGCCGTCTTTTTGCGGCGGGGTCACCATGACCACGCGCTTGACGCCGGCCACCTTGGCGGGAATGGCGTTCATAAGCACCGTGGAGGGATACTGCGCGCGGCCTCCCGGCACGTAGATGCCGGCAGCGGCAAGCGGGGTCACCTTAACGCCGAGCATCGTGCCGTCCGGGCGCGTGGTAAACCAGCTCTGCTCGACCTCGCGCTGGTGGAACTCGCGAATCTGGCGTGCAGCCTTTTCGAGCGCCGCGACAAAAGCGGGATCGAGGCCTTCGAGCGCGGCATCGATCTGCTCTTGCGGAAGACGGAAGCTCTGCAGCTCGACACCGTCAAAACGCTGACAGTAATCGCGCACCGCAGCATCGCCGTTGGCACGCACGTTGGCCACGATATCGCGGGCGGCATCGACGATGTTTTGCGGCAGCACGCCCTTGCGGTTGAGTTGGTTGGTAACGAGGCGCTCACCGGGAGCAAGCTTGATGGTCTTCATATCGGTATCCCCTATCGGTTGAGGTTGCGTTTGAAAAACGAGATGCCGGGCAGCGACACCAATCGGTCCGCAGCCCGGATATGGGGGCGCCCGTGCGTGCTCGCGCTATTGTGCCGAGCCCGCGACGGGCTCAAAATGCTTGTCCTTAACGGCCGCGGCCAGGCGATCTGCCAGATTGCGTACGCGCGGATCCAGGCGCGCGGCACCCGGATTGACGAAGAAGCGGGCCGTGCAGTCCATAATGCGGCCGGTGATGACCAAGTCGTTGTCGCGCAGCGTGGCGCCCGTCGCGGTAATATCCACGATGCGATCGGTCATGCCGACGATGGGACCCAGCTCAATGTTACCGTGCAGCGAAACGATGTCGGCGTTCACGCCGCGCTCGGCATACCAGGCGCTCGCGATGCGCGGGTACTTGGTGGCCACGCGAAGCGACCCGCGGCGGGCATAGTTGCGCTCGGCCTGGCCGGCGCGCCATGCGGGCTCCGCCTCAATGAAAGTGCACAGGCCGTAGCCCAGATCGACCAGCTGCAGAAGGTTGAGGTCGGCCTCGATAAGCGAGTCCCAGCCGCAGATGCCGCAGTCGGCGCCGCCGCAGCCCACAAAGGCGGGCGCGTCGCTGGGGCGCACAATGACAAACTCGATATCGCCGACCGCGCCCTCGCCGGCACGCGTGTCGCGACCGCGCACGATCAGGTGACGGCCGGGGTCACGCAGCTCAGAGACGTCCAGACCCGCGGCCTCGAGCACGTCGAGCGTGTCGGCCTTAAGCGAGCCCTTGGGCACGGCGATGCGCAGCGGGCCCTCGGCGCCACGGCCCGCGGCATGGTCGCCATCGGAAGCGGCATCCTCGGCCGAGGTGCGCGCGGCCTCCAGGCGCTCGAGCGAAAAGGCGAAGCCCGCCGCCGGCACCTCGATACCGTCGCCAAATGCGCCGGTAAAGATGGAGTCATAGCGTCCGCCCGAACCGACCGGATCGGGCAAGCCGCCGGCATAGGCCTTAAAGACCAGGCCCGTGTAGTAATCGAAAGAGTTCATGATAGAGAAGTCGAACGACAGCACCTGGGCGTCCTCGGGTGCCAGGCCCTCGACCAGGGCGCGCAGCTCGCGCGTGAGCGGCGCGACAATGCCCGCCGCCGCCAGCAGCGCGTCGACGCGGTCGAATACCTCGGCGCCGCCGTGCAAGCGCGGCAGCTCGCTAATGGCGGCCTTGACGGCCTCGGGCTCGGCGCTTGCCGCCACACGGGCATCGAGGCCCACAAAGTCGTTGGCGTGCACGCAACGCAATGCCTCGGCAGCCAGCTCACGATCCTCGCATACCGCGAGCAATTCCTTAAAAGGACGCACGCTGCCTGCGATGATGCGCGCATCGGAAAGTGCCAGCTCACGCACGGCCTCCGCCACCAGCGAAACAATCTCGACATCGCCCGCGGTATCGCCCGCGCCGATAAGCTCAAAGCCCAGCTGCGTAAACTGACGCGAGCCGCCGGCATTGCGCTGACACTCGCGAACCACCGGCGCCTCGTAGCGCAGGCGCAGGGGCAGGTCGGCCGCGCGCATGCGGGTCGAAACCAGACGCACGATCGGCAGTGTGTTATCAGGACGAACCACCAGCAGACGACCATCGTCGTCAAAGAGCTTAAACGGCGTGTCTGCAATGCGCCCGCCTTCCTCGAGCGAACCCTTGTCCTCGAGCAGCGGCGTCTCGACCGGAAGGTAATGATGCTCCCTGAAGCAGCCCTTCACCGTCAGCGCAATCTCCTCGCGCGCCTGAGCCTCCTCGGGCAATATGTCCCGGAATCCCCACGGTGTGGCCGTCATCTGGTGAGCCTCCTCATGCTGTGTTTCATATAGAGCAGAAGACCGGCATAGCTCCGCCGGTCTTCTGGGTACTTTAGCATACTAGAGTGCTTGCGGGGAAAATCCGTCGCAGCCGCTCACACCGTATTCATCTGGAAACATAGGGTAGGTTGCCGCAGCCCGACCCCACCTAGGCGCCAATCGCACGACGATACTCTGCCATTACCTGCGCATCGGCAGCTGCGGGGTCGGCAAAATAGCGCCAATCATAGGTCTCGGCCGAAACAACTCCGCGATAGCCGCGCGCCACCAGCCTATCCAGGTCGGCGCGCATATCGCGGTCGCCGTCACCCCAGGCAAGATGCGTCGTGCCATCTGCCGCAACATCGACAAAATGCACGTGGGCGACATCATCGCCAAGCAGATCGAAATAATCGTCGATGGTATCCCCCGCCACCGCCATGGCGCCCATATCCAGACACGCCTTAAGCGCCGGATGGTCAACTGCCTCAATCATGCGCTTCGTGTCGGCCGCCGAGTTCACGATTATCGACTCAACCGGTTGTAGAGCCTCGAGCACCAGTCGCACGCCGCGTTCTCCCGCATGCTCGGCAATCGCACGCAGCATCGAGGCACTGCGACCCCACGCGTCCTCGATCGGCTCATTCAAAAATGCCCAGCCGCTCGAGACCATGACCTGCTCGGCTCCAAGTTCCGCCGCGATATCCACAACGTTCTTAAAGTACGCGAGCGTGCGGGTACGCGCCTCATTCCCGCGCGCCGCGATATTCCACGGCTTGGGGTTGTTCTGTTCGGGACAAAGCCCCACAATCCGAACCCCATACCGCTGTGACAGCTCCCACACCTGCTCGATCGAATCGTATCCATGGCAATCGACATACAGATGCATCGCCCCGGTCCAAAGCTCGCAACACGTGTAGCCCGAGGCCGCTGCCGAGGAAAAGAATTCCTCAAGGTCAAAATAACGATGGCTGATATTCATGACGGCAAGTTGCGGGTAGCTCATAATTACTCTCCAACCCAAACGAGGCCCCGTTCCATGTAGGAGCGGGGCCAAATTGCACAAACGTTATTTGCTCTTAGTAGTCGAACTGGTGATAGTAGCGACGGTAGTTGAGGTTGTGCTTGGTGACCGTCTCGTAGTAAGCGGCAAGGCGATCGGTGATCAGCGAGGAGAGGATCCACGGGGAGACGATGACGCGGAACTCGTCGTCAAGGCCCGGGAT
>URGF01000139.1 GCA_900547285.1 uncultured Collinsella sp.
GGACGCCGCCCTCTCAAGGCGGAGATCACCAGTTCGAATCTGGTACGGGCTACCAAAATTGAATGCCCGGGCCTCGTAAGAGACCCGGGTTTTGTGTATTGACCGATGCTTAAGGCGCGCGTTGAGTCTGCCGCCCGGATCGAGGAGTAGCCATGGATCTGCCCATCAGCTTGCAAGACATCACGTATGCCGAGAACTATCTGGCGCAGGGCGACCTGGCTACGGCGACGCCGCTGCTGGAGCGTCTGGTGGAGCTCGCCGAGGAGTATATCGACGCTGAGTGCAAGACGGAGGAGAAGCGTCAATACTTTAGCTTCGATAGCAAGTTTGAGCGCTTGGCCTATCGCCGCGTGGAGAAGGATCCGCGCGAGCTCGTGCAGGTCGAGGTGCCGTTTGACCGCCTGTACTCTGACATGGCGTTTGCCTACATTCGCCAGCAGGATTATGTGAGTGCTCGCAACGCCTTGATGCAGGCCGTGCGCTGGGACCCCATGAACTGCAACTACCGCCTGGATCTGGCCGAGCTGTTCCGCGCTCTCGAGGACAAGCAGGAATGGGCATCGCTCTCGTTCTCGGTGCTGGAGCGTGCAAGCGATGGCAAGTGCGCCGCCCGCGCTTACGCCAATCTAGGTCAGTACTTCTTGGAGCCCGAGACCGAGAACGTTTCGGCTGCCGTGGGCTGCGCGCGTCTGGCGCTGCGCCTGGCGCCCAACGATGCGCATACGACGCGCCTGCTCAACAAGATCCATACCACCTATCCGGATGCCGCCGATGAGAGCGACGACCACGTGATGGGTGAGCTCGCCCTGCAGGGCGTGCCGACCTCACCTTCGGCCGAGATCGCCATCTGCCTGATCATGTGTGCGACCGATGCTGCAAGCGACGGCGACAAGCAGGAGGCGACGCGCCTGACGGTGCGTGCTCGCGACTTGGTGGGCGAGGAGGCCTGCGCGGCGATTATCAAACTGGTGCGCGAGAGCGATGCCGAGCTCAATGCCGAGCGCAAGGCAAAGCGCGCAGGTGCCGACAAGGGAACCGATGGCGCCAAGGAGGCCGGCGATGCCCAGTAAGCGCGAGCGCAAACTCATTTCCAAGAATCGCTCGGCACATCACGAGTACTTTATCGATGAGACGTTTGAGTGCGGTATTGAGCTGAGCGGCACCGAGGTCAAGTCGATTCGCGAGCGCGCCTGTCAGATCACTGACACTTTTGCGCTGATTCGTGGCGGCGAGTGCTGGCTCGTCGGCCTGCATATCCACCCTTATAGCCATGGTGGCGTGTGGAATCGCGATCCCGACCGTCGGCGTCGTCTGCTGCTGCACCGCAAGGAGATCGACTTTCTTGACGGCAAACTTCGCAACCGTGGTTATGCGCTGGTTCCGTTGGAGCTCTACTTTAATACCGACGGCCGCGTAAAGCTGCTGCTGGGTCTGGGCCGCGGCAAGAAGCTCTACGACAAGCGCGAGGACATGGCCAAGCGTGATGTCCAACGCGAGATCGACCGCGCCCTTAAGGAACGCAACCGCTAGGCACTCTGTATAAGTTGCGGTGGAATACGGACTGTTTTGCCTGTTTGAGGGGCTATTCAGTCCCTATTTCACCGCAACTGCGGGCGTCTCATCTTTCTTACTGTTCTGACACATATGTCTCAAAGGCGGCGTCCGTTATGGGTGCCGCTTTTTTTGTGGGTACATACATTCATGAGGTTCCAACCCGAGTTAGGGGAGTGATCGTTATGGACAAAACTGCGTTCTTTACCATGCCGAGCGGTCTGTACGTGGTGAGCGCTGCGGCAGACGGGTTGCGCGCCGGCTGCGTCATCAACACTGCGGTGCAGGTGACGTCCATGCCGCCGCGTATTTCGGTTGCCGTGAACAAGGACAATGTCACCTCGGGCGTCATCGCATCGGCCAAAGCGTTCGCGCTGACCGTGATCGATCAGACCGCCGACATGCTCTACATCGGTAACTTTGGGTTCCGCACCAGCAGCGATTATGACAAGTTTGCCAAATACGAGACCCGCGAGACGGCTCTAGGCATGCCCTATGTGCCCGAGCACGCGGCGGCCCTGTTTAGCTGCCGTTTGATCGACACTGTGGATGTGGGCACGCATCTGCTGTTTATTGGCGAGGTCGAGGATGCCGAGCGCCTGAGCGACGAGACGCCGCTGACGTACGACTACTATCACAAGGTGCTAAAGGGCAAGACGCCGCCCAAAGCCTCGTCGTATCAAGGCTAGAAATGTTCTAAAAATACTTGCATTATACTATTGAGAATATATACTAATAAGTAAGTACACCAGCAGTCACGTTCGAGAGGAGAACATCATGGCTGAGGAAAAGAAGACGTATAAGTTTGTGTGCACCGTTTGCGGTTACGAGGTTGAGGTCGACACGCCCGAGCTGCCCGAGGACTACGTGTGCCCGGTCTGCGGCGTCGGTCCCGATCAGTTTGAGCTCGTCGAGGAGTAACTCGCAGGCACACGGCGAAAGCCGAACATAGCTCTGTCCAAGGGTCCCGGTCGAATTCTCGGCCGGGATCCTTTTGATTTATCTGACGGTTTAAAACGGTCTCACGTGTTACAGATTAAGACGTTATATCTGGACAGCCACGCCATCCCAATTACATTCCCGTTAGCAGCACGATGTCGAGAATCGTCACGATGGCACCGATCCCTACGAGCAGCGCGTTGAGCGGGCGCGAGTTGACGTATTTGCCCATGACACGGCGTGAGCTGGTGAGCCGTATGAGCACAAAGACCGTAATCGGCAACTGAAGCGACAGCAGCGCCTGACTCCAGATGAGACCCTCAAAAGGATTTGGGACGACCAAGCACGCCGCCACTGCGCCGACGAAACAAGCCGCCACCCCGATCGAGGAATGTCGGTCGTGGATGTCGTATTCCTCGTCGAACATGCCCGCGGTGATGGTGCCCGCCGCCATGCCCGCCGTCACACTACTCGATATGCCCGCAAACAGCAGTGCCACCGCAAAGATGGTCGAGCTTGCCGGGCCCAGAATGGGGGAGAGCGTGTCCGCTGCGACGGCGAGGTCGTCTACGACAATGCCGTGCGCAAAGAAGGTCGTTGCGGCCAGGATGACCATGGCCGAGTTGATTGCCCAGCCCACGCCCATCGAAAAGAGCGTGTCGAAGAGCTCATAGCGCAGACGCTCTTCGATAACCTGCTCGCCTTGGCCTTCGAAGTGCATGGATTGGATGACCTCGGAGTGCAGAAAAAGGTTGTGTGGCATAACGACCGCACCCAGGACACTCACGATAATCGCGGCAGAGCCAGTGGGCATACTGGGCGTGATCCAGCTTGCGGCGGCTTGCGGCCAGTCGACCTTGACCAGCGCAAGCTCGGCCAAAAACGAGAGTCCTACCACGCCGACGAAGGCGATGATCCAGCGCTCGGCACGCTTGTAGGAGTTCGTCATGAGCATCGCCATCGATACTGCCGCCACGATGACGCAGCCCGCGCGCACGGGCAGCCCAAAGAGCATTTGAAGGGCAATCGCGCCGCCCAGGACCTCGGCCATGGCGGTGGCGATGGTCGCGAGATAGGCGCTGCCGAGCACGGCGCGTCCCACGATGCGGGGGAGAAAGCGGGTCGTGGCCTCGGCGAGACAGGCGCCCGTGGCGATACCCAGGTGCGCCGCGTTGTGCTGCAGCACAATGAGCATAATCGTGGACAGCGTGACGATCCACAGCAGCGCGTAGCCAAACTGCGAGCCCGCGGCCATATTGGAGGCCCAGTTGCCCGGGTCGATAAAGCCGACGGTCACGAGTAGCCCGGGGCCGATGTGCCGGGCGATATCCAGACCTCCGTGGCCTCCGGTGCGTCGGGAGCCAAAGTGTTGTTTGAGATGGTTGAGCATGGTGCGCTCCTGCGTATGGGCGGCGTGACGTCGCATCTGGGTCGTGCGGCGCCACGCGTCGGATTTGGGTTGGGGCTACTTGTGCGCTTTGCCCTGATTGGCCACGGCGTCGATCTTGGCGGCGATGGTCGCCGGGTCGCCGATGTAGCGCTTGTCGAGGACATTGAAATCGGTATCGAAGGTGTAGACGAGCGGCACGCCGGTGGGGATGTTGACCTTGAGGATCTCCTCGGGCGTGAGGTGCTCGAGCTTCATGACGAGTGAGCGCAGGGAGTTGCCGTGTGCGGCGATGAGTACGCGCTTGCCGGCGAGCATCTGGGGGCGAATCTCGTCTTCGAAATAGGGCCAGGCGCGGGCGATCGTGTCCTTGAGGCATTCGGTATAGGGCAGCTGATCGGGCGCGACATCACGGTATTGCTCCTGGGTGTGGGGATCGCGCGCGTCGTTCGGCTCGAGTGCCGGCGGGCAGATATCGAAGGAGCGGCGCCAGATGAGCACCTGCTCGTCGCCGTGCTCCGCCGCGGCATCGGCCTTGTTGAGACC
>URGF01000140.1 GCA_900547285.1 uncultured Collinsella sp.
GTGCGCGACGCCCGCCGCAATGCCTTTGCCCTGCTGAGCGAGCTCGGCCTGCTCGAGCACCCGGGTGCCGCGGGGCTATTGGGCGCCCTCGACGAGCAAACGCGCAGCGTGACAGCCACCATGATCGAGCGCGGCATCAACAGCCCGCGTACCAGCAGCATGGGGCGTCTCTTTGATGCCGCGGCGGCAATTCTGGGCATCTGCGACAAGGCAACCTACGAGGGCGAGCCCGCCATCGAACTCGAAGCCGCCGCCTGGCGCGCGCTCGGCGGTAAGACCGTTCGTCTCGACGGCAATCATGCAGGCGTATTCACGTCTGACGACGACTCCCCCATCTTGGACCCCCAACCGCTCATCGAATCTCTTCTGAATGGAATTGAGGCAGGCACGCCGGCCGACAGGCTCGCCCTCGAGTTTCACATCGCCATTACGCACGCTACGACCCACATCGCGTGCGAGATCTGCAATCGCGAAAACCTCGATACCGTCGCGCTCTCGGGCGGTGTGTTCATGAACCGGCTTTTGCTTCAGCTCCTTACCCACGAACTCAAAGACGCCGGTCTTGCCGTCTTGGTCCCCCATACTGTGCCCGTCAACGACGGCTGCATCGCCTACGGTCAGGCCGCCATCGCTCGCGCTCGCCTCGCGCAGACAGCATCGCGATAGGCGTTTTGCCAGCCTGCGCGCCGCCGTCTCACAGGTGTAACGCGTTTGCTCGTGACTCCCGCGAGCGCTACCATCAACTGATGGGTAATTAGGCGCCTATCCAGCGCAAAACGTATAAAAGGGGAACATTATGTGCCTTGCCGTTCCCGGTAAAGTGGTCAAACGCGACGACGACCTTAAGGCGACCGTCGACATGATGGGCATCGAGCGCCCCGTTTCGCTGCGCCTCGTGCCGACGGCACAGGTAGGCGACTATATTCTCGTGCACGCCGGCTTTGGCATTCAGATTGTCGACGAGCAGGAAGCCCAAGAGACACTCGAGCTCGTCAATACCATGACCGAGCTGGCCGAAGAGGACCAGCTCGCCACTAACCCGGCCGAGGCATACTAGTGGCGGCGGCGCAGCCGGTTCGCTCCGGTATCGACTTTTCGGCATTTCGCGACCCCAAGCTGGCTCGCGAGCTCATCGAGCGCATCCGTGAACTCGTCGGCGACCGCGCCATCAACCTTATGGAAGTCTGCGGCACGCACACCGTGAGCATCGGTCGCTATGGCTTTCGCTCCATTATGCCTGCCGGGCTCAAACTGCTGAGCGGTCCGGGTTGCCCCGTCTGCGTTACCGCCAACCGCGATATCGACCATGCAATCGCGCTCGCCAAGATGGACGGCGCCATCATCACCACCTTTGGCGACATGATGCGCGTGCCCGGGTCGTCTACCTCGCTCGCCGCGCAAAAGGCGGCGGGGCGCGATATTCGCATTGTGTACTCCCCGCTCGATGCACTCGGTATCGCCGAACACAACCCCGATCGCCCGGTCATCTTTATGGGCGTCGGCTTTGAGACCACGACGCCCACCATCGCCGCCGCCATTTTGGAGGCCGATGCACGCGGACTCCAGAACTTCTCGGTCTATTGCGCCCACAAGACCACGCCGCCGGCGCTGCGCGCCATCGCCAACGATCCCGAGACCACTATCGACGGCTTTATCCTTCCGGGACACGTCGCCACCATCACGGGCTTAGCCCCCTTTGACTTTTTGGTCGATGAGTTTAAGACTCCAGGCGTGGTAACGGGATTTGAGCCGGTCGACATCTTGCAGGGTATCTGCATGCTGGTCCAGATGGTTGTTGAGGGGCAGCCCGCAATCGACAACGCCTACCGCCGTGGCGTCAATGCAGACGGCAACCCCGTGGCGCGCCAGCTGGTCGAGCAGGTGTTTGAGCCGTGCGACACCACATGGCGCGGTCTGGGGCCGATTGCCGGCTCGGGTCTTTCCATCCGGCCCGAATTCGCGCGCTTTGATGCCGGCGTCCGCTTTGACGTACCCGTTGAGGCGACAGTCGAGCCGCGCGGGTGCCGCTGCGGCGACGTGCTGCGCGGGGCCATTACGCCGAGCAATTGCCCGCTCTTTGGCCGCGCATGCACGCCCGAACATCCCGTCGGCCCGTGCATGGTGAGCTCCGAGGGCAGCTGCGCGGCGTACTACCGCTACCGAGGCTAATGGGTTCCGCCGCTCTAACGAACGGCGGGCCGGTCGACGCTGCACCTCACCCATATAATTCCGTCCTCGATTGGAGTTTTCGATATGTCCCGTACTGCCACCGATAGCACTGTCCTGTTGGGCCACGGCTCTGGCGGCCAGATGATGAAACGCATCATCGATGAGGTCTTTTTGGATGCCTTTGGGTCGCCCGAACTGCTCGAGGGCAACGATGCCGGCGTCGCTGCGCTGCCCGCGAGCGGGCGCATCGCCATGTCGACCGACAGCTTTGTAGTCTCGCCGCAGTTCTTCCCCGGCGGCAATATCGGCCGACTCGCCGTGTGCGGAACCGTCAACGACGTCGCGACCTCGGGCGCTAATGTGCGCTACCTCTCATGCGGCTTTATCCTCGAAGAGGGCTATCCCATGGACAAGCTGCGCCAGATTGTGCAGACCATGGCCGAAACGGCACATGAGGCAGGCGTGAAGATTATCACCGGCGACACCAAGGTGGTCGAGCGTGGCGGTGCCGACGGCGTCTACATCAATACCGCTGGCGTAGGCGAGGTGCCCGCAGGCGTGACGCTCAGCGGTGCCACCTGCCGGCCCGGCGACGTCATCCTGGTGTCGGGCACACTCGGCGACCACGGCATCGCCATCATGAGCCAACGCGAGGGCCTGGCGTTTTCGAGCACCATCGAAAGCGATGCCGCGCCGCTCAACCACCTGATTGCCGATGTGCTTGCCGCAGCACCCGACACACACTGCTTCCGCGACCCCACGCGCGGTGGCCTGGCCTCGACGCTTAACGAGTTTGCGCAGGCCAGCGGCGTTGCCATGGAGGTCGACGAGGATGCCGTGCCCGTGCGCCCCGACGTGCAGGCCGCCTGCGAGATGCTCGGCTACGATGTGCTGCAGGTGGCAAACGAGGGCAAGATGGTTGCCGTCGTGCCGACCGAGCAAGCCGATGCCGCGCTGAGCGCCATGCGCGCCGCCCGCTACGGCGAGAATGCCGCCATCGTCGGTCGCGTGCTGCCACTTGCCGAGGGCGCCCGTCCCGCCGTGCGCGTACGCACCGGCTGGGGCTCGACCCGCATCCTCGACATGCTCGTGGGAGAACAGCTGCCGAGGATTTGCTAACGACAAAGGCTCAGGGCTATTAAAGATATTCAGATTCCAAACATGCCCGGCACGCATGCCCAGTATCATGGGGTGCGTTTTACAACTCAAGCGGCAGGAGCACCCATGGCAGCAGCTTTTTCCCATGTGATCTTTGACCTGGACGGCACCATTCTCAACACGCTCGAGGACCTGGCGGCCGCCGGCAACCATACCTGCGAGACGCACGGCTGGCCCACGTTTGCCGTTGACGAGTACCGTTACAAGGTGGGAAACGGCATGCTCAAGCTGGTTGAGCGCTTTATGCCCGCCGAGTACGCGGGCGACAGCCGTATGTTTGAGCAGACGCTTGCCGAGTTTAGGGCTTACTACGGCGAGCACAAGGAGGACCACACCGCACCGTACGCCGGCACGATCGAGATGCTCGACCGCCTGCGCGCCGCGGGTGTGCAGCTTGCCGTGCTCACTAACAAGGACCACGTCTCGGCCGCTCCGCTTATCGAGAAATACTTTGGTTCCGAGCGCTTTGCGCTGGTGCAGGGCCGCGTCGATGCGCTTCCTCCCAAGCCCGAGGCGCCTGTTACGCTGCATGTGATGAAAGAGCTAGGCGCCGACCCGGCAACCACACTCTATGTGGGCGATTCGAATGTCGATGTCCTGACCGGCCACAACGCCGGCCTTAAGAGCGCCGGCGTCAGCTGGGGCTTCCGCGGCCGCGCAGAGCTGGAGGCCGCCGGCGCCGACTACGTTGTTGATACGCAGGACGAACTCGCCGAGCTAATCTTGGGCGAGTAGCGAGCGACACCGCTTAACGCAGCTGCGACAATTCTTCCGCGCGGAAAGCGCATCCCGTTTTGGAGCTCCGGAATGGGACGCGCTTTCCGCTTGAGCCCCATCGGGGAAACGGCATCCCGTTGTGGAGCAATATTCCGGGTCGCACTTTCCGCAACCCACCCCATCCGGAAACCGTGACCCACTATTCGGCAAAAAACCGGGTCGCATTTTCCCGAGCATTTGATGCGGCGTTGATACAAGGAGTGTCCCCAACTGCCGGCAGAGACGATATGAGCAGGACATAAAACATTGGGAGCCCCCGGCATG
>URGF01000141.1 GCA_900547285.1 uncultured Collinsella sp.
AAGTTATGGATGGGTGGGTGGATTTTGTCCTAAAACGGTGTGCGGCTCCTCGTTTGGTACACTTAAAAGTACTGGACAAGTGAAGAGATGGGGGAGAACGTGCTCAAGTTCGGTACCTACGTCCGTGTTGGAAACGCGGCCGAAGCCTATGAGCTCTTGCAGAAGAACCGCAACAACAAGATTGTGGGCGGCGGCATCTGGATGCGCCTGGGTTCGCGTCGCGTGGCGACGGCGATTGACCTTTCGGCCTGCGGACTCGATCAGATCGAGGAGACCGAGACCGAGTTTCGCATCGGTGCCATGTGCACCCTGCGCCAGCTCGAGCGCCATGCCGAGCTCAACGCGCTTGTCAACAATGTCTTCGAGTTCGCCGTTCACGATATCGTGGGCGTGCAGCTGCGCAATACCGCCACGGTGGGCGGCAGCATCTATGGCCGCTTTGGCTTCTCGGACGTTCTCTCCGCCTTCCTCGCGCTCGACTCTTACGTTGAGCTGACGGGTGCCGGCCGTGTGCCGCTCGCCGAGTTCGTGGACATGGGCTATGTGCGCGACGTGATCGAGCACGTCGTGGGCGTCAAGCACGATTACCGTGCAAGCTACGAGGCCGTGCGCAAGGCTGCGACCGACTTCCCCTCGCTCAACGTCACCGTCGCCTGGTGGGACAACACCTGGCACGTCACCGTGGGCGCCCGCCCGCTGCGCGCGACCTTGCTGCAGGGCGAGGCATGTGGCCTCACCAGCGAGCAGCCTTCCGAGGACGAGCTGCGCGCCCTGGCCGTGTCCGTACGCGCGTTGAGCTATGGCACCAACCTGTGGGGCTCGGCCGACTACCGCCGCCGCGTCTCGGCCCCGCTTGCCGTGCAGGCCGTTCGCCGCGCCGCTGGCATCGAGCTTTCGGCCGCGCTTGCCCGCGAGCTCGCGGGCGTGCAAGTGCCTAAGTTCGCCACGGACGAGTATTCCTGCCGCCGCGTGCCCGGCGTCGATTCTAGCGAGGTGCGCTAATGGCTGCCAAACTCATCGATCTTTCCTTTACGCTCAACGGCCGTAAGGTCAAGGTTCAGATTGCCCCCGACACCATGCTCTTTGCACTGTTGCGCGAGCAGGGCTGTGCGTCGGTGCGCTGCGCCTGCGAGACCACCAACTGCGGCCTGTGCACGGTGTGGCTCGACGGCGACCCGGTGCTGAGCTGCTCGGTTCCCGCCGCGCGCATCGAGGGCCGCTCCATCACCACGCTCGAGGGCCTCAAAGCCGAGTCCGAGGCGCTTGCCCGTGCGATGGCTGCCGAAGGCGCCGAGCAGTGCGGTTTTTGCGCCCCCGGCCTCATCATGAACGTGCTGGCGCTTGCACGCGCCGCCAAGGAGGACCCGAGCCTCGTCGCCACGCGCGAGGAACTCTCACGCCAGCTCGCCGGCAACCTCTGCCGTTGCAGCGGCTATGAGAGCCAGCTGCGCGCCATCGTCCGCTTTCTTAACGAGTCCGGCGTGCAGGTGGGCTTTGAGATGCCCGAGCTGCCGGTCAACGACACCAGCTGCGACGGTGTCTCGTACAAGCAGATTACCCATAAGCAGCCTAAGAAGGACTCGAAGGCGCTGCTCGAGGGCCGTCCCGTCTACACGGGCGATATGGTGCCCGCCGGCGCCCTGATCGTCAAACTCAAGCGCAGCCCCTATGCCCGCGCCAAGATCCGCTCCATCGATACGTCGCGCGCCCTGAAGGTGCCCGGCGTCGTGGGCGTCTACACTTACGAGGACGTGCCCAAGCGCCGCTTTACTATCGCCGGTCAGAGCTATCCGCAGCCGAGTCCCTACGACCGCCTGATTCTCGAGAACCTCGTGCGCTATCAAAACGAGGAGGTGGCGATCGTCGCCGCCGAGACCGAGGAGGCCGCCGACAAGGCGCTCAAGCTCATCAAGGTCGACTACGAGGTGCTCGAGCCGCTGCTCGACTTTACCCAGGCGCTCGATAACGACATCGTGGTCCACCCCGAGGGCGACGTGACCTTTATGTTCCCGCAGGGCGGCGATGTGCCCCGCAACCTGGTGTGCAGCGGTACCAGCGACTTTGGTGATCTGGACGAGGCCTTCGCCCAGAGCGACATCGTCTTTGAGCGCACCTACAACAGCCAGGCCACGCAGACCGCGCCCATGGAGACTTTCCGCGCCTTCGCGACGACCGACGCGTTTGGGCGCATCTCGGTGACCACCTCTACGCAGGTGCCCTTCCACGTGCGCCGCATGGTCGCTCAGTCGCTCGATATTCCGCAGTCGCAGGTGCAGGTCATTAAGCCGCGCATCGGCGGCGGCTTTGGCTCCAAGCAGACGGGCTGCTGCGAGATCTTCGTGGCATTCGTTACCCAGCAGACCGGCCGTCCGAGCTATTGCTGCTACACCCGCGAGGAGACCATCACCGCGGGCAACTCGCGCCACCAGATGCAGATTACCGTTAAGCTGGGCGCCATGAACGACGGCACCATTACGGCCATCGATCTGCACACGCTGTCCAACGCCGGCGCGTACGGCGAGCACGCTACCACGACGATCGGCCTTTCGGGCCACAAGAGCCTGCCGATTTACAACCATGTGAAGGCGAGCCGCTTTAGCTGGGACGCCGTCTACACCAACACCAACCGCGGCGGCGCGTATCGCGGCTACGGTGCCACCCAGGGCCAGTTTGCCGTGGAGAGCGCCGTCAACGAGCTCGCCGACATGCTGCACATGGACCCCGCCGACCTGCGCCTTAAGAACATCGTGCGCGAGGGCGAGATCATGCCGCAGTACTACAACGAGAAGCTCAACGCCTGCGCGCTCGACCGCTGCCTGCTGCGCGCGATGGACATGATCGGTTGGCGCGACAAGCCGCTAGCCGTCGACCTGGGCGACCGTGTGCGTGCTCTGGGCTGTGCGCTCACCATGCAGGGCTCGGGCATCTCCAACGTGGATATCGCCGGCATCGACATGCGCTTGGAAGAGGACGGCTTCATTACCATCGGCACCGGCGCCACCGATAACGGCATGGGCGTCGACACGATCCTGGCGCAGATTGCCGCCGAGGAGCTGGGTGTGGAGAGCTCGCTCATTGTGGTACGCGGCGTGGACACCGACGTGTCGCCGTTCGACGCCGGCTCGTACGCGAGCTCGGGCACGTACGTGACGGGCCTGGCGGCCAAGAACGCCGCGACCGAGCTGCGCGAGAAGATTTGCGCCAAGGCCGCCCAGATGTGGGACGTTGACGCCGCCGACGTGGTCTTCGACGGCCAGTACGTGCGCCTGTCCGACGAGCGTGCCGCTCGTGAGCAGAACCGCTACCTCACGCTGCGCGAATTTGCCAACCTATGCGTCAAGAACATCGCGGGCGGCGACGCGCTGACCTCGCACGCCTCTGCCTGCCTGCCCGTTTCGCCCCCGCCGTTTATGGCCGGCATTGCCGAGGTCGAGGTCGACAAGGCCACCGGCAAGGTGACCGTGGTGGACTATGCGGCGGCCGTCGACTGCGGCACCGTGATCAACGAGGCGCTCGCGCGCGTTCAGGCCGAGGGCGGCATTGCCCAGGGCATCGGCCACGCGCTCTACGAGATTGTCGAGCATGACGATCGCGGCCGTCTGCGCACCGGCAACTTTATGAGCTACAAGCTGCCCACGCGCCTGGATATCGGCAGCATTCGCGTGGCCTTTGAGCCGAGCTACGAGCCGACGGGCCCGTTTGGCGCCAAGTCGATCGGCGAGGTCGTCATCAACACGCCGCTCGCCGCCGTTGCCTCGGCCGTGGCACACGCCACCGGCCACCAGGTGCGCTCGCTGCCCATCACACCGGAGAAGGCTCTGCTGGGGGAGTAGCGGGTCAGCGAACAAGTCGTAGTTGGCGGGACGGGACAACTCGCCCCGCCTTTTGCACTCGTGGTGAGGTCGTGAGCCTGTAAAAGGTGTGCGTGCGCTTGCCGCTCGTATCTGCTATCATTCCTAATCTGTGCGCTCATGCGGGCGTGGCGGAATTGGTAGACGCGCCAGATTTAGGTTCTGGTGGGATTCCCGTGAAGGTTCGAGTCCTTTCGCCCGCACCAACGCATCTGCGTCGGCTTCGGCCGTCGCGACTCTTTGTTGCATAAAGGTACCAGCACCTCAGATAAGCTGGGCAGTATGAGGAGGAACGTGTTGAACATCACCGCTTCTGACGTCAAGGACGCCAAGCTCACCGCTAGCGCGAAAGAACCCT
>URGF01000142.1 GCA_900547285.1 uncultured Collinsella sp.
GAGATGCAGCAGGTACATGCATCTCCGCCCCTTTTGCATCGAGAAGTTATGCCGGCGACCCGTGCCGCCACGCTCGCGTTATCCGCGCTGCGGACCTGCAGTAACCACAAGCGGTTCAAGACCCAGCTCGCGCGCGTAATCCTCCTGCGTAAAAATCTCAATCAGCTCAAACGTACCGGCCTCGTCGTCAAACACGAAATGTAGCACCGAGCAGTTGCCCGGCACACGATCGCGCTCGTCGGCCGCCGCACCCTTCACGTGGTCCATGAACTCCTTGATGGCCGATCCGTGGCTCACCGCGAGGACGCACTCGTGGTCCGGGCGTCGCATAAGATCGGTCAACGTCGCCACCATGCGCTCGCGCACCTGCATCTGGCCCTCGCCGCCAAATTGACGATAGAAATCGCGCCACGGGCGCTCGGGCATGAGCATCACGCGCTCGGCCTCAAAGTCGCCAAAGAACCACTCACGCAGGCCGTCCAGGCGCTCGTACGCCAAGCCCGGCCACAAGTTGGCGATAGTCTGCTCGGTGCGATGAAGCGTGGAGGTGTAGGCATGATCGGGCTCAATGCCGCGCGCACGTAAAAACATGCCGGCGCGCGCCGCCTGGTCGCAACCCAACTGCGTAAGCGGCGAATCACTCCACCCCTGAATGATACGCTTAAGGTTGAATATCGTCTGTCCATGACGGACCAGATACAGATCTTTATTCATAGGGGTCCTTTCGTTCGTTACCGGCCCAAGAGCGAAAACGCCCCGTCGCAATAGCCAAAATGAAGCACGGCACCGTTGTCGGGCAGCTCTCCCCCGCCAGTCACATACTCAAGAAACTCCTGGCAGGCTGAGCCATGGGAAACCGCCAGCACGCAGTCGTGCTGCGGCCTGGCCATGATGCGGGACAGCGCCGCGACCATGCGCGACTGAAGCTGCACTTCCGACTCGCCGCCAAAGGCCACCGGATAATCGCCCCAGGGCTGCGGCGGCATCTCGCGATTTGATGTGCCCTCCAGCGAGCCAAAATGCCACTCACGCAGGTCATCGACCAGCTCAATGGAACGGCCCTCGCCAACGATAAGCTCGGCCGTATGCCGCGCCCGGCCCAACGGCGAGGAATACACATGATCAAAGGCCACGCCACGCGCCGCAAACGCCGTACGCGCCGTCAGCGCCTGCTCGCGCCCACGCGCCGTAAGCGGCGAATCGTGCCAGCCCTGCAAAATGCTCTGCACATTGAGCTCAGTCTGCCCATGCCGCACCAAATACAGATCTGCCACACACCCTCCCCTCGTACCACCACAAAGGGGACAGGAGCCTTTGTGGTGATTTTGCCGCCGGATTGCACCGCAACGACGCACAACTACAGCAGCACGTCGGCAAGCGGACGCTTGGGTACGTGGTGCACCTGCGCCTCGTCGCGCCAATAATTGATGGAGCCGTCGGGGTTGGAATCGATCGCATCGATCACCTGTGTCTCGGCCGGAACGCCAAACGCCATGATCAGCTTGAGCTCATACTTGTCGTTATCGAGCCCCATGGCATCGATCGCGTGGGGCGTAAAGGCCTTGAACATGCAGGCTGCCACCTCGGGCGTGGCGCTGCGGGCGGCGAGCATCATCGTCTGTGCGGCAATGCCCGTGTCGACCTCAGTAATGGGAGCGACAGGCTTGCCCGGAACGGCGCGCTCGGCCAGAATCGCGATGTAGCCGGTCGGGCGCTCACCCTCGGCAGGACCCGGCCAGTCCTTAAGTGCGCCGGCCCATGCGAGCTCGTCAAATACACGCGCGCAATCCTCGGCACCGCTCACCACGTGAAAACGCAGACGCTGAGCATTGGCACCACACGGGGTCAGGTGCGCCAGTTCCGCCAGCTCGAGCAAAAACTCGCGCGGCACGCGCATGGACTCGTCAAAGCGACGGCACGTGCGGGCGCGACGAACCAACGCATCAAACGCGTCCAAGCCGAGCTTTTCGCGGCCCTGCTTTGCCATCGATTCTGCGCTTACCGGCGCCGCGGGAACTGTTTCGTTCATAGGGACCCCCAATACAAGCCAATTGTCCTTAGGAAAATCTAACCTAAAACGTAGGCAATAACGAACAGGGCTGCAATGTTCTACACCTGTTGAATAGAAAATCGCGACGTGGGGAACAACGGAAACAATTCGGGACCTTTGGGTTACGTTTCGCCCTCCCCGACCCATACGCCAGCGCCTTTAAGCGATACTGGTTGTAACGATCAAGGCTTACGCCGCACGGAAAGGAGACATTATGGGCATCTTTAAGAACGATGACCAAAAATCGAGCCAGTTTGGATTTGACGAGAAAAGCATGGCAGGCAAGGCCGTCAAGGCCGTGCGCTGGATCTACGCCATCACGGGCGTCGTGGCGCTCATTGCTGGCATCGCGCTGCTTTTTGCACCCGCCAAGTCCCTCGTCTTTTTGACGACCGTCCTGGGTTTTTACTTTGTAATCACTGCTGCCATCAGACTGTTCACTGCCATTTTTGAGCCGCTGCTGCCCACCGGTTGGCGCGTGACGAGCATCATCTCCAACCTACTCATTATCTTGGGCGGCGTCATAATCCTGCGCAACCAGGCCTTCTCGACCGCGACGCTCACCACGATGGTGGTTATCGTGGCCGGCTTTGGCTGGATCGTCGAAGGTGTCATGTCCATTCTGGAGTCCGAGCTTTCGTCCAACCGTGCCCTCGCCATCCTGAGCGGCGCGCTCTCCATCATCGCCGGCATGTTCGTGTTTATCTATCCGCTGTGGTCGGCCAAGATGCTCGTCATCTTTAGCGGCGCCGCGCTGCTGGTGTTTGGCGTAACGCTGATTGTTCGCGCTATTCAATTTGGCAAACTGGTGCGCTAGATGCCACGAACGCTCTTTATTGATGCAGACGCCTGCCCGGTCACGCGCGAGTCGATTGACTGCGCGCGGCGGGCGGGCGTCGCCGTTGTTATCGCCGGCAACAGCACGCAAAACCTGGAACGGCACATTCGCCGCGACGACCCGCGCGATGCCGAGCACGCGCGACGCGGCTTTTGGGTCACGACGCTCGACGTGAGCGTGGGCGCCGACAGCGCCGACTTTGCCATTGTCGAACGCCTGCAGGCGGGCGACGTGGTCGTGACGCAGGACATTGGCTTGGCGAGCATGGTGCTCGGGCGCGATGCCGCCGCTATCGGTGTGCGCGGGCGCGTCTACGACAAAGCAACCATCGACATGCAGCTGTTTATTCGCCACGAGGAAAAGAAGGTGCGCCGCGCCGGCGGACGCACTCGCGGGCCGGCGGCATTTACCAGCGAAGACCGCGCCCGCTTTAAACGCAACCTCACCGAGCTGCTGCGCTAACCAAGGTAGATTTTTGGGACATGTCCGGAAATCTACCTTTTTGTTTTGGCGATTGACGCGCATCCAACGCCCAAGTCATGGCGGTAGATTTTACGGTATACCCCAGTTTTTACGGCCTATCCCAAACATCTACTTAGAGGCCAAAGGCAGAAAGGATAAGACCCCAGCCCGCGCCGATGACGTACATCATGACCAGGAACACGGCGTTTTCACGAGCGCTGCGGTTGGTGCGGAACAGGACCAGATAGCCCACGCCGGCGGAAATGAGCGTGCCGGCGAGCATCGGCGCCAGCTGTAGCGCGCCCTCCAGGTACAGCTGCGTAATGACCACGCTCGCCGAGCAGTTGGGGATCAGGCCGACAAGCGCCGAACCCAGGACGGCGAGCGTCTCGTTGCCACGCAGGAACTGCTCGATCGCGGACTCGCCGAAGGTCTCGAGCACGGTGACCAGAATCAGCGTCACCAGAAAAATGAATACCGATACCTGCACGGTGTGCGAGATGGCGCTGCGAATAATCGACAGGAGGGGCGCGCCCTCGTGAGAGTGGGAGTGACCGTGGCCATCATGGTGTTCATGCTCGCCCTCATGACCGTGATAGTGTCCATGTCCGTGTTCGTGCTCGTCCTCGTCTTCATCGCAACCGCAATGGTCGCGCTCGCACAGCTCGTGGATGTGGTCGGCGCTCACGCCTGCCTCGGCCACCTCGTCGATGATGTCACCGCCGCTGTGGTCGTCGTGCGCGCAGTTCACATGAGCCGGATTGGCAGCGGTCCCCAGCACGGTACGGCGAATCGCCGCATGCGCGCGGGCATTACGACGAAGGCCGCGGATAGCCGCGTCCACGATAAAGCCCG
>URGF01000143.1 GCA_900547285.1 uncultured Collinsella sp.
AAGCCGTGGGAGCCGCTGCACTCGAGGCACTTGACCGCATGGGCTACACCACCAACGGCGGGATTCTCAACAAGAAGCCTGTTTAAGCGAGGAACCGTGTATCTCAAGTCCCTTACGCTCAAGGGGTTCAAGTCGTTTGCCGACCGCGCCCATATGACGTTTGAGCCGGGCCTGACCGTCATCGTCGGTCCCAACGGCTCGGGAAAATCGAACATCTCTGACTCGATTCTGTGGGTCCTGGGCGAGCAGAGCGCCAAGCAGCTGCGCGGTCAGGCCATGGAGGATGTCATCTTCTCGGGCTCGTCAGCGCGCAAGCCGGTGGGTGTCGCCGAGGTCACGCTGGTGCTCGATAACTCGGACCATATGCTGCCCGTCGACTTTGACGAGGTCGCCATCACCCGTCGTATGTATCGCTCGGGCGAAAGCGAGTACCTCATCAACTCGAGTCCGTGCCGCCTGATGGACATTCAGGACATCCTGCACGATTCGGGCTTGGGCAAGGATACGCATTCCATCATCAGCCAGGGCAAGCTCGACGCCATTTTGCAGAGCCGCCCCGAGGAGCGCCGTGCCCTCATCGAGGAGGCCGCCGGCATCTCCAAGCACAAGCGCCGCAAGGAGCGTGCGCTCAGAAAGATTAAATCGATGGACGAGCACCTGACGCGTGCCCGCGACATCAATAAGGAAATCGCCCGTCAGCTGCGACCGCTGGAGCGTCAGGTCGATCGCGCGCGCAAGTATAAAGAGCTGTCCTCGCGCGCGAACGAGCTTACGCAGATGCTGGCCGTCGACGAGCTGCGTTCGCTGCAGTCGCAGTGGAACGACTTGGAGAGCCGCTCCAAGGAAGGTGCTGCCGAGCTGGAGCTTGCGCAGTACCGCTTGGGCGAAAAGGAACGCGAGCTCGAGAAGCTCCAGGTCATGCTCGAGGAAAAGGGCCTGTTTGTGGGCGATCTGGGCGAGCAGCGCCGCCATATGCAAGACGTGGTCGGCCGCATTAACTCCGATATGCGCCTGCTCGAGGAAAAGGGCCACAACATGGTGTCGCGCCTGTCCGACATGCGCGGCCAGATCTCGAGCTCCGAGCATCAGCGTCGTCGCGTGGTAGAGGAGCTCGAGGACGCGCGTGCGCAGCTTGAGGAAGTGACCGGCGCGCACATGCAGGCCCAGGAGGACGTTGACGCCGCCGGACCTGCCGCCGCCGAGTTCCACGAGCGGCGCGTGACGCTCGACAATCAGATTTCGCAGCTTACGCGTGAGCAACGCGATGTGCAGCGTGTGGCCGATAACGCGGCGCTCGAACTCGCCAAGGTGAAGGACTCGCTGAGCAACGCCGAGGTCGAGGACAACATGTATGCCTCGCGCCTGGAGCAGATCGATGACCAGCTCGAGGAAGTCACGGCCTCACTCGAGAGCCGTCGCGACCGCGCCGAGGAGCTCGAGGGCGCGCTTGATGAGGCTCGCCAAGCCCAGACCGATGCGCGCGAGGCTACCGAGGTCGCCCGTGCAGCCCTTAAGGACTTGCGTGCCCGCGAGAGCGAGGCGCGCAACAAACTGTCCGAGGTGCGCTCGGAGCTTGCTAGCCAAAAGAAACTCGATGCCCGCATGGCCGACAGCTCGCCGCTCGTGAGCCGTCTGGTGGGTGCGCTGGGCGACGATGTCTTGGGTCGTCTGGGCGACGTGCTCGAGGCCCCTCGTGAGCTCGAGGGCCTGGTGGAGCAGCTGCTTGCCGGCGATATCGATGCGCTGCTGTTCGACGATACGTCCGCGCTTGAGCGTGCCGGTCGTGCCGCTCTGGACCAGAAGAAGGCCTCGGGCGAGGCGCTGCTGGTGGCGCGCGGTGCGAGCGCCTCTGCTGCCGCTAAGGGCGCTGCCGGTTCCCGCCTGGTCGATCGCCTGTCCGTACGCGCCGGCTATGGCCCGGTTGTCGAGGCCCTTCTCGGCGGCTATTACGTGGTCGATGACTTGGCTGCCGCGTTGGCTGCCCCTGTTGTTGACGGTGTGACCTACGTGACTCCCGATGGCGCCCGCGTGAGCTGTGGTGGTCTGGTGCGCGTGGGGCTCGATGCCGGCGAGGCTTCGGGTGCCTTGGAGCGCAAGCGCCGCATCCGTGAGCTCGAGGGCCTGGAACCCGATCTGGCTGCTGTGTTTGAGCATGTGTCGGATCAGGTCGTCGAGGCCAATGCGGCCGTTGAGGAGGCGCGTGCCGCCGAGGGCGATGCCGCCGGCGAGATCGCCCGTCTTGAGGGCGAGCGCCGCTCGCTGCTCTCCGAGATTGGCCGCCTGGAGCAAAGCGCCAACAACGCCGAGGTCGAGCGCGTGCGCATCTCCAAGCGCCGCGAGCAGGCCGCCGAGGCCGTTCGTGCTGCACGCCCGCGCGTTGACGAACTCACCCGTTCGCGCGACGAGGCCCGCGCGCAGGCAGGCGACCTGGGCCTTCAGATTGCCGAAGCCAACGACGAACTCGACCGCGTTCGCCGTGACGATTCCGAGGCCGCCGGCAAGCTCGCCGATGCCAAGGTCCGCCTGGCCCAGACGAGCGAGCGCCTTCGTTCTCTGAAGGGCCGAGTACCCGATCTGGAGCATCGCCTGGAGGGCATCGACCGCCGTATCCGCGGAACACGCCAGGCCTCGCGCTCACTCGAGCTGCTGCGCCTGCGCGTCGATCCCATGCACGAGCGCTATTCGGCCCTGCTGGAGCGCGCGTCGGATTGGGCAGCGCGTCTGCGTGACCAGGCCTCTCTGGAGGAGGCGGACTCCGCTTCGCTCAAGAAGACCATCGAGGATGCCAAGGCAGAGGTTGCCCGCGCTAAGGAGAAGGTCGATACCGCCACCGCCACGCAAAACGAGTTTAAGGTCGCGCGTGGCAAGCTCGAGGTGCAGGTAGAGGCCGCCATTAAGGCCATTACCGCCGATGGCAACACGGTACTCGAGGAAGCGCTTATGCTTCCTGCGCCCACGGACCGCGATGCCGCCGAGCGCGAGCTCAACCAGCTTGTGCGCCAGATCAACAACCTTGGTCCCGTGAACCAAGTTGCTATGGAGGAGTACGATCAGCTCAAGCGCCGCGCTGACTACATCGAGGAGCAGCTGGCCGATCTGGAGAGCGCGCGCAAGGCGCTCACCAAGATCACGGTGGCCATTGATCGCAAGATGCGGAAGGCCTTCCTGGTGACGTTTGAGAAGGTCGACGCGAACTTCCGCGAGATCTTCGCTATGCTCTTCCCGGGCGGCCAGGCTCATCTGGAGATGACCGATCCCGAGCATCCGGCCGAGACGGGCATCGAGGTCGTGGCGCAGCCGCGCGGCAAGCGCATCACCAAGATGATGCTCATGTCGGGCGGCGAGAAGAGTCTGACGGCGCTCGCCCTGCTCTTTGCCGTGTATCGCACGCGCACGGTGCCGTTCTATGTGCTGGACGAGGTCGAGGCGGCGCTCGACGACGCCAACCTGTCCAAGCTCATCGGCGCCCTCGATGTGCTGCGTTCCGATACGCAGCTCTTGGTAATCTCGCATCAGCGCCGTACTATGGAGGATGCTGACGTTCTCTACGGTGTCTCGATGCAAGCCGACGGCGTCAGTCGCGTCGTCTCGCAAAAACTCGATCGCGAAACCGGAAAGGTCGTGAATGCATAATGGGATTCTTTGAAGCTCTCTCGCGCGGACTTGAGCGCAGCCGCGAGGCTCTCAACGAGGTCTTCTACTTTGGCGGCGAGGTCGACGAGGGTTTTTGGGAGGACCTTGAGGACACCCTCGTCATGGGTGACATGGGTGCCGAGGTCGCTATTCAGGTCTCCGATGACCTGCGCGAGACGGCCGCCAAGAAGAACCTTAAGACCGCTCCGCAGCTCCGTCGCGCCCTGGCCGAGCAGCTCGAGCAGCATTTTGTGCCCATCGAGCGCGATCCTTTCTCCGACACGCCGAGCTGCGTGCTGTTTGTAGGCATTAACGGTGCCGGCAAGACCACGACGGTCGGCAAGATCGCGAGCGCCATGGCTGCCCGCGGCAAGAATGTCGTGATCGGTTCGGCCGATACCTTCCGCGCCGCCGCCATCGAGCAGCTCGATGTGTGGGGCCAGCGCGCCGGCGTTCCCGTCATCAAGCGCGATCGCGGCTCCGACCCGGCAAGTGTTTGCTATGACGTGCTCGACGAGGCCGATAAACGCGGCAGCGACTTGGTGCTTA
>URGF01000144.1 GCA_900547285.1 uncultured Collinsella sp.
GAGCCGATAAAGCTGTGAATGAGCGAGCGTGTGAGCTCGGTATAGGAAAGCTGGGCGAGCGTTTGGCGCTTGCGGGACTCCAGACGAAGACCGGCGTCCGCAGGCTCTACGCCGCGGCGAAGCTCACATGCCGGGTCGTCAATGCTCGGCGCCGTGATATCGCGGACCAAGACATCCTTGATCATGAGCTTGGGCTTTACGCGACCTTGCCAATGCTCAGCCACAGCCTCGAACACCAAGTCGACGGCGCTATCGCAATTGATGAGCTTATCGATCTGCGGCACGCGGAACATAATGGCCGGCACACTCGCGGCGCCATCGGTCGCCACGAAGCGCATGTGCTCGCCGGTTTTGCCCACCACGGCGCGATCGCACATTGTCACGCCCTCGGCCGCCAACAGCGGCACCTTGTTGCCCTGGCCAAACGGCTCAAGACGGGAGATCTGCTCGATGGTCTCAATATTCAGCTCGGAGAGGTCGACGGTGGCGGCAACCTCGTCGGTGTCCTCAAAGTCCTCGGCGGGAAGCTCGGACAGCACGGCGGAAAGGCGACGACGGAACTCGTCGAGCTTGGACGCCTCGATGGTCACGCCCACCGCACCCGCATGCCCGCCGCGACGAATCAACAGGTCGGAACAGCGCTCGACGGCTTCGAACAGGTTGACCTTGCCCACCGAGCGACCCGAACCGCGAGCGATACCGCCCTCGATCGAGAACAGCAGCGCCGGCACGTGATAGCGGTTGGTCAGACGGCTTGCCACGATGCCCTTGACGCCCTCGTGCCAGCCTTCGCCGCCCACGACGATTGCGCGTCCGCCATCATAGGTCTCCTCGACCTTTGCCATGGCATCGCGCGTGAGCTCTGCCTCGATCTCGCGGCGCTGGCGGTTGATTTCCTCGAGCTCAGCCGCCAGTGCGCTTGCCTCGATAGGATCGCGGGCAAGCAGCAAATCAAGTGCTAATTTTGGATCGGCCATGCGGCCAGCGGCGTTCAAGCGGGGAATGAGCGAAAATGACAGGCCATCGGCCGTAATGCTAGAGAGGTCGGCCTTGGCGAGCGCGGCCAGCGCGATATAGCCGGAACGGGCCGTCACGCGCATCTGCTGGATGCCCTCGGCGACCAGCGCGCGGTTCTCGGGCGTGAGCGGCATCATGTCGGACACGGTGCCCAGCGCCGCGACCTCGATTAGCGAACGCCAATACGACGGCTTGCCCAGATGCTCACCCAGGACCTGCACCAACTTGAGCGCCACACCGGCACCGGCAAGTTCACGCGAGGGGCCCTCATCCTCGAGCTTTGGGTCGGTCAGAGGCACGCCCTGCGGCACTTGATCGGAGGGCTCGTGATGGTCCGTGACCACCAAATCGATCCCCAGGCTCTCCAGATAGGAGACCTCTTCCTTGGCGGCAATACCGTTATCGACGGTCACGATCAGGTTGGGTTGGGCGAGCTCGTTAACGCGGTCGAGCGCCGCACGCGACAGGCCGTAGCCCTCGTCAAAACGATGAGGAATAAACGGCGTGACATCGGCGCCAAACGTGCGCAGCGCCTCGGTCAACAGGCAGGTCGACGTAATACCGTCAACGTCAAAATCGCCAAAGACGGCGATGCGCTCATGGCTGCGAATAGCGCGCTCAACGCGGTCGGCAACGACCGCCATGCCCGGAATAACGAGCGGGTCGGCCCAGTCGCGATCGAGTGAAGGCGTCAAAAACAGCTGGCCTTCCTCGATGGATGTAATACCGTGCGCAACCATAATGCGCGCCACCAGCCCGGGGATCCCCAGGCCAGCCGAAAGCTCCTTTTCGAGCTCGGGGTTTTGCTGAGCAACCGCCCAGCGATGCGTCGTCTTAAGCGATGACATAGGCGCCCACCCCCGATAGGGGCAGGTCGCCGCGATACCTCTCACGGTTCATAGCGATGAGTCCTCTGTGTATGCCCGCTTCGGCAGGCAGATCTGTTGAACGAATTTATTATACCGTGCAGCGCGGACGCAAATCGCCTCGGCACGCGGCGGTTTCGGTAAACGATGCCGGTAATAGCCTCGAAATATTCGAGCGTTTCTGACGCACGGACGCACGCGAGCGTCTAGCATATCCATTCAAACGGATTCACGAGCAAAGGGAGTCACAAGCGCATATGAAGCAATGGATTGGACTGGGCAAATTTCTCGCGGGGCACATGCAGATCATCGTTCCGATTTGCGTGGCGCTCGGCGTGCTCTTTCCCCAGCAGATCGGCGTTCTCAAGCCCATCGTTCCCGCCTTGTTTGCCTTTATGACGTTTCAGGGCGCGCTGAGCAACACCTTTCACCAGGTGGCTGAGGTGTTCCATCGTCCTCTGCACCTGGTCTTGGCATTGCTCGTCTCGGCGGTGCTTATCCCTATCGCAGCCTATGCCATGGGGTCGTTATTCTTTGGCTCCAATCCCAACCTTGTCTGCGGCATCGTGCTCGAGTACAGCGTACCCGTGGCAGTCACAGCCTTTATGTGGATCAGCATGTTCGGCGGCAACGGCCCGCTCGCGCTCACCATCATTCTGACGTCCTCGGTCATCTCACCTGTGACGATTCCTCTTACGCTCAAGCTCCTGCTGGGCGCCACCGTCTCGATCGACGTGCCGAGCATGATGCAGAATATGGCCTTTATGATCGCCATACCCGCCGTGCTCGGTATCGTCATGAACGAGCTCACGCGCGGCTGGGGCCACGAGAAACTTTCCCCCGCGCTCTCGCCCGCCTGCAAGTTCATGATGATGAGTGTCATCGCGTCCAACTCCACCGCCATGAGCGAGTACGTGCTGCACATGAATGTTGAGCGCTTGGAAGTCGCCCTCTTTATCCTGGTGTTCGCCATCAGCGGCTTTATCATCGGCGTCCTGATCGCCCGGGCCCTGCACCTGCCGTATAGCGAGACGACCACCATGTGCTTTACCTGCGGTATGCGCAATATCTCTTCGGGCGCCGTCATCGCCACACAGTATTTTCCCGGCGAGGTCGTGTTCCCCGTCATGTGCGGAACGCTGTTTCAGCAAGTGCTGGCCTCGATTATCGGGCATCTCTTTGAGCGCCTAACCGGTGAGGAGCGCGCCAAACAGCGCAAGCGGGTCAAGGCCGGCCGCGACACGATGGCACGCTAGCTTGACCGCGTTGTTCGCGCACCGCCTTGTCGCCCCAGCATCTTAGGATGAACGCGCGAGCTATGTGGACTACGCCTCTAACGGCACGATCTTGGTGCCATGCAGCTCGAAGACGCCAAGCGCTGCCGCTACGGCGTCTCGGTTGGCCGTGGTAATGCCGCCGCCGGGAAGGATGGTCACACGGCCGGCCGCATACTCGACAAGACGCGACAGGTGCTCCAGGTTGTCCTCAATCGGCGTGCCGGCCGCACCACCGTGCGTCAGGATGCGCGCAACGCCGCACTCGACAAGCGTGTCGATGGCATCGAGCTGAGCCTCGGTCGCAAGCTGGTCAAATGCCATATGGAAGGTAATGTCGACAGGCTCGCGCTTGCACTCCTCGACTGCACATCCCGCAGCCATTACAAGAGCGCCGAGTGTGAGCTCGTCGAGTGCCCATCCGCCAGCACAAGGCTTGCAGCAGCCAAAGACCAGACCATCGACGCCGGCACTCACCGCAAGTCCCAGGTCCATCTCCATCATGCGCAGCTCGTCTTGGTTGTAGCAAAAGTCGCCGCCGCGCGGACGAATCATGCACATCACGCGCGCATCGCGCTCGTGAGCGTAATTGACCGTAGCGCTGATAACGCCGGCGGAAGGCGTGGTACCGCCAACGGCAAGGTTGTCGCACAGCTCAATGCGCCCCGCCCCGGCCTTGATGGCCGCCGGCACCCGCTCAAAGTTCTCGGCACAAAACTCATACAGCATATTTAGCCTCCCGGAAAGCACTTCCATTTCCACACGGCATTGTCGCACGTTAAATAGCAACCCGCACGATGGAGCAAAACCTTGACAAGGAGTGTCCCCAAGTGTCGGCACATAAGGAACGCCCCAAGTACCGACAAAAGACGAGAGTGGATAATCTCCCACTTTGAGCCCGCAAACAGGCCAAAAACG
>URGF01000145.1 GCA_900547285.1 uncultured Collinsella sp.
GCCGTCATCACCGTCCCGGCCTACTTCAACGACGCCCAGCGTCAGGCCACCAAGGACGCCGGTAAGATCGCCGGCCTCAACGTCAAGCGTATCGTCAACGAGCCGACTGCTGCTGCTCTTGCCTATGGCCTGGACAAGCAGGGCACCGACCAGCGCATCCTGGTCTTCGACCTGGGCGGCGGTACCTTCGACGTCTCCATCCTCGACCTCGCCGACGGCGTGTTTGAGGTTCTGTCCACCTCGGGCGACAACCACCTGGGCGGCGACGACTGGGATCAGCGCGTCATCGACTGGATGGCCGATAAGTTCCAGCAGGAGAACGGTGTCGACCTGCGTCAGGACCCCATGGCCCTGCAGCGTCTGAAGGAGGCCGCCGAGAACGCCAAGAAGGAGCTCTCCGCAGCCCAGCAGTCCACCATCAACCTGCCGTTCATCACCATGAACCAGTCCGGCCCGCTGCACCTCAACTACACGCTGACCCGCGCCGAGTTCGAGAAGATCACCCGCGACCTGCTCGAGCGCTGCAAGCAGCCTGTCACCAACGCCCTGCGCGACGCTAAGCTCAAGCTCTCCGATCTGACCGAGGTCATCCTCGTCGGCGGCTCCACCCGTATGCCCGCCGTCCAGGATCTGGTCAAGACCATGACCGGCAAGCAGCCCAACATGTCCGTGAACCCCGACGAGGTCGTTGCCGACGGCGCTGCCGTCCAGGGCGGCGTGCTCACCGGCGACGTCGAGGGCATCCTGCTGCTCGACGTTACCCCGCTGTCGCTGGGCGTCGAGACCATGGGCGGCATCATGACCAAGATGATCGACCGCAACACCACGATCCCGACCTCCAAGACCGAGGTCTACTCCACCGCTGCCGACAACCAGACCAGCGTCGAGATCAACGTGCTCCAGGGCGAGCGCGAGCTTGCCCGCGATAACAAGTCGCTCGGTAAGTTCCAGCTGACCGGCATCCCGGCTGCCCGCCGCGGCGTGCCGCAGATCGAGGTCACCTTCGACATCGACGCCAACGGCATCGTCAAGGTCTCCGCTAAGGACAAGGGCACCGGCAAGGAGCAGCAGATCACCATTTCCGGCTCCACCGCTCTGTCCGACGACGAAGTCGATCGTATGGTCAAGGACGCCGAGGCTCATGCCGAGGAGGACAAGAAGCAGAAGGAAGAGGTCGAGGTCCGCAACCAGACCGATAGCCTGTGCTACTCCACCGAGCAGACCCTCAACGAGCTGGGCGACAAGGTTTCCGCCGACGTGAAGTCCAAGGCCGAGGCCGCTATCGCCGACGCCAAGAAGGCGCTCGAGGGCTCTGACGTCGAGGCTATCAAGGCCGCCGGCGAGTCCCTGCAGTCCGTGGCCTACGAGCTGGCCCAGGTTGTCTACGCCGACGCTCAGCAGCAGACCGACGGTGCCGCTGGCGCCCAGCCTGCCGACGATGACGTTGTCGACGCCGACTACGAGGTTGTGGACGACGAGGACAAATAATCATGTCCGCCCGTAAAGCTCGCACGGAGGCGGCCGCCGCTGGCGCCGCCCCCGTTGACTCTGAGGAGAAGGACGTGAAGATTCCCGTAGAGGCCGTTGACGATACCGAGGCCAACGAGGCCCCGGCCGCCGAGGCTGCCGAGAACCAGGTAGAGGATTCTAACAAGGAGGCGACGATGACCGAGGACGAGATGGTGGAAGCCGCTATCCGCGCCGGTGAAGAAGCCGCCGACAACGACTTTAAGCTCAAGTTCGAGCAGGCCCAAAAGGAGCTTGCCGATGTGCGCAATGAGCTCGATGCTGCGGCAGAGGCTCAGAAGGCCGCCGAGGACAAGGCGAAGGACGCTACCGAGCGCACCGCCCGTCTGCAGGCCGACTGGGAGAACTTCCGTCGCCGCACCGCCAACGAGCGCATCGCCGAGCGCGAGCGCGCGACCGAGAAGCTCGTCACTGCGCTGCTGCCGGTGGTCGACGATATCGAGCGTGCGATCGACCACGCCCGCAGTCAGGAGCTTGCCGACGACTTTAAGCAGTTCGTCGACGGCGTCGACGCGGTGCATGCCAAGCTGCTCGACGTGTTTGCGCATGAGGGCGTTGAGCCCATCGACCCCAAGGGCGAGGCGTTCGATCCGCTCGAGCACCAGGCTGTGGGTCGCGTCGAGGACGCATCGCAGTACGACGAGACCGTCAACGATGTGTACCAGAAGGGCTACCGCATGGCGGATCGCATCCTGCGTTCCGCGATGGTGACGGTGACCTACGGTGGCGAGAAGCGCCCCGCACCGGAGCCCGAAGCGGCGCCCGAGGATGCTACGGCCGATACGGCCGAGAGCACCGAGGAGTAATTGAGAAGGGCCCCGGGGCAACACCCGGGGCCCTTTCTGGCCTAGTGCCATATGAAAGCATGGGCCGTCGTCTGCATGGGCGGCGGACGTAACAGGAGAGGAGCTACGATGGCTGCAGGCAAAACCTTCTATGACATCCTGGGCGTATCCAAGAGCGCCTCCGACAAAGAGATCAAGAGCGCGTTTCGCAAGCTCGCGCAAAAATATCACCCCGATGCCGGCGGCGATGAGGCCAAGTTCAAGGAGATCAGCGAGGCCTACGAGACGCTTTCGGACGAGAAGAAGCGCAAAGAGTACGACCAGATGCTCATGTTTGGCGGCATGCCGGGCGCGGGCGGCGCGTATGGCGGCGGCTACGGTGCCGGCGCTGGTGCCAGCGGCTGGGGCGACATCTTCGACAGCATCTTTAGCGGCAACGGCGCCTGGGGCAGCGATTGGGGCTCGGGCTTTGCCGGGGCTGCGGGCGCTGCCGGTGCCGGCGCTGGCCGCAGCCGCGCTCGCAAGGGCGGCGACCTGTCGCTGACCGTCGATGTGACGGCCGAGGACGCGTTTCGCGGTGTGACGCACAAGGTCACCTACCGCATTCCCTCGACAGGCGAGCAGCAGACCATTACGGTCTCGGTGCCTGCAGGCGCGGTCGACGGCGGCAAGCTGCGTTACAAACGTCGCGGCGAGTATGGCGTTGCCGGCGGCGAGCGCGGCGACCTGGTCGTGACCACGCATGTGGAGGAGCATCCGCTGTTTAAGCGCAAAGGCGCCGACGTGACCATGGAGGTACCGGTCTCGGTCTACGAGGCGGCGCTCGGCTGCACGGTGGACGTGCCCACGCCCGGCGGTGCGACGGTCCGTTTGAAAGTGCCCGCGGGTACCCAGACGGGCAAGAAGTTCCGCTTTAAGGAGATGGGCGCGCCCGATGTTAAGCACCGTGGCCGCACGGGCGCGCTGCTCGTCGAGATCAAGGTGCAGGTTCCCACGAACCTGTCCAACGATGAGCGCGATGCCATGACCAAGCTGCGCGAGGCCGACACGCGCGACTATCGCGAGAAGGTCAATCGTTACAAGGCGACGTACTAGGGCGGTCGCGGCGCACGCCCACGCCCGCGGGCTTATGATGGACGATAACGAGACGGAAAGGGGTCAGGTAGCATGGCCGAGGACAATAGGAACAAACCGCTGTACATGATCAGCGTGGCGGCCGAGCTGACCGGCATGCACCCGCAGACTCTGCGCGTCTACGAGTCCAAGGGCCTGGTGAATCCTCAGCGCTCGGGCGGTAACACGCGCCTGTATTCGCGTGCCGATATCGAGCGTCTGGAACTCATCAACCAACTGACCGACGAGGGCATCAACCTTGCCGGCGTGGTGCGCATCCTCGATATGAAGGAGCGTTCCGAGGAGCGCGAGCGCGAGAACGAGAAGCTCCGCGCTCGCGTGCGCCAGCTCGAGGACGAGCTGCACGAGTATAAGATGCAGAAGAAGATCACCGCCCTGGCCCCGCGCGATGGCTCGGTTAACCCCGAGCAAGTCATGCGCAAGCTACTGGGCGCCGGCGGAGATCTCTAGGTTCCGCCGTTCTACCGAACGGCCGACGCTGCGCGACGTCCGGAGCGACAATTTGTCATTCAAAGGGCAAGGCATGACCAGAAGGTCTATGCCTTGCCTTTTTCATGCCAACTTGTTCGCTC
>URGF01000146.1 GCA_900547285.1 uncultured Collinsella sp.
CCTGCTGAGGTCGCTGTCCATAGCGGGGCGAACGACCGCCCTGAACCATCAGGAAGCGCCCGTTGTCGACCGAGGAACGCGAATTGACGTAGCCGGCGGCGTCCTGAAAACGACCGCCCTGCTGCGACGTCTCGCGTTCGTATGCCATCAGGTCGTCAAAGTAGGCATTGACGACCTCGCGCGGATTGAGGCCCAAAAAGCGAGCATAGCTCGAAATCATGCCCTGCGCATAGCCGCGCGGCGGCATCGAAGCAAAGTTACCGGTCTCGAAAAACTCGATGATCTGCGGCCTGATTTTGATGGTGTTGGCGACCTGCTGAATGGAAAGGCCCATTCGGCGACGCTGCTCGAGCAGCATGTCACCAAAGCGTGCAGCCATCAGAATCCTCCAAACTCACGATCTTCACGTGCCATCTCGGCGTCGACAGACTCCAGCGCGGCAAGCCCCTCCTCGTCCAACAGGACCTCGCGCGGCTTGGAACCGTCGGGCGGGCCGACGACACCCTTTTCTTCCAGCATGTCCATAATACGCCCGGCACGCGCGTAGCCAACCTTCAGACGACGTTGCAGGCCAGATGTGGAGCCAAGCTGCGATTCCACCACAATATGGGCGGCTTCCCAAATGAGCGGATCATCGTCTTGCGGCTCGGCTACTCCGGTGCGGACAATGCCGCCGCCACCCGCCATGGACATGGAAGCGGGCGCCACGGCAGACAGAATCTCCTCGTGGTAGTCGGGCTCGCTCTGCGACTTGACGAACTCGACAATCTCATTGATTTCATCGTCCGAGACAAAGCAGCCCTGGATACGGCGAGGCTTGCCCCAGTCGACCTTGGAGAACAGCATGTCGCCCAAACCGGTAAGCTTTTCGGCACCCATCTGGTCGATGATGACGCGCGAGTCGATGCCCGTGGCGACGTTAAAGGCGATGCGATTGGTGATGTTGGCCTTGATGAGGCCCGTCACCACGTTTGAGCTGGGACGCTGCGTGGCCACGATAAGATGAATACCGGCGGCACGGCCCAGCTGTGCAATACGCACGATCGAGGCCTCGACATCCTTACCGGCGACCATCATCAGGTCCGAGAGCTCGTCAATGATGATGACCAGGTAGGGCATCTTTTGCGGCGGATTGTCGTAATGCTCAAACTCGCCGGCGGCCTGCTTTTCGTTGTAGGTCGAGATCTTACGCACGTTGAGACGCTCGAAGACCTTCAGGCGACGCTCCATCTCGGACACGGCCCATTGCAGAGCGCTCGCGGCCTGCTTGGGCTCGGTCACCACGGGCACATAGAGATGCGGCAGTCCGTTATAGCCCGCAAGCTCGACGCGCTTGGGGTCGACCATGATCAGGCGAACGTCCTCGGGAAGAGTACGCATGAGCAGAGTCGTGATGATGGAGTTGATCATCACCGACTTACCAGAACCGGTCGTACCGGCAATCAACAGGTGGGGCATCTTGGCAAGGTCGGCGACAACCGGCGTGCCCTCGGCATCGCGGCCGATGGCGAGCTCGAGCGGACCGCCCTTCACATAGGGCAGCACGTCGCCCAGGTTGACGTTCTGGCGCTTGCGGTTGGGAATCTCGATGCCCACGAGCGAGGTGCCGGGGATCGGGGCAAAGATACGTACCGACTGGGCAGCGAGCGAAAGCGCGATATCGTCCTCGAGGCTCGAAATCTTGCTCACGCGCTCGCCCTCACCAGGTTGCAGCTTAAAGGTCGTCACCGTGGGGCCGGCGATCCAGCCGACCACGCGGGCACTGCGGCCAAACTCAAGCAAGGTGGATTGCAGTGACTCAGCGGTCTGCTCCAACTCCTTGTCCGAAGACGCGGCGGAAGCCGACTGCGGGTTGGCATGCAGGATTTCGAGCGGCGGAAGCTTGAGGCCGTCCTCTTCTTCGCCCTCGTTATCTGCGGCGCCACCGTCCGCTCCCCCATCGCTAGCCGCAGCCGATTCGACGGCACTCGAGGCAGGCGCATCGGCAACCTTGGGATGCTTCAAGAAGTCGGGAATCTGAGGTGCTGCCGAGACAGGATTCACGGCAAACGGCGGCTCGAACTCGTCGATCTTATCGGGGTCGTCTTCCATCGAAAGCTGGCCGGTTACCTGGTCGCGCTTTGCATGGCGACGCGGCAGCAAAGTTGTCTTTGCGGTCTCAATCGGAGCCTCGTCGTCCTCGTCATCGCCCTCGGTGAGCTCAATCTCGCTATCGGACCAAGACGGGTCGGGCTCGCTTGTATTGAGCTTAGGCGCAGCCTTGCCCTTCTTGGCATGGCGGCGCGGCAGCAGCGTCGTCTTAGCGCGCTCAACCTCAACCGACTCGGACACGTCGACAAACGGATTCTCGTCCTCGTCGTCATCGTCCAAAACCGGGTCCACATCGTTGCCCATGACCGTGGTCACGGCAGCATCGGAGCCCTTTTGACGAAGAATGCTCAGGTGCGGACGGGCAACGCCGGGCACCGACAGGGCTTCGTCGTCACCCCACGGGCTGGCGTTGACATCGGCACGACGGCGCTCGGCAAAATCGGCCGCACGGTCGCGAGCAGAGCGCAGCACGCCACCCACCGAAAAGCCGATGATGACCAAGCCCACGACGACAAGGCCCAACAGGACTACCATCGCGATAGGCTTACCCAGGGCATTCTGCAGCGCACTCGCAATAAACGCACCGATGTAGCCACCCGAGGCGGACAAATTTTGCGGCGTGAACATAAGGTCACACGAGACACTCGTACCCGGCACCATCAGCGAAAGAATGGAGACGACGGCGATAAAGACCACGGCTCCGCCCGCAACAGAGCGCACGTTGAGCGGCGAGTCCTCGCCTAAAAAGAGCGTGGCGGCAAACAGCAAAATAACGATCGGCAGCACGTAGGCGCCCAGACCAAAGCCCAGGTGGTAGAAACCGGCAACCGCAGCCGTAACGGGTGCAGTCGCCGGCGAAATCACGGCAATGAAGGACGCAATCGCCAAAACGGCGATGACCACGCCGGCGATATCGCGGTTGGCCGAGGGCTCGACCAGGGGCTCAAAATCGTCGAAGTCGGTCTCGTGGCCCTTATTGGCACGAAGATGGGAACCGGCACCCTTAGCAGATGCCGGTTGGTTGTTGGCTTTATTGCCTTTGGCGTTTTGTGCAGATCCGCGCGCCAAACTAAACCTCCATGACGACCGGGATGATCATCGGACGAGTGCGCGTACGACTCCAGATAAAGTTAGAGAGCGAGTCGCGCACGGCCTTGCGAATGGCATCGGAACCGCTGCTCGTAAAGCTGAACTTGCCCTTCTCAATCGTCTTCATAATAGACGCGGAGGCATCCTCGGAGAACTGGTCGTCGATGGCAAACGAGACGCCGCGGCCCGAGAACTCGATGGCCTCAATCTTCTTGTGCTTGAGCGAGACGATGGCGACGGCCGTGACCATACCGTCATTGGCGAGCTTCTGGCGATCGCGCAGGACGATGGGGTCGGTATCGCCGATACGCAGGCCGTCGACGTAGACGACGCCGGACTCGACGGGCGTACCACGCTTGACGATACCACCGCGCATCTCGAGCGTGTCGCCGTTATCGAGGATAAAGATGTGATCATCCTTGATGCCCATCTTGCGGGCCAGCTGGGCATGGGCGCGCAGATGCACGGCCTCACCGTGAACCGGCATAAAGTACGTGGGCTTGGCCATGGCCATCAGGAGCTTAAGCTCCTCCTGGCTGCCGTGGCCCGAGACGTGGACAAGAGCACGGTTCTTATCCCACACGTCGCAGCCGAGCTTGGCCAAGCTGTTGACGACCTGCTGAACGGCTTTCTCGTTGCCGGGAACGGGAGTTGCCGAGAGGATGACGGTATCGCCCTCGTGGATAGAGAGCGTCTTGTGCTCGCCATTGGCCATGCGGGACAGGGCCGACAGCGGCTCG
>URGF01000147.1 GCA_900547285.1 uncultured Collinsella sp.
GAAGTGCGTAGCAAAATATCGCCCATGCCCGAGGACGCGCCGGGAGGCAACACCGATTCGGGGCCGGGCATACGGATCTACCTGCGCATTTACAAATTCGTAAACTTTTTTGAAAAAAGTGCTTGCACAGTTCTCGAATCATAGGTTATTATCTTCCTCGTTGAACGCGCGGGTCCAACAAAACGAAGCGCGAATCAACAACATAGCATGTCGGAGTGGCGGAATTGGCAGACGCGCTAGCTTGAGGTGCTAGTGACCGCTTTTTGGTCATGCGGGTTCAAGTCCCGCCTCCGACACCATCGCATTTGAGAAGCCTCTTCGGAGGCTTTTTTGTTACCGATAGACGGTGGGGTCCACGATGGAAACGCTTGAACGCAACGAGTGGGCAGACGTTGCCCAACTAGTCGAGATCACGAGCGATGCTGTCATCATCTGCGAGCTCGACGGAACCATTCTGCATGTGAATAATCGCTTACTTGGTTTGATGTGCGAGGAACGCGCTGACGTCATCGGTGGAGATGTTAAAGACGTCCTGTACTCGTCCTCTTTTGAACGTGCGACGGAACATCGTCTGCCATTTGAAACTGATGGCTCCGAGAACGAACTGATGCTCAAACTGAGTGACGGCTCTTTTATTCCCGTCTTGGTTCGTGCGGGCTCCGTAACGCCTCCACGCATCTTTGGGCGCCGCGCACCACGTGTCCTGGTGGCGCTTCACAGTATCGAGGAACAGTATTCTCACGACCGGCAACTCAAGCGTGCGTTATCGGAGCTTAGAGTGGCGAACAAGCGTCTCTCTGGCACGCTCTCGGTCATTATGAGCACTGTGGGCTCCGATGAGTTATCCAGCCTGCTTGATACCGTTTTGAACCAGCTTGTAGGAACGCTCGATGCTTCGGGTGCCGCTATCTATTTTTCTGAGAGCGGCGGCTTTAAGCTTCGCGGTGTTTCCAAGGAGCTGCTCGACAGCTACCTGCCCGAGTTTTTGCCGTATGGCGCTGGCATTCCGACGTATGTTCTTCGCGAGTCGCGTGCTTGTCGCTTGTCGATTCAACAGGACCTTGAGGGCGATAAGGCCGCCTCCGGTATGTTCATGGACCTGGATAATCGTTCTAAGCACCTGTTGCGCATGCAGGATATGCCTCCGTACCGCAGTGAAATCTGTCTTCCCGTTTTTTACGGTACGCAGATCCTTGGCGTGCTGGAAGTTGGTTGGAAACGCCCCCAGGCACCGCTCGCCTATGACGTTAATGTGCTCGAGGTCATTTGCGATTACCTGTCTATCCAGCTGGTCGGCATGGCATCGAGCCTTCGCTCCCGTCGCACGGCCGAGCTTGGCCGCTCGCTCAATGTCTTGCGGGATGAGTTGTTTACCTTTCTAGACGATTCCGCCGCGGCTACCCAGGCGGTATCGTCCGAGATCTGCAATATGCTCAACTGCCATTTTTGCCCTATTGAGTATGACGCCAGTCTGGATTCCTACGTCATAGATTTTGAAGGCGGCAGTCGCGTTGCTTTGCCGGACGATCCCGAGAAGCTTTTCTTTTCCACGACGGCGCCAGCGGCACGTTTGGGGGCTGCCCCTGATGGCTTTGAGGCATCTGTTTTGGGCGGCACGAGTGCCGAGGACCTTAAACACGTCCGTATAACTCGCGTTGACGAATCGATGCCTATGGGAGGCTGGCTTAGAGCGCATGGCCTGCCTTGCCAGGGTCTCTACGTCGACGCCGGCATCGATGCGGGGCGCCCGCGCTCTGAGGGCGATGACAAGCACAGTAACGACGCGATCGTTCCTGCTTCTGTTGCGAAGGGCCCGACGACGCGCGCGCTGCTGCTTCGTGATGGTAGCCAAGAGCCGATTGATGACCTTGAATATGATTACTTGGTGCACTTGGCTCATGACTTTGAACTGATCTATGAAGGCGAATCTCAAAAGCGTGAGGAGCGCCATATCGCTCAGACCCTCCAGATTGGCATGAGAAATTCACTGGGGGATGTTCCGGGAATCGCCGCCGATTCGGTGTACCTGTCGGCCACGAACTCGGCGTTGGTCGGCGGCGATTTCTATACGCTCATCCGTCTTCCCGACGATTGCGCCGTCATGATTCTGGGCGATGTGTCTGGCAAAGGCATTGAGGCTGCATCGATGTCCGCGCTCGTCAAGACGGCCCTGACGGCATATGCCTGGGAGGGCGCTGGACCGGCCCGCATGGCACGCTCCCTTAACAGCATGCTCATGGGCTTTTCGAGGGTCGAGACGTTCGTGACGGCCTTTATCGCCAAGATTGACCTTAAAGCCGGACGCGCAACGTATTGTTCGGCGGGCCATCCTCCGACCATGGTCATCAGGCCAGAGTCGATGCCGCTGGGTGGCGGCGAGGCCCGTGGGGGGGAGGTCGAGCTGCTTGGATGCCAATCGGGGGTAATCGGTGCCTTTGAGAGCATGGTATACGAGACAGGCGTGTTTACGTTCGCTCCTGGTGACATGCTATTTATGTACACCGACGGAACAATCGAAGCGCGTGACCGCTCGGGTGCTTTCTTTGGCGAGCAGCGCCTTCGCGACCTTCTGCTCTCTGTCTCGGGTGAGGGCGTGTCGGGCATTTGCGGCAAGGTCTTGGGCGAGCTTGACCGATTTACCGAATCGGCGCTGGACGATGACATTGCATTGGTGTCCCTTGAGTTTTTACGGGGTCGTTCATAGACGACGCTGGGCGGGCTGAATCCGTACGGTTGGGGAAACGAATGCATCGAGTGGGCTTTTTTGGGGAACCATGGTCGTATGAATGAGTGGAATGACATAGCGGTTTTGACGCCACCAGGCGATATCGACATCGCCACGGTGCCTGCGCTGCGTCGGCGGTTGGATGCTTTGATTGGCCGCGGCGTGCGTCGTGTCGTCATCAACTGTCAGGCTGTTAGCTTTATCGATTCGACGGGCCTGGCATTCCTGCTTACGCGCGCTCGTGAGCTCATGAGGCGAGAAGGCCTGCTTTCGCTCGTCAATGCATCAGGTGAAGTTGTTCGCTTTTTGGAGATTGCTCGTCTTGTCGATATCCTTCATGTCGCGGGGCCGGCACGGGAGTCTATTCCCGCCATTCCGGTGGGGGAGCTGCCTCGCTGGAGTAAGAGCGTCGAGGTCCGTCAGGGTATCGAGAATCTTCCATACTACCGACATCGTATCGCCGAACTCCTTGAATCGCTTCCGTTGCGCCGTGACGAGCGCTACGATGTCGCATTGGCGTCGGGGGAGGCGCTGGGTAATGCCTATGACCATGCGGGCGGTATCGGGTGCGTCCTGACGGTTCAGGCCTATAGCGATCGCGTTGTGGTTGAGGTGCTTGATCGAGGTGCCGGCTATTCTATCGATGAAACGAGCGAACCGGTCGCATCAGAGGAGCGCGGCCGTGGTATCAAGCTTATGCGTATGCTCGTCGATAACGTGGAGGTTGCTCGTCGTACGGACGGCGCCGGCACGCGCGTGCAGATGGTGAAGCTGTTTAGCGGAGCGCTGGAATCGTGTGCCTAGCCAATCGCTTTAGCGCGTTTAGCTACTAAGAACATGCGGCAGACAAGTTTTTTGAAAAAAGTACTTGCGTCTTTTGGACAACTCGCGTAAATTAATAACCCGCAAGCGGACATGGCTCAGTTGGTAGAGCACAACCTTGCCAAGGTTGGGGTCGCGGGTTCGAGCCCCGTTGTCCGCTCCATTGCATTTCCGGACCGTTTAGGCGGTCCTTTTTCGGCGAAGTGGCCAAGTGGTAAGGCAGAGGCCTGCAAAGCCTTTACCCCCGGTTCGAATCCGGGCTTCGCCTCCAGGCAACATCCGGGCGCTCCGGCGCCCGTTTTGTTTTACATATGCGGACATGGCTCAGTTGGTAGAGCACAACCTTGCCAAGGTTGGGGTCGCGGGTT
>URGF01000148.1 GCA_900547285.1 uncultured Collinsella sp.
CTCCATGGTGTCGGCTGCATAGTGGCCGCGGAAGGTGGCGTCGAGCACCCAGCGGTTGTTGATGACGTCGGCCATGCGAGCTGCCTCACAGTCGGCGGCATTGTTGGGGTCGAGGGGATACTTGGGCTCCAGGTTCTGGACAATGCCGATCTCGCCCTCAAAGCCGCCCTCATGGAAGGCGACGACAGCCTTGGCGTGGGCCACCATCATGTTGTGCATGAGCTGGAAAGCCTTGTCCAGGCGATACTTCTCGCCGTGCGGCCAGTTGCCGACGATAAAGCTGCCCTCGGCGGTCGCGGGAATCTCGTTAAAGGTAAACCAATGCTTGACCTCGGTGAACTCGGCAAAGCAGAACTTGGCGTACTCGACGAAGGCGTCGATGGTCGTGCGCGTCAGGAATCCCTCGCCGCCGTCCTGGTAGAAGGCCTCGGGCGTATCGAAGTGATCGAGCGTGACATAGGGGATAACGCCAGCTTTGTTGCAGGTGGCAAAGAGCTCGTGATAGAAGGCGACGCCCTCGGGGTTAATCTCGCCGGTGCCACTGGGGAAGATACGGCTCCAAGCGATGGAGACGCGAATACCGTTGATGCCGAAGCGCTGGCACAGGTCGATATCGACCGGATATTTGTTGTAGAAGTCGCTTGCAGGATCGGGGGAGAAGCGACCCTGAGCAGCCAGGAAATCGTCCCAGGGCACTTTGCCCTTGCCGTGCGTACGGGTCTCGCCCTCAACCTGGTAAGCGGCGGTGGCGCCGCCAAACACAAAGCCGTCGGGGAACTGCATGGGGTTGGTCATGAGTCATCCTTTCTGTGGGATACGAATAGGGAGAGGTGCCCGAACCGGGAATCCGGGCACCAACAGAGGGAGGAACTAGTCGAGGTTCTCGCGGAGCCACTTGATGGCGCCAGCGGGGTCGCGGGTAAGGTCGATATATTCCTTACCGCGGGGAGCGAGCAGCTTAATGCCCAGACGATCGGTGTCGGCCTTCATGTCGTTGTAGTAGCTACGAACCTGCGGGGCGAGCACGATGACGTCGTACTGATCCATGATGGCGGTGTGCTGGCCATAGGCGCCTGCGGAGGAAGCGATGTTCTCTCCGGTCTGCGCGGCACCTTCCTTGATGGCGTTGGCAAGCATGGCAGAGGTGCCGGCGCCGGCGCACAGGACGAGGACCTTCAGGCCGTCAACATCCTTCTTAGCGGATGCGTCGGCGGCGGGCTCGGGCTCGGGCTGATCGGCGACAGGCTCGCTGTCGGCGGCGGCAGCGGTCGTCTCGACGGAAGCGGTCGTCTGCTCGACAGCGGGCGCAGAGGCGTTGACGGCGATGGCGGCGGCATCGTTGGACTCAAGACCCAGCTCGGCGGCGCGCTCGGCCTCCTGGTCGCAGAGCAGCTTATCGTATGCCTTCAAGAACGGCAGGTAGATGATGGCGTCCAGCAAGATGATGATCGCGACAAATACCAGAGCGATAAGCTGGAAGTTCGTGGTGATGAAGATGCCGATGGGGGCAGGGGTAGCCCAAGGCACCACGAAGGAGAAGCCGTTCATGCCCACGTTATCGATAAAGAACTTGGCAACACTCACGTTGACGCAGCCGGCGGCAACAAAGGGGATGAGCATGTAGGGGTTAAGGATCATCGGGGCGCCAAAGAGCAGCGGTTCGTTGACGGCGAAGGCAACAGGAACAATCGAGGCCTTACCGACGGCTTTGAGCTGCTTGGACTTCATAAAGAGAATCAGCAGAAGCGGCACGATGAACGTGGCGCCGGTGCCGCCGAACTCACCCACGAGCGACATGTTGAAGGTGAGGGAATGGGCGGGGTGACCACCGGCCAGCAGAACCTGCAGGTTCTCGGCCTGGTTGGCAAGACGGATGGGGTCGATGCCCGGCTGGACGATCGAGGGGCCGTGGACGCCGATGAACCAGAAGAACGCGGTGGCTGCCTGGATAAGGATAAGGCCAGGATAGGTTTCTGCAGCGGTAAAGAGCGGGGAGAGCAGTTTGATAAGCAGCTCGGAGAACGGAACGCCCATGAGGTTGCGCACGACGACATCGATGATGCCGCAGATGATGACGGCGCCGCCAAAGGGGATGATGTCACGGAAGTTCTGAGCGATGGCGCCCGGGACCTCCTTGGGCAGCTTAATGGTCAGATCGCGCGAGACGCAGAACTTATAGACCCACACGGTAATGAACGCGGCGATATAGGCCGAGAACAGACCGCGCGTACCCATGCTGGTGCAGTCGAAGACCGAAAGCTCGGAGCCGTCGAGCTTGGTGGTGAACTGCGTAACGGCGAGCAAAAGCATACTGCACTGGGCGGCCACCATGGTGGAGCCGTCGTTGAGCACTTTGCCGGCGGGCATGCGACGGTTCATGGAAGCCGTGAAGTTCTTGGCAGTGGTGCCGGCAACCATGATGCCCATGACACCCATGGTGAAGTTGTACAGCTTGTTGCACCAGTCGAGGAGCGGCTGGGGCAACGTGATGCCAACTACGCCAGGAAGGGTGGCAATCAGCAGAAAGATCGAAGAGGTGAGGACGATGGGCATGCACCCAAGGAATCCGTCCTTAATGGCCTGGAGGTAGATGTTTCTCGAGATTTTCTCAAAGAACGGTTGATGCTTTTCGAGCATCTTTACGATGGCGTCCATAGAGCTCCTTTGCTGCTTGATGCGTGATGCATGTGGATGGAACTGGTCGTCGATGGATGGTCAGGACTGCCCGGAAACCTTCCTGCTTGAGGAAGGCATTAACGAAATGACAACGTTGTCATTTCGTTAATGACAACGTAAGACATTTTTGGAAGAGCAACAAGGATTTACGGGTGAACGGTCGATATTGTTCGATAAACGGCTGATTTGTCAGTCGGGCAGGTAGTGTATGCTAGAACACAAAAAACAAGCGATGCAAAACCGACTGGAGAAGTAGTGGCAACGATGGACAAGAAAAATGTCTCAATGAACGATGTGGCGATTGCCGCGGGTGTTTCTCTCAAGACGGTTTCGCGTGTGATCAACGAGCCCGATAGCGTACGAGAGTCGACGCGCGATAAGGTCCATGCGGCCATGGAGGCGCTTGGGTTCCGGGCGAACTTTGCCGCGCGTTCACTCAAGTTGGGCCGTTACGGGTGCATCGGCGTGGTGATGTTCCACTTGTCGGGCGGCGCCGTGGACATGATTGACGGTATCGCCGATGCCGCCGAAGAGCGTGGTTTTGCGCTTACGATGATCAAAAAGCGGGCGGGGGAGAAGATGACCCTTGCCGATGCTGCGCGTAGGATGTCGCAGCTTCCCGTCGACGGCATGATCTTCAACCTGCGTCAGATGGTCGATGACTTTGATACCTTTGAGGCGCCGAAAGACCTCAAGACGGTGATTATCACGCCGATGGAACATCCTAACTGCTCTACCGTTAGTGACGATCAAGAGGGTGGTGCGCGCATGGCGTGCGAGCACTTCTTAAATCGCGGGCACAAGAACGTGTATTTCGTCTCTGGTAAGAAAGAGTCGCTGTCGAGCCAGTGCCGTATGAAAGGTTGGCGTGCGGCACTCGAGGCACGTGGCATTGAGCCGCCCGAGCCTCTGCAAGGCGATTGGAATGCGGATAGTGGCTATGCCGCGGGCCTTGTGCTTGCCGATAAACCCGATTGCACGGCGGTCCTCGCTGCTAACGACTGCATGGCAAACGGCGTGATGATGGCTCTACGTGACAAGGGTCTGAGTGTGCCCGATGATGTGTCCGTGATCGGCTTCGACGATGAGCTCTACAAGACGATTCCCAACTCGATTCTGACGTCGGTGAAGTTCCGTCACCGCGAGCTGGGCGTCCGTGCGCTCAACGAGGTTGTCGCAGGTCTGGAAGCCCCGAGCTCCAGAAGCCGTACGCTCGTCTCGGGCGTGCTGATCGAGC
>URGF01000149.1 GCA_900547285.1 uncultured Collinsella sp.
TACGCGACCGACGATTGAACGTCAGATTGCCGCTTAGGGGCGTTTGCAGCGTCGACCGGTCCGTCGTTCGTTAGAACGACGGAACCAAAGGTGCAGCGTCGAGCCGTTACGCGGGTTGGTAAACCCGCGCAACCCTACAGCTGACGCAGATCTTCCTCGAGTCCGGTCTTGCTGTCGGTCTTCTCGTCGCGCATCTTGATGACGCGGGCGGGGACACCGGCCACGACGGCACCGGCGGGGACGTCCTCCACGCATACGGCGCCGGCGGCAACGACAGCGCCCTTGCCCACGTGCGCGCCCTCCAAGACCACAGCATTGGCGCCGATCATGACATCGTCCTCAATGATGACGGGCGTGGCGCTGGCGGGCTCCACGACGCCTGCCAACACGGTGCCGGCGCCGATGTGGCAGTTCTTACCCACGGTGGCGCGGCCGCCCAGCACGGCGCCCATATCGATCATGGAGCCTTCGCCGATGACGGAGCCGATGTTGATGATGGCGCCCATCATGATGACGGCGCGATCGCCGATCTCGACGCGGTCGCGGATGATTGCGCCCGGCTCGATGCGGGCGTTGATGCCCTTGAGGTCGAGCATGGGCACGGCGGAGTTGCGGCAGTCGTTCTCTACGTCGTAGTAGTCGATGGAATCGGCATTGGCGACCAGGATGGTCTTAAGCTCATCCCAGTCACCAAAGACGGTCTTGCCGCGACGACCGCCGTAGACGTGCGCATTGCCCCACTGGACCTTCATGCCCGGCTTTTCGCGCACGTACAGTTTGACGGGCGTTTTCTTGGGCGCGGTGGCGATGTAGTTGATAATCTCCTGTGCATCCATCTCGGCTGCGTTACTCATATGCTGTTTCTCCTTTTCGTGGATACGGTTGATACCTGGTTAGGCAAACATGACCTGGTCGAAGGTGTAGAAGCCGGGGTCGCGGGTGATGAGCTTCTGGGCGGCGGCCAGAGCGCCGTTGACAAAAATCTGGCGGCTTGTGGCGCGATGGCTAAGCGTGACTTCCTCGTCTTGGCCAAAGAAGCTTACCTCGTGCACGCCGGCGACAGTGCCACCGCGCAGCGAGTGCATGCCGATCTCCTTGGGGTCGCGTGCACCGCACATGCCCTCGCGTCCGTAGACCGGGTGGTAACCTGCCTCGGGCTCGGCTTCGACGACGGCGTCGAGCAGCAGCTTCGCGGTGCCGCTGGGGGCGTCGGCCTTTTGGTTGTGGTGCGTCTCGACAATCTCGCAGTCAAAGCCGGGCAGCTCATGCGTGGCCTGGGCCACTAGATGACGCAGGGCCGCGATGCCGATGGAGTAATTGCCGGAGTGCATGACGCGGGCGTTCTGACCCAGCTCGCGCAGGCAGTCCATCTGCTCGGGTGTGTAGCCCGTGGTGCCCGAGACTAACGCGGAGCCTGTACGCTTGACATAAGCGACGACGGCGTCAAAGGTCGCAACGTTCGAGAAGTCGATGATGACGTCGGCTGCCGGGGCGTTCTCGAGCTCGGACAAGTCGAAGCCGATCTGGGCGACGATATCAAAAACGGGCTGACCGGCGGCGTCGACAACGCCCTCGGCGGTGGTGCGGATGAGCGAGCCCATGCGGCCCGTTCCCATAATGACGGTCTTAATCAAGCAGACCAGCTCCCTTCAGAGCATCGGTAAGTGCAGCGCGTGTGTCGTTGGCCATGGGGCACAGCGGCATGCGGTAGTTTGCCTCGATCATACCCATCTGAGCGAGCGCCTCTTTGACGGGGATGGGATTGACCTCGCTAAAGAGGGCGTTGATGAGCGGCTGACCGGCAATCTGGATATCGCGGGCGCGCTCCACGTCTCCGTCCAGATAGGCACGGCACATGTCATGCACGAGCTGCGGCTGAACGTCGGCCCACACGCTGATGGTGCCCGAGGCGCCCAGGCTCATGAGCGGCACGGTGAGTGCGTCCTCGCCCGAGTACATGCGGAAGTCGTCGGACAGCAGGTGTGCGATCTTGGCGGCATAGGCGACGTTGCCCGAGGCTTCCTTAATACCCATGATATTGGGGTGCGCGGCCAGGCGCTCCACATTGCGCTCGCTGATGCCGCAGCCGCAGCGGCCGGGGATGTTGTAGAGGATGCAAGGGATGTCCACGGCATCGGCGACGGTCTTAAAGTGCTGGTAGATGCCCTCTTCGTTAGACTTGTTGTAGTAGGGGGTAATGAGCAGCAGACCGTCGGCGCCCAGGCCTTGGTAAGTGAGCGACTTGGTGAGCATGGTTTGCGTGGAGTTGGAGCCCGAGCCGGCGATGACGGGGACGCGTCCTGCAACATGCTTGACCACGGCGGCGACAACGGAGTTGTCCTCGTCGTCGGTCATCGTGGCGCTCTCGCCGGTGGTGCCCAGGGTGAGGATGGCGTCGGTGTCGTTTTGCAGGTGGAAATCGATAAGGCGCTCGAGTGCGTCAAAGTCGACACTGCCGTCCTTTTTAAACGGCGTAACAAGGGCGACGATTGAGCCCTCGAGGTTGCGGATATCCATGTTCTTCTCCTTCGCTTCTGCGATCTGGATGCGCTTATTCCATTGGGCGGCGACGGCCAAGCGCTCGTCTTGGGCGCGACGGCGAGCACTTTCGGCGCGCGATTTGGCCAGCAGCTCACGGCCGCACGGTAGCACGTCGAGCGTGGCAAAATAGTCGCTCGGGCGCTCGGCGCGGCGGATGAGGTCGGCCGAGCCGTCGGGGCGCAGCAGGACCTCGGCGGAGCGTAGGCGTCCGTTGTAGTTGTAGCCCATGGAGTAGCCATGTGCGCCGGTATCGTGAATCACGAGCACATCACCAATGTCGATCTGCGGTAGCTCGCGGTCGATGGCGAACTTGTCGTTGTTCTCGCACAGATTGCCCGTAATGTCGTACGTGTTTGTGACAGGCGCCGCGGTCTTGTCGGAGCCACCCGGCTGGCCCATCACTGTAATGTGGTGGTAGGCGCCATACATGGCAGGGCGGATCAGATCGACGGCGCTTGCGTCGACACCGATATAGTCCTTGTAGATCTGCTTTTCGTGGATGGCCTTGGTGACCAGGCACCCATAGGGGCCCATCATAAAGCGGCCCATCTCGGTACAGATCGCCACATCGCCCATGCCGGCGGGAACCAGAATCTCGTCGTAGGCCGCGTGCACCCCCTCGCCGATGGCGTGAATGTCGTTGGCCTGCTGCTCGGGCAGATAGGGGATACCAACGCCGCCGGACAGATTGATGAAGGCGACGTGTGCGCCGGTCTCGCGCTCCAGGCGCACGGCAAGCTCAAAGAGGATGCGCGCGAGCTTGGGGTAGTAGTCGTTGGTGACGGTGTTGCTGGCAAGGAATGCGTGGATGCCAAAGCGCTCGGCGCCCTTGGCCTTGAGCGTGCGGAAGGCTTCGAAGAGCTGCTCGGTGGTCATGCCATATTTGGAGTCGCCCGGGTTGTCCATGATGCCGTTGGAGAGCTGGAACAGGCCGCCCGGATTAAAGCGGCAGCTGACCGTCTTGGGAATGGGCCCCGCAACGCGCTCAAAGAACTCGATGTGGCTGATGTCGTCGAAGTTGACGATGGCGCCCAGCTTGTCGGCGAACTCAAAGTCGGCCGCCGGCGTGTCGTTGGACGAGAACATGATGTCATGCCCCGTGATGCCCAGCGAGCGGGCGATCATGAGCTCGGTATAGCTCGAGCAATCGCAGCCGCAGCCGTATTCGTTGAGAATGGAGATGAGCGCCGGGTTGGGGTTGGCCTTGACGGCAAAGTATTCCTTAAAGCCCTTATTCCAGCTGAACGCTTTATTCAAATTTCTAGCGTTCTCTCTTATTCCCTTTTCATCATATATATGAAAAGGCGTAGGATACTCCGATATTATTTTTTCAGCCTGTTCCTTAGTTATAAATGGTGTTTTCATTG
>URGF01000150.1 GCA_900547285.1 uncultured Collinsella sp.
GAGTTCCGCACGAGCCGGAGAGCACTTAATGTGCTCTCCGTGCGAGCAGGACTGTCCGAGCAGGGAGTAAAGTCCTCCGGCTGCCTCCGGACAGGTCAGACCCGCTAGCAAGTCGGGTACTCGCCCTCCCAGACGATGCGACGGTACTGATCCGGATCGGTGTCGCCCTCGGTGGAGAAGCAGAGCACGGAGCTCGTCTTGTCCAGGCCGATGAGCTCCTTGAGCTCGGCGTACTCGGGATCGAGCATAAGGGTCTCGACCAGACCGGTGGTCACGGCGCCGGACTCGCCGGAGATAACGCGCGGGTCGCCCTTCTCGGGAGCGCCCAGGGTGCGCATGCCGCGAGCGGTGACCCAGTCGGGGCAGGACACGAAGGCGGTGGTGTGGTTGCGCAGGATATCCCAACCCAGGATGTTGGGCTCGCCGCAGCACAGGCCGGCCATGATGGAGGGCATGTCGCCGTCCACGATGCGCGGATCGCCGTCGCCGGCGGCAGCGCCCTTGTACAGGCAGGCGGCAGGCGCGCACTCGACCACGACGAAGGTGGGCGGGTTATCGGGATACAGGTTGGTGAAGTAGCCCACCACGGCGCCGGCGAGCGAGCCCACGCCAGCCTGGACAAAGACGTGCGTCGGGCGGTTGATGGCCATCTCGCGCAGCTGCTCGGCAGCCTCGGAAGCCATGGTGCCGTAGCCCTCCATGATCCAGGACGGGATCTTCTCGTAGCCCTCCCAGGCGGTGTCCTGAACGATGACGCCGCGCTCGCAGGCATCGGCCTCGGCGGCGGCCATGCGCACGCACTCGTCGTAGTTGACCTCTTCGATGGTCACCGTGGCGCCCTCGGCGGCGATGTTATCGAAGCGTGGCTTGGTGGAACCCTTGGGCATGTGCACGACGGCCTTCTGGCCCAGCTTGTTGGCAGCCCATGCCACGCCGCGGCCATGGTTGCCGTCGGTGGCGGTAAAGAAGGTAGCCTGGCCAAAGTCCTTGGCAAGCTGATCGGAGGTCAGGTAATCGAAGGTGCACTCGGCAACGTCCTTGCCGGTCTCGTCGGCAATGTAGTTGGCCATGGCAAACGAACCGCCCAGGACCTTAAAGGCGTTGAGGCCAAAGCGATAGCTCTCGTCCTTAACGCACAGGTTGGACAGGCCCAGGCGCGCGGCCTGGCCATCCAGGCGGGCAAGCGGAGTGACGGTGTACTGGGGGAACGACTGGTGGAAGGCGCGGGCCTTCTTCACGTGGTCGAGGCTCATGATTCCCAAGTGCTTGTCATCGCTCTTGGGCATCGTGTTGCCCGCCCACTGGATCTTATCGGCCATACGGTGAACTCCTTAAGTTCTCTCTTGCCGGCCCCCGCATACGCGTTTCAGCCCGATCCCATTCACACGGCTGAACTTTTATGTGGATGCCAAACAAAAAGTTTGTTAGCACTGTTCTATCACACTTTTTGATTGGAAAACCTAACAAATTGTTTGTTGCCGTAATCGGTACCTTTTCGCCGCCGAACGGTCACATAACACAGCGACGCTTTCGTTATTTGCGAACAGATGTGGTTTATGGCAAAGTGAGCCCAAACTAATTTTTAGGAAGGCACCCATGACCCCCGCACAGATTGAGTTTTACAAGCGCCTTGCACACGGCCTGGCGCTCCAATTTGGCCCCAACTGCGAAATCGTCGTCCACGATCTGGAGACCGATGACGTGGACCACTCCATCGTAGTGATCGAAAACGGCCACGTCAGCGGGCGCAAACTGGGTGACGGCCCCAGCCATATTGTGCTTGAGTCCATGCACGAGGGCACCACCGACGTGCACGACCGCGAGCCATACCTCACCAAAACCGCCGATGGCAAGCTGCTCAAGTCCTCGACCATCTTTATCCGCAACGACGAGGGCAAGCCCGTCGGCATTTTGGGCATTAACTTTGACATTACGCTTATGAAGGCTTTTGAGCGTTCGCTCGACGCCTTTACCGGCACCGGCGGCACGGGCTACACCGAGCCCGAGCCCATTACCAAGAACATCGGCGACCTGCTCGAGGACCTGCTGCACGAGTGCGAGCAGTTTGTGGGCAAGCCCGCGGCGCTCATGACCAAAGACGAGCGCATTCGTGCCATTGGCTACCTCGACCGTCGCGGCGCCTTCCTCATTTCCAAGTCGAGCGAGCGCGCCTGCGAGTTCTTTGGCATCTCCAAGTACAGCTTCTATAGCTACCTCAATGAGGCCAAGGCGGCGGCCGACGACAAGTAGGCACTCGCCCAGATTGCCCCTCCCCTTTTGGGCGCGAGTTCTGGAAAGCATGAATCCAAGACCGAGCCGCTTGGGAAGTTCCATATAATCGATGTCATTGGTATTTCGAAAGGGTGGAACAGAATGGCGTTGAGCAAGGCATCATGCACCGGTCGCGGATTGATTCCGGCAATTGGTGGACATGTGCACCGCATGTTCGATGAGGGTGAAGACAACCTGTTTTCGCTGAGCCTTGACGACGTGATGGATGATCGCCCGTGGACCGCCGACGAACTCATGGGCGGCGGGGCTCGCCCGTCAAGCCCCAATCCCGCACTTGCGCCTAAGCCCGCATCTGCGCCGACTCCTGCGCAGTCGCCTGCTTCGACGCCCGCGCCTACGCCCGCACCCACTTCGGCGCCCACGCCCGCTCCCCGCCCCGCAAGCGACCCGACCGAGACGGCGGCATTTCTCGCTGCAGCGACGCAGGGCAAATCGGCCGACAGCACCGTCATGTTCAGCGCCCAGCAGTTGCCTGTTCCTGCGGCACGCAAGCCTCAGGTCACAAGGCTCGATGAGCCCGCTACCCATCAGGTGGCCTACGATTCCTGGGCTGCAGCCGATCTGGATGAGACCTCTACCGGCATGCTGGCGCTCGACGTTCCAGTTAACCCGCTTTTTGCCGCCAACACGAGCGCCGCGGACTATGAGGGCGGTGCGGCATATTCCGATTATTCCGATGGCTATGATGGCACCGGTCGCATCGAGACCGAGGATTATGGCACCGCATCGAGCGGTTATCTCAACGATCCGTACGCTGCCGCGCCTGCACCGGAATATGACCCGGAGGCCGCGTCCGCACCGGCGTATACCAAAAGCACGGGCGAAGAGCTCTTCGCCGATTATTACGCCGAGGAAAAGGCACTGCGTTTCTCGGAATTTCCGCAAGCAGTCAAGGTTGCCTTTATCGCCATTGTCATTGCCCTGCTCGGCGTCATTGCGTTTGAGGGATTCCGGCTGTTCTCCGGCCCCACCCAAGCGGAGTCGGAGACCCAGCAAAAAGAGAACGATGACGAGTACCTGGACATCAACACCCTCAAGGGCGACCCCAACGACGGAGACGACGAGTAGCGAGGGCTGAAGGCGGCCGCAGGATCCCGCATCCAGCACCAGCTTCTAAGTGCTGTTTTGGCATCCAGCTACACTTTTGGTATGTAAAATAAGTAGTTGGAAAAAAAACAAAAGCTGTTTCGATTATCGGCCTAATACAACCATAATTCCAACCAATGGTTTTAGAAACGGTATTTAGCGGTTCCCAACCATTTATTTACCGTTCTCGACAATACAATCAAAGTCAATCAGTTCAAGCTGCTCTACGAATTTCTCCAAATACGAAACGACTTCCTCGTTGTTGACGAATAGCGGCCTGTCTTGCGTTAGCCTGCCTGATTTGTCCTGCGGATAGCGGAGACTGATGCCGTTGTTATCGATGTCAGCAACGGCTTTTACGAAAGCACCCATGTTCTTGATGGTTCTATTGTCCTCACGGCACTTTTGCCTCGGAAACCTTGAGAGAAAAGAGTTCCACAAGCTCGTGAGGCCATGATCTCTCTTAGGCTCAGGTCCACACCTTT
>URGF01000151.1 GCA_900547285.1 uncultured Collinsella sp.
GTCGCCGTCATGGCCGACAAGCATTATGTCGTCAGCAAGGAATCGGGCGATGTTCCCCAGACGCATTTGGACGAGGTAACTGGCGAAGCGCGTACCGCCGAGATCGCCCGCATGCTCAGCGGCGATCAGTCCGAGGCAAGCTTGGCGCACGCCAGGCAGATGCTTGCGGAGGCGCGTGCCTAGGCCGAGCCGCCACATGCATGTCTAACCCGGCCGCCCCGAAACGGGTCCATCTACTACGTTTGGTAGGGCATCGGCAACCACGCCAAGAATTGCAAAAAGAAAACCGCAGGTAGAACGCCTGCGGTTTTCTCTATTTTGGGTGTATGGTTGGCGGTTGCGGTTAAAACGTAGTAAATGGGCGTGTTTCGTGACGAGAGGCGTCTATCGGCTCCCCAATTTACCTACTCAACGACCTTATCCGGCTGGATGAGCTCCTCGTAGTAGCTGATATGCTCACGCGCGTCTTCAATCTCGGGCAGCAGGAAGTTGTAGATGACTTCGATGATCATCGTGGCGCTGATCTTGGAGAACGCAAAGTCGCCCGTCGTCAGTAGCGCTTCGTGGTTGACGGTATTAAAAGTGTAGTCTGCCAGACGCGCGAGCGGGGATTTGCTGTCGCTGCTGATGACGACTACGGTTGCGCCGCAGTTGCGAGCCGCTTTTGCCATGCGATTCAGTCGGCGCGATTTGCCGGAGTTTGAGATGAGCACGATGACGTCACCTGGGCGTAACGTGAGCGCAAAGCCAATTGATGTCTCGCTAATGGTGCTCGCCATGCAGCGCAGGCCCAGCTGCGAAAACTTAAACGTCGCATCGAGCGCGACCGCGTTGGTATTGCCCACAGCCGCAAACTCAATAACCCCTGCATGCTTAAGGGCATGCACAACAGCCGCCAGCGTATCGTGGTCGATCCCGTCGATGGTCGCATTAAGCTCGCTCACCTTGGCAGCCAGGATGTTCTTGAGGCTCTGCTCCATATTGTCGAGCGAGACCTCGTCAGTCAGGCCCTCGTTGCGCTGGCTTTCCAAATCCCTCGCCAACGAAAACTGAAAGCTGCGGAAGCTGCCAAAGCCCAGCTTGCGGCAAAAGCGCGAAACCGTCGCCTCGGACGTGGCGGCGGCTCGTGAGAGCTGGGCGGCCGTCAGGCGCGGCGCCTCGGACTGGTGCTCCAATATATAGTCGACAATGCGCTGCTCGGACTCGCTGTATCCCTGGTGGGTACTAATGAGGGAAAGTGCGCTCTTGCTACTATCGGTCATGGATGGCTCCTGGTTGGCATGAAAATCTAACTTGATTTGCAATGGCATAGTATACGGGCATTTTCAATCACAAGATACACCTTGCCGTTTCAAGTGTTGATGGTAAACTTTCACTTACCGTTTACGGTTATGAAAGAACCTTTCACCGGAGAATTGCGCCTTGTCTCTTCTCACGCGGACGGTAGGTTGGTATCTTTCAGTTGTGGAAAAGCGCGCAAGGATGCGCGTGTAGGGGAGCGCCTGCGGGCGCAGTACTCAAGAAGGAGGGACACATGGCTAAGTTTGACATCATCGCCGCCACCGGTTGCCCGACCGGCATCGCGCACACCTTCATGGCGAAGGAGGCGCTGGAGAAGGCAGCTGCCGAGCGAGGTCTGACCATTAAGGTTGAGACCCATGGCCAGGTCGGTGTCGAGAACGAGCTCACCAAGAGCGAGATCGCCGGCGCCAAGGCCGTCGTCGTCGCAGCCGATAAGGATGTCCAGGCGGAGCGTTTCGCCGGCAAGCGCATGGTTTCCGTTGGTGTTTCCAAGGCCCTGTCCGTTGAGGCAGCCGGTAAGCTGATCGACCGCGCGCTCGCCGCCAAGGGTGACGACTCGGTTGCGGCTGCTGCCGATGTCGAGGATGAGGTCGAGGAGAAGGAGTCCATCGGCCACATCATCTACAAGCACCTCATGAACGGCGTCAGCCACATGCTGGTCTTCGTCGTCGCCGGTGGTGTCCTGACCGCCGTTTCGTTCCTGTGGGGCATCACGTCCTTCGATTCGACGGCGTCTGACTACAACAGCTTTGCCGCTATGCTCAAGATCATCGGCGGCATCGCCATGAACCTCATGGTTCCCGTGCTTTCCGCCTACATCGCCGAGTCCATCGGCAAGCGCCCGGCACTCGTCCCCGGCTTTGTTGCCGGTATGATCGCCATCCAGGGTCTGCCCGTTAACGCCGAGACCGGTATGATCGACGCCGGCGGCGCCGGCGTGGGCTTCGGTTTCCTGGGCGGCATCGTCGGCGGCTTCCTCGCTGGCTATGTCATCCTGCTGCTCGAGAAGGTCTTCTCCAAGCTGCCCAAGAACCTGGACGGCCTCAAGGCTATCTTCCTGTACCCGCTGTTCTCGACTGCCATCGTCGGCCTGGTCATGCTCGGCATCTCCGGCCCCATGGCTGCCATCAACACCGCCATGATGGACTTCCTCAAGGGCCTGTCCGCCTCTGGCGCCATTGTCCTGGGCCTTGCCATCGGCTGCATGTGCGCCGTTGACATGGGCGGCCCGGTCAACAAGGCTGCTTACGTCACCGGTACCGCTATGCTCACCGAGGCCCTGGCCGCCGGCGTCGGCACCGACACCTACAACTTCGGCACCAACTTCATGGCTGCCGTCTCCGCCGCCTGCATCGTTCCGCCGCTGATCACCACCTTCGCCGTCGTTGTCGGCAAGAAGTACTTCAGCCAGGAGGATCACGACGCCGGTATCGTCAACCTCATTCTTGGTTGCACCCACATCACCGAGGGCGCCATTCCGTTCATGACCAAGAACATCTGGCCGGTCATGCCCATCATGATGCTCGGTTCCTCTATCGCTTCGATCCTGACCATTATGTTCAACGTTCACGATCCGGCGCCTCATGGTGGCTTCCTGGTCCTGCCCGTTGTCGAGAACGGTCCGCTTTGGGTCCTCGCGATCCTCATCGGTGCTGTTGTCGGTGGCATTCTGTTCGTGGCCTTCAAGAAGTACGACTTCGAGAAGAATCAGAAGGCCGCTCCTGTAGCCAAGCCGGTTGAGGCTTCCAAGGCCGCTGCCGTTGAGGCCCCTAAGGCCGAGGCTGCCGACTTCGTGAAGGTTGAGAATGTCTTTGTCGCCGAGGACTTCGCTTCTCGTGACGAGGCTCTGGGCTTCGTTTCCAACCAGGCTGTCAAGGCCGGTATCGCCAGCGACGCCGACGCCGTGATGAACGCCTTCCTGGCCCGCGAGGCCGAGGGCACCACGGGCATGATGGAGGGCTTCGCCATCCCGCATGCCAAGTCCGACGCCATTACCGAGGCTGCCGTCATCGTCGTTAAGGACAAGTCCGGCGTGACCGGTTGGGATACCATGGACGGCGCTCCCGTCAACGTGGCCATCGCTCTGCTCATCCCTGGTGCACAGGCTGGCACCACGCACCTCAAGATCCTGTCCAAGGTCGCCGAGGCGCTCATGGACGAGGACTTCCGTGCCACCGTCAAGGGTTCCACCGACGCCGCCAAGATCGCCAAGACGATCAACGCCCGCCTGGTCTAATCCCGCAACACGCGAATACCATCGCCCCCTGTATATAAGGCGGAGTCCCTCTCCAGGGCCTCCGCCTTTTTTCTATCCCTCCCATAAGTTGCGGTGAAATAGGGACTGTTTAAACGATTCAACCCCAAATTCAGTCCCTATTTCACCGCAACTTACAAAAGGGCATAGAGGGGGCTACCTATCGAGTCCTTGTCGCGAACAGATCATCAGCCAGATTTCCGTTTGCACGATATTGCTCTGGACCGACCGAGTTTCCGCAGCCTGCTCGCCCACAGGGGCCCGTGCGCGGCCTGTGAGATTTATCGCGAGTTCCGCACGAGCC
>URGF01000152.1 GCA_900547285.1 uncultured Collinsella sp.
GTAAGTTCTATGTGAACGCGAGGACTTTGACCCGGAGAGTCCGAGGTACTTGTTGGTAAGACCTTATTTACGAGCGCGCAACCTTGCCGGACTTGAGGCAGGTGGAGCAAACGTTCATCTTGCGACGGTGACCATCGACGACGACGTAAACGCGCTGGATGTTGGGGCGGAACTTACGGTTGGTGACGCGGTGAGAGTGGCTGATGGAGCGACCGGCAACGGGGTGCTTACCGCAAACTTCGCAAACTTTGGACATAACTGACCCTCCTTGGGCGACAAACGAACATGTCGCGTTAACAAACAATCCTGAACTATAGCACAGAAGTCGCTCCCTGTGCGCAATCTACACAGAGATATTCCTCTTTTGGCGATAGTGCTCACGCTACGGCCCTGGACGTAGATCCGATTTGCGTGCAGCAGAGGGGATTATGCCAGCTCGTGCGTGCGTTTTCAAGCTCGTCCCACAAATATATATAGGTTTATGGAGCGCCTGCGCCCGTTTACGGATTGCTCTGTATTTATGCTCGCAATTAAGCTCGAGGTTGGCTACACTATCCCTTGACCATTAAAGGGGTACGAGATACCCACATGGAATTACATTGCTGCCAAAGAGCAGCCCTTCCTGTGGGTGTCTGGTCCGCTTTGAGCGGTCGGGCATCTATTTTTTTGACTGTGTCAGCAGTCAAGACATGTGAGGAAGGAGATCGATGGGCACGACTTCCCCCAAGGCGGTCATCATGGACGAGACCGCCGTCAACCGAGCGATGACCCGCATCGCGCACGAGATCCTCGAGCGCAACGAGGGCTGTGAAGACCTCGCTCTGGTCGGTATCGTCACGCGCGGCGACCTTCTGGCAAAGAAGCTCGCCGAGGAGATCAAGGAGATCGAGGGCGTCAACGTTCCGCTCGGCAGCCTCGACATCAGCTTCTACCGCGATGACTATGCGACCAATTTCGCTCCCGCGATCCACGCTACCAACATTCCCTTCAGTGTCGACGGCAAGCGCGTCGTGCTGGTGGACGACATCCTTTATACGGGTCGTACCATCCGCGCCGCTCTGGACGCCGTTATGGACCTGGGCCGTCCGAGCCGCATCGAGCTGGCAGTTCTCGTTGACCGCGGTCACCGCGAGCTCCCCATCTCGCCGGACTTTGTCGGCAAGAACGTTCCCTCGTCGCATGAGGAGAACGTGCACCTATATATGAAGGAAGTCGACGGCCGTACCGCTGTCGAGATCAACGACGTCGCGCCGGGTTCCCACGTGGGCTCCGCGCCGCTGGGAGGTGAGTAGTACCGTGGCGTTCAATCATAAGCACCTGATCGACATTACCGAGTACTCCGAAGAGGACATCAAGCTCATCCTCGAGACCGCCAAGGCGTTCTCCGAGGTCAACGAGCGTGCCATCAAGAAGGTCCCCACGCTCAAGGGTAAGACCATCGTCAACATGTTCAACGAGCCCTCGACGCGTACCCGCAGCTCCTTCGAGCTCGCCGAGAAGCGTCTTTCGGCCGACAGCCTCAACTTCGGCGGCTCCTCGACCTCCACGGTCAAGGGCGAGAGCCTCGTCGATACCGTCGAGACCCTCAACGCCTACAAGATTGATTGCATCGTCGTTCGCGATAAGCACGCCGGTGCTCCCTACATCGTCACGCAGAACTCGCCCGCGAGCGTCATCTGCGCCGGCGACGGAAAGCACAACCACCCCACGCAGGCCCTGCTCGACCTGTACACCATCTGGGAGCACAAGGGTGACTTCCACGGTCTGAAGGTCGCCGTCGTCGGCGATATCGCGCACTCCCGCGTGTGCGGCTCGCTGATCCCCGCACTTAAGATCATGGGCTGCGAGACCTACGCTGTCGCCCCCGGCACGCTGCTGCCGCCGGCGCCCGAGGTTCTGGGTTGCGACCACGTGACGAGCGACCTCGATTCGGTACTCCCCGAGCTGGACGTCGTCTACATGCTGCGCGTGCAGCAGGAGCGCCTTGAGGGCGCTCCGTTCCCCACGATTCGCGAGTATCACAAGCTCTTCGGCCTGACCAAGGACCGCGAGAAGCTCATGAAGCCCGATGCGATCATCTGCCACCCGGGCCCCATCAACCGCGGCGTCGAGTTCGACTCCTATATGGCCGACCACCCGCAACGCTCCGTCATCCTGGAGCAGGTCTACGCCGGTATCTGCGTGCGTATGGCTATCCTGTATCTGCTGCTTGGAGGTGCCGATAATGGCCTTGCTTCTTAAGAATGCCCACGTCGTCGATCCGTCCGTCGAGCTTGACGGTGTCGTCGACGTCCTGATCGACGGTGACAAGATCGCCGAGGTCGGCGAGAACCTCGCCGCCGAGGGAGCCGAGGTCCGCGACCTTTCCGGCAAGTACCTCGTCCCTGGCCTGGTGGATATGCACGTGCATCTGCGCGAGCCTGGCTACGAGGTCAAAGAGGACATCGAGAGCGGCACTCGCGCAGCTGCCAAGGGCGGCTTTACCGGTGTGTGCTCCATGCCCAACACCGATCCCGTCACCGATAACGGCACCGTCGTGGAGTTCGTCAAGTCCCGCGCTGCCGAGGTCGGCCACTGCCGCGTCTATCCGTCGGGCGCCATGACCCGCGGTCTTAAGGGCGAGGCCATGTCCGAGATGGGCGATATGGTCGCCCACGGCGCCGTCGCCTTCACCGACGATGGTCGCGGCGTGCAGGGCGCGGGCATGCTCCGTCGCTGCATGGACTACGGCAAGATGTTCGGCAAGGTCTTTATGAGCCACTGCCAGGACGAGGATCTGGTCGGCCACGGCCAGATCAACGAGGGCAAGGTCTCGACCCGTCTGGCCCTCGAGGGTTGGCCGGCCGCCGGCGAGGAGCTTCAGATTGCCCGCGACATCGAGATTGCCAAGCTGACCGGTGCCAAGCTGCACATCCAGCACATCTCCACCGCTCATGGCCTGGAGCTCGTGCGTGCCGGTAAGGCTGCCGGTGTCCAGGTGACCTGCGAGGCCACCCCGCACCACATGTTCCTGACCGAGAACGACCTGGACGAGACCTACAACACCTCGCTCAAGGTCAATCCGCCGCTGCGCACCGACGAGGATGCCGAGGCCATCCGTCAGGGTGTCATCGACGGTACCGTCGACGCTATCGTTACCGACCACGCTCCCCACACCCCGTGGGAGAAGGCCCGCGAGTTCGAGCTCGCGCCCTTTGGAATGATTGGCCTCGAGACTTCGCTGTCGCTCGTGCTCACTGAGCTGGTCAACACGGGCAAGATGAGCGTGAGCCGCATGGTCGAGCTCATGGCCATCAAGCCGCGTGAGATTCTGGGCCTCGATCAGGTTCAGGTCAAGGCGGGCTCTGTCGCCGACCTGACCGTGTTCGACCCCTCCGCAACCTGGACGGTTGGCGAGGACGGTTACGAGTCGCGCGCCGAGAACTCCGGTTTTGCCGGCCGCACGCTCACCGGTCGTGCCACCGATGTATTTGTCGGTGGCAAGCAGACGCTCGCCGACGGTTGCATCTGCTAGCATAGCCTTATCGCTTTTGTGCGCGGCGCCCTTGCGGTGCCGCGCTTTCTGTTCGTTTAGACCATGCAACCGCATGGGGGATTGGAGCGTCTATGCCCACACCTTCCACTGCACGCATGCACGACTTCGAGGTCGTCTCGAACCGGGAGATCGCCGACGGCATCTTCTCGCTCGTCATCTCGGCCCCCAAGCTTGCAAGTGCGCTCAAGCCCGGTCAGTTTGTGAACATCGCCGTCCCCGGCGATGCGTCTTCTCTGCTTCGTGTGCCCTTGAGTTTCTACCGCGCCGACGCCGAGGCCGGCACCGTCGAGCTGTGGTACGCCGTCGTGGG
>URGF01000153.1 GCA_900547285.1 uncultured Collinsella sp.
CCGGCGTGCTCGCCCTGACGCGCGTGTTCGACCCGCGCGTGATTCGCATTGCCGCGTGTTGCGCCATCGTGCTTTCGTTCTGCCCCAAGTTCGCGGCTGTCATTGCGGCCATGCCGGCGTGCGTAATCGGCGGTGTGTCGCTCGTGCTCTATGGCATGATCAGCGCCGTGGGCGTTCGCAACCTCATCGAGAACCAGGTCGATTTCCAAAATAACCGCAACGTGCTGGTGGCCGCCCTGGTGCTCGTGCTTTCGCTCGGCATTGCGTACAGCACCGCCGGCGCCATCGTGCTGGAATTGGGCGGCGTGACGATTTCGCTTTCCGGTCTTGCCGTGGGCTCGCTGGTGGGCATTGTGCTCAACGCCATCCTGCCGGGTAACGACTTTGAGTTTGATGTCTCCGAGCTTGAGGAGGCTGCTGAGTAGCAGCTGCGTTCAGCTAAAACAAAATAAATGGCGCCCATGCGTACGCGCGGGCGCCATTTTTAATGCGTCAATATCCAGTGGATGCCACGTGCCATGCGCAGATCGGTTTGGGCGAAGTGATTGCCGGGGTTGAGCTCCAGCGTTGTTGGAATGCCGCGCGCGATGAGCAGCACTTCCGTCGCGCGCGTGTCGTCGAGCACATGCCGCATCATGCGGTTGGGCGTCTTGGTCTCTTTTTTGCCGAGCGACAGATAGACGGCTTGCGGGCTGCCGGCAAAAGGGGCCGTGCTGGCACGGTCGACAAAGTCGGGAAACCATAGCGACCCCGATGCGCTCGCGGCGCGGTCAAAGGCGTCGGTTTGCCAGAGGGACCAGAGTGCGAAGAGGCCCGCGAGCGAGTAGCCGGCAATGCCGCGCCAGGTGGGCGGCTGAGGAAGCGACGGCTCGACCTGGGGGATTATCTGATTCAGCAGCTCATCAAGAAAATCGGCAGCTTGGCCGCCGAAAGGTTCGGCATCGCGTACGGTCCCGTCGCATGCCCAGGGGCTCAGCTCGCGATTCCAATCGAGCCCGCCAATGGTGACAAGGGCGAATGGCGGACAGTTGAGCTCTCGGCAACACTTATAAACCTCGCTGCCGTCGCCCACGACCACAGGAAGGTAGATGACAGGCGCGCTTTCCGTATGATTCGAATAAACGGTTATCTGCTTTTGATGCGCTTCCATGACGGGCTTCTCTCAGTGTTGTGATATCGGCAGCCCCAATTGTCGCACGCCAGCGTATGCCGGTTGGGCTAGACCAAAGACAATCTCGTGCATCCCCTGCGGACGCATATGGAAAACGCCACCGCCGGAGGGGAGCTCGGCGGTGGCGTTGTTAAACGGTGCTGGGGTTCGGGGCCTTCGCGGGAGCTGCCATGTGCGCAGGGGCGTCTAAGAGCGCTTACGGCTCGCCATGGTGCCTGCGGCGATAGCGGCTGTTCCCGCAAGGACGGTTGCCACGATGGCTGCACCCGAGGTGTCGCCGGTTGCCGCGAGCTTGCCGGTGGTTTTGGCTCCCGCGGTTGCAGCCGCAACGGTCTTGGTCGTCTTCGTGCCCTCGGACTTGGAACCCGGCTTGGTCTCGCCGGGCTTCTCCTCGGGTTTGATCTCCTCGGGAGGCACGATGGCCGTGCTCTTGGCGACAGCGGCGTCATAGGGGGAGTCGATCGTGGCGTCGCCCGTGCCGATGGTTTGACCTGCCTCGTAGGAGATGCTGGGGCCGCACTCTTCTTCGTAGCGATAGTTAATGATCTTGCCGCCTGCGGGCGTCTGGATGGGAGCGCCTTCGATCTCGATGGTGCCGATCGCCTTGCCATCCTCGCTTATGGCAAGAGCGAAGATTGCCGCCGTGTCTCCCTCGGCCGTGAGCTTGCTGCGGACGATCGAGATACTCGCGGGCGTGATGCCCTCGTAGGTCTGGGCGAAGATACCGATGTTCAGACCCCTAGGCTCAGGGATGACCTCGCCGCTTTGGTCGTTGCTGTAGTGATCGGGGCCATCGCCACCGGTCTCGACATAGCGGGCTATAGCCTTAACAACGGAGTCGCTGATGTAGATGTGGCCGCCAGCGACGTTTGGCTGGTGGTTTCTGGTAGAGATTGCAACCGAGAATTTGCCTTCTGCGAACGCGTCCACGATGGAACCATTCTTGATGACGATGTCGTCCCCGTCAGTGATGAGGGCGATGGCCTGGCCGCCGCTCGCGCTTGTGCGGACCGTCACGGTCGCGTGATCGAGCGTAACGCCCTTGTAGGCATAGACACCATATTCAACACCGCTTGCGTCAAGGGAGGCGTTCGTGACCGCGAGACTACCCTCAGCGTCGACGGCAAGATCTCCCTGGGAGCTTGCCTCGACCTGGCTGCCGCCCGAGATGTCGATGTTGCCGTCAGCCCAAATCGCCGCTTCTTCTATCGAGCTTGCTTCTACCTTGCCACCGCCTTTGATGATCAGGTCACTGCCCGCGGCGATGCCGTAACCTTCGCTTCCTTTAGCGATCACTGTGCCAGAGGAATCGATGGTGGTCTTGCCCTTGGATTGGATGCCTTCGGTACCGCCCGTTGCATTCACGGTGCCCGAGCCCGTGATAGAGAGATCGCCCTTTGCCTCAATTCCGTCGGAAGTAGTGCTTGTGGTGTTCACAGTGCCTGGGCCAGAAATGGAGAGGTCGCCTGTGGATTTAATTGCATCGGCCTCAGCTGTCACATTGAGCTCATCCGTGCTATTCGAGCTCGTTATGTTCAACTCTGCTTTCTGGCTAGTGCCATCCTGCGCCTTGATGGCGGCTCCGGTGTAATCGGGCTCGGTTTTCACGGTGTTCTTTCCCTCGTAGGCAATGTTGAGCTTGCCCGCAGCCTGGATCGCACCGCCGTCATAGCCGTTGAGCTTCATATCGTCGGCGCCGTCCCAGCTCCAGGTGCCGGCGGCGTCGCCCGCCGCGGTGCCGGCGTTGTACTGGGTGCCGCCGACGTCCACCCACTCGGCCGCGAGCGAGACGCTCGGCATGAGCAGCGAGCTTACCGTAAGCGCGCATACGGCGCCTACAACGATGCGGCGTGTCACGCGGCGCCAGCTGCCGTGCGCGAGCAGCGTGCGACGGCGCAGGTCGGGCTCGACAAAATGGGCTCCAGAGGTTTTGTCATTGCGCTTGGGGGTCGTGAACAAGGCGGCCATGGTTACTCCCATCCTCATAGGGCCTATGCGGCTACATCCAGCATATCTGCAGGATGTAGCCGTCGGTAGTGCCGTTTGGAGAGCAAAACGTCCAAAACTTGCGAAGCAATACATCGCGTGTCCGTGTGGTGCCTGGCTTTAAAAGCAAAGCGCGGAGCCGCTCGATGCGACTCCGCGCTTTGCTGTTTGGTATTGCGAATCTTGCGCCTACGCTACAAAGAAGTAGACGAGGAAGGCAAGGGCTGCGATCCACATGAGCGGCTTGATCTTGGAGGCCTCGCCCTTAAAGAGCGCGACGATCACGTAGGCGATAAAGCCCAGGCCAATGCCGGCAGAGATGGAGTAAGTGAAGGGCACGCCGGCGACAATCATGAACGCCGGGAAACCCTGCGACACGTCGGACCAGTCGATCTCGGAGGCCTCGCTCATCATGAGGTAGCCGACGTAGACCAGAGCACCGCAGGTGGCGGCGCTGGAAACGATGGTGACGATGGGGGAGAAGAACGCGGCGAGGATGAACAGCACGCCGGTGGTGACGGAGGTGAGGCCCGTGCGGCCACCGTCGGCGGCGCCGGAAGTGGACTCGACGAAGGTGGTGATGGAGGAGACACCCATGAAACCGCCCACAGCAGCGGCGGCGGAGTCGACGATCAGGATCTCCTTGATATTCTCGACGTTGCC
>URGF01000154.1 GCA_900547285.1 uncultured Collinsella sp.
CCGCTTCGGACGTATTGTTTGGTCCTAGGCGCCCTTTTTTATTTGAGAGCTTATATGAGGCGTGGTGGCGTCGTTCCGTAGGTCGGATTTGCCGGGCGCGCCACGCCCTGTGGGTGCGTCTGCTACTGAAGCGCCTGTGCGCCCAGGGCCAGGCAGCCCATAATGCCCTGCTTGCCCTCGAGGCTGTTGTTGACGATGTAGCTATCGATGTCGGCCATCTCGGGCGTGACGATGTAGCCGTTGAGCATCTCGGCGCACTTCTTGCGTGCGAGCGGCACGATGGGGGTGTGGTCGGCCACGCCGCCACCGATGACGATCTTCTGCGGTGCGTAGCACAGGATGTAGGTCATGAGCGCCTGCGCCAGATAGCCGGCGAGCAGGTCCATGGCCTCCGGGTCATCGGCCATCTCTCCGGCGCTCTTGCCGCTCCAGCGCTTTTTAACGCCGGGGCCGGCGATGAGGCCCTCGAGGCAGTTGTCGTGGAAGGGGCAGCCGCTGTGCTCGCCGATGGTGTCGCGCGGGTCGCGAGTGACCAGGATGTGGCCGGCCTCGGGATGCATCATGCCGTGCACGAGCTTACCGCCCGAGAGCACGCCGGCGCCCACGCCGGTACCGATGGTCAGATACACCACGTCAGTGAGGCCCTGGGCGCAACCAAAGGTGACCTCGCCCAGGCAGGCGACGTTGACGTCGGTGTCGTAGCCGCAGGGAATATTGAGCTCGTTTTGGATGGTGCCCAGCAGGTCAAAGTAGCGCCATGCCGTTTTGGGCGTCTCCAGGATCTTGCCGTATTGGGGCGAGGCAGGGTTGACTGCGGTGGGGCCAAAGGCGCCGATACCCAGCGCGGCGATGCCCTTGTCGGCAAACCATGCGTTGACGGCCTCAACGGTCTCCTGCGGGGTCGTGGTCGCGATCTGCTCGCGCTCCAGGACCGTACCGTCTGCATGGCCCGTGGCGCAGACCATCTTGGTGCCGCCGGCCTCGAGCGCTCCGATAAGCTGCTGCTCTGCCATAGTATTCCTCTCTGGGACGAGTTGCTCCTTCTCTAAAGTATAGCGCTCTAAAAAATAAATGAGGTTTCTTTAGTGCCTTTAGTTACTGACCGTCCTTACCCGCGCGGCTCGATTTTATCACGCAGAGACTTGAGGTTCTCCAGCGCCGCGTTAAGCGTCTCGTCTCGCTTGGCAAAGTGGAAGCGGATGAGGTGGTTGACGGGCTCGCGGAAGAAGCTCGATCCGGGAACAGCGCCCACGCCCACCTTGGAGGCCAGGTCCTCGCAGAAGTCGAGGTCGCTGTCATAGCCAAACTCCGAGATATCCATCATCACGTAGTAGGCGCCCTGCGGCACGTTGTGCGTGAGGCCGATGCTGTCGAGTCCCTGACAGAATAGGTCGCGCTTGGCGGTGTAGAGGTCGAGGACCTCCCGGTAATAGCTATCGTCGAAATTGAGGGCGGTAACGACGGCCTCTTGCAGGGGAGCGGCGGCGCCTACGGTGAGGAAGTCGTGGACCTTCTTGATGCGCTCGGTGATTTCGGCAGGAGCGATGGTGTAGCCCAGGCGCCAGCCGGTGATGGAGTAGGTCTTGGACAGCGAGCTGCAGCTGATGGTGCGCTCGAACATGCCGGGCAGCGTGGCCATATAGACATGCTCGTGGGGCACGTAGACGATGTGCTCGTAGACTTCGTCGGTAATGCAGTAGGCGTCGTACTTTTTGCACAGGTCGGCGATAAAGTTGAGCTCCTCGCGGGTAAAGACCTTGCCGCAGGGGTTGGACGGGTTGCATAGGACAATCGCCTTGGGATCGTTGTCGCGGAAGGCCGCCTCGAGGACCTCACGGTCGAAGTCAAAGGTGGGCGGGTTGAGCGGCACGTAGATGGGCTCCGCACCCGAAAGGATCGTGTCGGCGCCGTAGTTCTCGTAGAACGGCGAGAAGATGACGACCTTGTCGCCGGGGTTTGTGACCGTCATCATGGCGGCCATCATAGCCTCGGTGGAGCCGCAGGTGACCACGATGTTCTCGTTGGGGTTGATCGGCATGCCCATAAAGTGCTCCTGCTTGGCGGCAAGCGCCTCGCGCATGGCCTGGGAGCCCCAGGTGATGGAGTACTGGTGGTAGAGCGGCTTGGGGTCGGTGGCGATGGTGCTGAGGCTATTGAGCAGCTGCGCAGGGGGATCAAAGTCGGGGAAGCCCTGTGACAGGTTGACGGCGCCATACTTGTTGGAGATGCGCGTCATGCGGCGGATGACCGAATCGGTAAACGTTGCCGTGCGGTTGGAGAGTTCTTTCATGCCGGTCCTTTCGAGCGTTTGCAGTGGGGCAAGTTTACTCCTATGAAACCGGTGGGAAATGCTCGAAATGGTCTCGAAAAACTCTTTTCAAAATTCTTGAAAATTGGGGCTTGCATCGCGTGGCGTTCCTTGCAATAATAGTCGAGCGCGAAGCGCGCAGGACACGGTGGGTGTAGCTCAGTTGGCTAGAGCGACGGGTTGTGGTCCCGTAGGTCGAGGGTTCGAGTCCCTTTACCCACCCCAGTTCTTGCTTCGTGTTGATATCGGGTCGTTAGCTCAGTTGGTAGAGCAGGGGACTCTTAATCCCAAGGTCCAGGGTTCGACCCCCTGACGGCCCACCAAAGCATGTTAAGACGGTCAGCGAAAGTTGGCCGTCTTTTTTGTTAACCTCGCATGGGGTCGAACCCGTAAGGGCACAGACGCTTTACAAGTCGAGGGGGTCGGTGAATCCGTCTGTACCCTCCTTGAGCTTTTTCTCGTCTGCTTTCACGCGACGTTCGAGCTTCTTTGTATCTTCGGCAGGCGGTAGGTTCTCGGGTACAATTCCGCGGTCGATGAGGCTGCCACGCACGCTTGCGTTGTTCTCGACGTGCTCTTGCTTGATCTGGTCCAGACCGTACAGGTCGTGTTCCTCGGCGTTGAAGGCCGTCATCGAGTTCGTAAGGTCCTTTGCTTTGATGAGAACATCGGCTAGCCTGTCCGCCAATGCCGAGCTCTTGGATACGCCGAGCTGTTGCTTCATTTCCGCCGTGCTTCTGCCGCCGAATAACGCTTCATCGCCCTTCGACTTGATGATTGCGAATCCTTTGGAGTCCACGCCGCGTTTGAACGCAATACCCGAGAGCTGTTTCTCTGAATCAGATAGCGAGTGGCGCGCCTGCAAGCGCTGAATCTCTGCGAAGCGCTGCTCTATGAGCTCTTGGCGGCGCGTCTGCACGGCGAAGTACGCCTGTGCGAGCGCGATTTCTTGCTTGTTTGAATCTCCGTTCTGGGCGATTAAATAGCATGCATAGCGCGTAAGTTTGTAGTCTTTAACCGCGCGAGCGGCGACACCGGCAGTTACCATTTTCGTGGTGTCACGAAAATGGGAATCAACTGGAGTTTTGTTTGTTTCGCACGAGACTTTTGCCCTCTTAACAACTTCGGCGAAGTTCTCCCATCGAGTGTACCCCATGGGTTCCATTAAATCGCGTGCGAGCCAATACTCAACGCCGTCTTCCACATTGGCATAGCTATCAAGTTTGACACGCCACTTCTCGATATCTCTACTGTCCATATCTCCTCCTCGCTGGCCTATTGTCTATGCGGGCTTTGCCCGCTCTGTTTTCAGAATTAGGATACGCTGCCGTGCGGACACGAATGGGCCCCGTGCCACTTCGAGTTCACGGGGCCCATAGATATCGATTAGTTGTGTTTTGCTTTAGATGGGTGTTCGAATTAGTCCGCTCGATAGTGCGATCCGAGGCTTTCGGTTCGCTTACGCATGGCTTTGATCATTTCCTGTGCTAGTTGAATCTGCGATTGCAGGC
>URGF01000155.1 GCA_900547285.1 uncultured Collinsella sp.
GACTGTCGAGTCGGAGCTCACATCAGTGGGATCGAGGACCTCAGCCGTAATGGTGTAGTCCCCATCGGCAAACTGGTCCTTGGCGCTTTGGTTCGACGAGCTCGCATCGTTGGCGGCAAAGCTCACCGTATCGCCGATTTTCTTGCCCGAAGCCTTCAGGAACTTCGAAGTCACCGCGACCTCATCGGCGCTCTCGGGCAAATCGCCGTTCACGAGCACCGGCTGATCGATGTTCTCCTTGGAGAGACTTTGCACGACCACGCGCTCGCGCGTTGTGCCCACGGCGGTGTAGGCGGTCTCGGTGTAGATGCCCTCGGCCGTTTCGACGCCATCGACCTCTTGGATGGCGTCGAGATCATCGTCAGTCAGGCCATAGGTCGACTGCACGTTAATGTCATAGACATTTTGCTGGTCAAAGTAAGCGTCGACCGAATCGCACAGATCCTCGCAACCCGCCTTGAGGCCGCACATCACGCTCACGCCGAGCGCGGTGATGACCACGATAGATAGGAAGCGCTTAAGACTGCCTCGGATTGTGCGGTAGATGCCACGGCGAAAAACCATCGGCACCATGTCGTTTGAGCTTTGGGCGGTGCGGTAGGTCGTAAAATCCTGCTCGCGCTCCGCGTTCTGCGCGTCGCGGCGCCGGCTGTTTTGGCGGTCCTGGTCCATGGGCGCTACCACTCGATCGTCTCGATCGGCACGGGATTTTGTTGGACCGTCTCGCTCTCCACGCGCCCGCTCTTAAAGCGAATCAGGCGATCTGCCATGGGCGCCAGCGCGGAGTTGTGCGTGATGATGATGACCGTAATGCCCTGCTTGCGGCAGGTATCCTGCAGCAGCTGCAGGATCTGCTTGCCAGTTTTGTAGTCGAGTGCACCCGTGGGCTCGTCGCACAGAAGCAGCTTGGGGTTCTTTGCCAGTGCGCGGGCGATGGACACGCGCTGCTGCTCGCCGCCCGAAAGCTGCGCCGGAAAGTTGGCGAGGCGCTCACCCAGGCCGACCTGGCGAAGCGTCTGTTCGGCATCGAGCGAATCAGGGCAGATCTGAGCTGCGAGCTCAACGTTTTCGAGGGCCGTCAGGTTGGGAACCAGATTGTAGAATTGGAAGACAAAGCCCACGTCGGCGCGGCGGTATTCCACGAGCTGCGCCTCGTTGGCAGCGCTCACGTCACGCCCGTCCACCGTCACGGTGCCGGAGGTTACCGTATCCATGCCGCCCAAGATGTTGAGCGCCGTGGTCTTGCCGGCACCCGAAGCGCCCAGGATAATGGCAAGCTCGCCACGCTCAACGGTAAAGCTCGCGCCGTCGAGCGCGTGAATGCGGGCATCGCCCTCGCCGTATGCTTTGATGACGTCTTTGAATTCGATATAAGCCATCGATCGGTTCCCATCTGGTCGGATAACTCTTTAGTATTACCCATTTCCCACCGACCAAAAAGGGACAGGTTTATTTTGGCAGGTTTTATATGGGGGAATGGCGGGTGTAGGCGAGGCGCCGAGGAGGCCGAGAAATCATCGACGGGGTCAGGCCGACCGCCAAACACAACACACGCATCTCAATCTGTCAGCCAAATCATTCGAACAGCTGTTCGTTTCTATGATATGATTCCGTTATCTAAGCTGGCCAATACACAGAAAGGCGGCCAACATGGCGTTCGACTTTAAGAAGGTATGCAAGGAGCTCTACAAACCTGCAAGCAAGCCGAGTATCGTAACTGTCCCGCCTATGAGCTACGTTGCCGTTCGCGGAAAGGGCGACCCAAATACCGAAGGTGGCGAGTATCAAAACGCCCTGCCGCTGCTTTACGGCATCGCCTATACCGTCAAGATGTCGAAGAAAGGCTCAAGGAGTATCGAGGGCTATTTCGACTTTGTGGTACCGCCGCTCGAGGGTTTCTGGTGGCAAGACTCCCTGAGCGGCAACATCGATTATGTACGCAAGGACGATTTCAGCTTTATCTCATGCATCCGCCTGCCCGATTTCGTCACCCGAGATGACTTTGACTGGGCAGTCGCGGAAGCCACGAACAAGAAGAAACTGGACTTTTCCGCCGTCGAGCTGCTTAAAGTTGACGAGGGTCTCTGCGTTCAATGCATGCATACCGGGCCCTATGACAGCGAGCCGGCAACCGTAGACGCTATGCATGAATATACGGCCGAGCAGGGCTATGTCCCCGACTTCTCAGACACCCGTTTACATCACGAAATCTATCTCTCCGATCCACGCAAATGTGCACCTGAGAAACTTAAGACTGTGGTTCGTCATCCTATCAAGCGCGCTGAATAGCGTGGGACGTCATTTCACGCGCTAGGTTTTAAGCCAGCCAACCAGCCGCCTCCTAGGCCGTCCGGTAATTATCTTGACGCGGCCCGTCGCATCTTATAAGTTTGTTTTGCTAAAGCTGGAAAGCCTCTCAACGATGCGCAACTCCAGCTCTTTTTCTATCAAGAGAGCAAGTGTCGAAAGCAAAATGTCAGAAAGCAGCGCATCGAGCAGGACTAGACGCCTGGTCAACACCTATAGCGGTCTCGTGCTCATGGGCGCCGTCGGAATCCCTATCGGCGTTATCGTTGGCGCCATTTGTGCCCTTTTTGGTCGTGTGCTCCTGGCAATCGGCGCCTTCCGGGACGCGCACATCACGCTGCTCCTTCCCTTCCTCGCTCTTATGGGCCTTGCCATCGTGTTTGCCTACCGCACTTTGGGCAAGGGCACCGACCGCGGCATGAGTCTGGTCTTCGACGTGGGCCACGGACGCGAGAAAGCCATCTCCCCGCGTTTGGTGCCGCTCATTATGCTGAGCACGTGGGGGACGCACCTCTTTGGCGGCAGTGCGGGACGCGAGGGCGTGGCCGTGCAGATCGGCGCAACCGTCTCACATTGGATCGGCCGACGCCTGCCTTTCCGAGACCCCGGCAACACGTTTTTGCTTATTGGCATGGCCGCCGGCTTTGCCGGACTCTTTCGAACGCCTCTCGCCGCCACGGTCTTTGCCATCGAAGTACTGGTCGCAGGACGCTTGGAATACCGTGCGTTGCTTCCCGCACTCGCAGCCTCGCTCGCCGCAAGCATGACTTCCGGCGCCTTGGGACTCGAGAAGTTCGAGGTCGCCGTTACCGCCTCGTATGCGCTCGACCTCCCCGGTCTTGGACGGCTGGCGCTGCTGGGCATCGCGTTCGGCATGATCGGTGGAGCTTTTGCCTGGTGCCTTGCCCATGCCAAGACCCTTGCAGTGCGGCTGCTCCCCAACCCTTACATACGCGTCGCCGTTATGGGCCTTGCGCTGTCGGCGATTCTGTTCGTGCTGTGGCAGGGGCGATACTGCGGCCTTGGAACAAACCTGATATCCGCGGCGCTCAACGGTGACGGCAAGGTCACCATCATGCCTTGGGACTGGGTACTCAAATTCGCACTCACCATCACCACACTTGCCGCAGGATATCAGGGTGGCGAGGTCACGCCGCTGTTCTCCATCGGAGCCAGCCTGGGTGTCGTACTCGCCGGGATTCTTGGCATGCCCGTCGAGCACTGCGCCGCACTGGGCTACGCAGCCGTCTTTGGCAGCGCCACCAACACGCTACTCGCGCCGATCCTCATTGGCTGCGAGGTCTTCGGTTTCGGTAATCTGCCGGCGTTCTTCATCGTCTGCGTTGTGGCATATCTGTTCAACATGGACAAATCGATCTACGCCTTGCAAGAGCGCGCGTAGAAAGATGTCCAAACAGGTTGTCTCAACCGGAAACGGCGTCCCACTCTGAGGCTGTATTCCGGGACGTGG
>URGF01000156.1 GCA_900547285.1 uncultured Collinsella sp.
GGCCGCAAACAGTCCGTATTTCACCGCAACTGCGGAGGGGGGGGGCCGGCACCCCCCCCTGTTAGCGGGACACGTAGCGACCGGGCTGGGCTCCGGTGGGCTCGCCGTCGCGTGCCGCCAGCACGCCGTTCACAAACACAGCCTTGGCGCGACCATGCGCTTCAAAGCCCTCGAGCGGCGTGTAGTCCACGGCCTGGTGCTGCGTCGCGGCACTGATCGTCCAGCGCGCCTGGGGATCCCACACGCACACGTCGGCATCGGTGCCCTCGGCAAGACAGCCCTTGCGCGGATACATGCCAAAGACGCGCGCCGGGTTCTCGCTCATCAAGCGGCAAAGGTCCTCGGGGCCCAGCTGGCCCTCAAAGCTCGTGGCAATCGCGACGGGGCGATGCTCCACGCCGGGCCCGCCGTTGGGAATCGCGCGAAAATCGTCGCGCCCGCGGTCCTTTTGCCCGTGCAGGTTAAAGCTGCAATGATCGGTCGCAATCGTATCGATCTCGCCGGCCACAAGCGCCTCGCGCAGTGCCGCACGGTCACCCGCATGGCGCAGCGGCGGGCTCATCACATACTTGGCGCCCGCAAAGCCGTCCTCGCCCTGCTCCAAGTAGCATGTATCGTCGAGCATCAAATACTGAGGGCAGGTCTCGACATAGATATTCTTCTGCCCGCGCGCCTTGGCGGCACGGATGGCCTCAAGCCCCAGCTTGGTCGAAAGGTGCACCACGTTGACCGGTGCGTCGCCGGCCAGGTGCGCCAGATACAACAGACGGCTCACGGCCTCGGCCTCGCACACATCTGGACGGCTGAGCGCATGTCCCTCGGGCCCATGAATCCCCTGCTCGTACACGCGCTTCTGCAGCTCGTTCACGAGCGTGCCGTTCTCGCAATGCACGCACAGGATACCGCCCACGCGCTTGAGCTCCTCCAGCACCTCGAGCGTCTCGGCATCGTCCAAGCGCAGGTGGTCATAGGCAAAGTAGGTCTTGAACGACGATACGCCCGCCTCGCGCATGGCCGAAAGATCGGCGCGGTTGCGCTCATTCCACTCGGCGAGTGCCATATGAAAAGCGTAGTTTGCCGTGCAGGTGCCGTCGGCGCGATGATGCCACTCGGCAAGGGCATCGGGCATGGTCACGCCGCGATCGGCCGTCGCGTAGTCCACAATGGTCGTCGTGCCGCCGCAGGCAGCCGCGCGCGTGCCGGTTTCAAAGCTATCGGCTGTCCAATCCATGCCGGTCCAGCACTGCATGTGCGTGTGGCCGTCGATAAAACCGGGGAACACCCAACAGTCGGTAGCGTCCTGGACGGTATCGCCCTCGCCCGGCTCGATTGCCGCGGCAATCCGCACAATCTTGTCGCCATCCATGGCAAGATCGGCGCGGCGAAGCCCCTGGGGTGTCACAAGCGCGCCGTTTTTGATGATGATCATGTTGCTCCTTATTGGTTAATACAGTTGGCCACGCGATCAAAATACGAGCAGGCCGCGATATGCTCCGTTATGCGTCGCTGTCCCTCTACGGTATCGACATCCCACAGCTCATAGGCGCGCGCTTCGACAAGCGCAACGTCGACGCGACCTTTGAGAATCGAGCCCCCGCCGTCCTTGCCCTCAAGACACATAAGTGCATCGAACAGTTCCACCGGAAAGAGCACCGGGCTCGAAGGCTCACCGTTGCACGCCAAGCGCACCGGATGTTTGCGGCCACGCTCGTCAAACGCGCGAACCATGGCCTCAAAAGAATCCGAACTCACGAGCGGCTGGTCGCCCGGCAAAAAGAGGCAACCTTTCCAGTTGCGTTCGACTCCCCACGAAAGGCCCGCACGGACGCTTTCGCTGCGCAGCTCACCATCGTGCAGCACGCACGGGCAATGCTTGTCCTCGCAAATCTGAGCGACCTCGGGCCAACGCGTCGAAACCACGACGTCAAAGCCCCGGGGAACCGAATCGATGGTCCGGGCAATCAGCGGCTCGCCATAGATATCGGCGAGCATCTTGTTGGAGCCAAACCGTTTGCCCTCGCCCGAGGCCATAATCACGCAACCGAGTTTCATCTCCGCAAACCTCCCCTGGCCACCTTGGACACCATAGTTGCTATACCCACCATACCAAGCTCACACTCCGTCGGAACAGGCGTGCGCTCGTTTTTCCAGCGAACGACCCTTGGCTCTCCACAGCACAAAGGAGGGCACCCCGCGACGCAGGGCACCCTCCTCAATGGTGCAGATATGCCTACTCAGCGTCGCCGGTAAACGTGGTACCGGTCTTGCCGGCAAGACCGTCACGCGCCTTCTCGAGCAGCGTGATGAGCGCCGTACGGCCCGGCTTGCTCTCGGCAAACGTCGAGGCGGCCTGGACCTTGGGCAGCATGGAGCCGCGACCGAACTCGTTGGCCTCGGACAGACGCTTTACGTCAGCCGCGCTCAGCGTGTCGAGCCACTGCTCGTGGTCGGTGCCAAAGCCAATGGCAACCTTCTCCACGGCCGTCAGGATAATCAGGGCATCGGCATCGAGCTGCTCGGCGAGCTTCTCGGCCGCAAAGTCCTTATCGATGACGGCGGCAGCGCCCTTAAGGTGGTTGCCCTGGGCCTTGGTGACGGGAATGCCGCCACCGCCGCAGGAGATCACCACATGGTTGGACTCGACGAGCGACTTGATGGTGTCGAGCTCGACGATGTTCACGGGTTTGGGCGAGGCAACCACGCGACGGAAGCCCTGCTTCTCGTCGTGGATAAACTGATAACCGCGGTCGGCTTCCAGCTCCATGGCCTCGGCCTCGCTCATCCACGGACCGATCGGCTTGACCGGGTCGGCAAAGGCCGAATCGTCCGCCGCAACCTCGACCTGGGTGAGCACGGTGGCGACACCCTTGTCGATATTGCGGTCGAGCATTTCCTCGCGCAGCGCATTTTGCAGGTCATAGCCAATGTAGCCCTGGCTCATGGCGCCGCAAACGGACAACGGACAGGGAATGTACTTCTGAGGATTAGAACGCGTGAGCTCGGCCATCGCGTTGGCGATCATGCCCACCTGGGGGCCGTTGCCATGCACGACGACGACCTCGTTGCCTTCCTCGATCAGGTCGACAATGGCCTTGGAAGTCGTCTTGACGGCCTCCATCTGCTCGGGAAGGTTGGCGCCGAGGGCGTTTCCGCCCAAGGCGACAACAATACGTTTAGCCATTTCTCAACCCGGCTTTAGGCCTGGAACCAACGGGCGGTGTTGCGCTCGTCGAGGGCCTTGAGGGTAGCGGCGGGATCGGCAACCTTCTGCAGGAACATCATGGCTGCGATGGCGTACGGCTTGTAGCTGGCCTCCTTGTACATGCCCACGCGGTGCATATCGAAGACGTCGGCGTTGACCTCGCCGTGCTCGCAGGAGACACCGGAGATGTCGGCGGGCAGCGGGTGCATAAAGATGGTGTCCTGGCCGTTGGCGGTCTTCTCCATGAGCTCGGTCGTGGAGCACCAATCCTGATGCGTAGCGTTCTGAGCGAGCAGCTCCTTCTCGAGCGCGGCGATACCGGCGTCGTCGCCCTCAGCGTACAGGTTGGTACGCTTCTCCATGGCGGCAAACGGAGCCCAGCTCTTGGGGATCACGATGTCGGCACCCTCGAAGGCCTCGGCCATGGTGTTGACCTGCTTAAAGGTGGTGCCGGACTCGGCGGCATAGCCCTTGGCGCGCTCGACGACCTCGGGCATGAGGTCGTAGCCCTCGGGGTGAGCCAGGGTGACGTCCA
>URGF01000157.1 GCA_900547285.1 uncultured Collinsella sp.
AAGGGCGGAGGCGGGGCATTCCCCGCCTCTTACACCACATCTCTGCGCGCTACCCCGTTTTCCACCCGCGCGGCTACATTCCTGCCCAATCGATAAAAATCTCCTCACGAAGCCGCCGTTCGAGCTCCTGCTGTCGCGGCGTCTTGTCTTTCAGCGGCACATCGAGATAGGCCATGATGAGCTCCATCACCACGCGGAAGGCATCGGAGTCGGCCAGCTGACCATAGGTCATCAGAATGACGGGATATCCCATCGCTTGCAGCGCCGTCGTTCGATCGGAGTCAAAAATCTTGGATTCTATGGATCCGTGAATGGCTTTACCTTGGCATTCAACCAGACACTCTCTGCTGCCGTCCTTATTTGCCAGCAGGATATCGGCATAGCGCCTATCAAGCCCCGAAATCAGGCGGGCGCTGCGCGTCATACGAATCTCAACGTTATTGGTAAGGCGCAGCCCTTCGCCGCCGCGCAACCTCGTAAGGCCAAACAGCATCGAAGCCTGGACCTCAAGCGGCGATGCCGCCACCCCCGTAATGCATTTCGCGGCACGTGTAAACGATTTAGCGCCGCGGAGCCCCCGGACCTTATCGACGAACTCTGTAAGCTCAGAGAGCTCGATCAAGGGAGGTCGTTTCCACAAGTCCGTTGGATTCCCCGAGACATCCTTTACGTTTTCCCAGCCCGACCGTGCGTCACCCCACCGCCCCCCGTATGCCTGCTCAAGTGCCGACTTTACCTGAGGTGCAATCTTGCACACGGCAAAGGTGCCGCACATCTCATACATGCACATGATTAGACGCTCGTTTGAGACCGAGGAAGCCAGGGTCAGCAGGGTAAAGAGTGGGGACGCAACATCGAGGCCAAACTCCGTCTGCCGCACGGAATCAAACGGCCTCTCCCCGTTCCAAACATGCCTGACAATGCGATCGCCCTTACGTCCGCAGCTGCCCTGCGCCAACACGTGTAACGGGGTGCCCAGGAAATGCGTGACGAGCGGATGCTCACATAGGTGCTCCCTGCGCGGATCGTCCGCAGAATCGGGCAGGTCCGGCATTATTGCCAAGACCTGTGGAGGTATCCGGTGATACCGAAAGGCAGATATGTCGCACAGCATGTCGTCCATGAAGGGTACGTACCCGCTGCGTCGCTTGTGAACCCGCTCGGACGGCAAACGCGCTGGCTCGGCCTGCGAACGGTAAATACTGCCACGCCCACGTCGCGGATCTCTCAGGAGGCTTACAATAGGTTTGGAAAGCAAACTGATTGTGAGGTTGCATATGGTTGATGAGGACTTTGCCTGGCGGCTTACGCAAGGACTCGTGCGGATCGACAGCTCAGACCCGGGCGCGTATGAGGATGAAATTGAGCGCTTCATTAAGAGGCTCATTGAGCAGCAGCTGGCACAACTTGATAGTTCTGCGCTCGATGCCGTGCAGATTGAGGAGCTCGAAGTGCTGCCCGGGCGCCGCAACCTTAAAGTCACCGTGCCGGGCCAAAGCGACGAGCCGCGGCTGATCTATATCTGCCACATGGATACCGTCACCTTGGGCGATGGCTGGGACGCAGACATCGCACCGCTTGGGGCGGTTGTGCGCGACGATAAACTCTATGGCCGCGGTGCCTGCGATATGAAGGGTGGCCTGGCCTGCGCTATTGCCGCACTGATCCATACGCTCGAGCGCGTGGCGGCGGATGGCGCGTTGCCCCGCCGCGGCTTTTCGCTCATCTGCTCGGTCGACGAGGAAGACTTTATGCGCGGCTCAGAGGCCGCGATCGATGCCGGCTGGGTCGGCTCGCGTGAATGGGTGCTGGACACCGAACCCACCGACGGACAGATCCAGGTGGCGCACAAGGGGCGCACATGGTTCGAGATTGAAATGGCTGGCGTCACGGCGCACGCGAGCCAGCCCTGGAAGGGCGCGGATGCCGTCGCCGCCATGGCCGAGGCCGTGTGTTCGCTCCGTCGCGCGTTTGCGGCGCTGCCCGCGCACGATGAGCTGGGGCCTTCGACCATCACGTTTGGCCAAATCGAGGGCGGATATCGCCCCTACGTCGTACCCGACCGCGCCAAAGTTTGGGTCGACATGCGCCTGACCCCGCCGACCGATACGGCCGCCGCAATCAATATGGTCGAGCATGCCATCGCCGTCGCCGAAGCCACCGTTCCCGGTTGCCATGGCAGCTACACCGTGACGGGCGACCGCCCCGCCATCGAGCGCGATCCGGTCTCTCCCCTTCTAGCTGCACTCAAGTGCGCAGCAGACGATGTAACGGGCACGGATACGACCGTCGGCTTCTTTACCGGCTACACCGACACTGCCGTCATTGCCGGCAAGACGGGTAACCGTAACTGCATGAGCTATGGCCCAGGCTCGCTCGCGCTCGCCCACAAGCCCAACGAATATGTGCCCCACGCCGACATCGTTCGTTGTCAGCAGGTGCTAATCGCGCTCGCCGATAACGTGCTCTGGGACGCGAGCGGCCAAGTTGGGGCATAATAAGCCGCGAACAAACCGACTCGTGCGTTAGGACCGCCCATGAAAGCACTTCCGTTTCCCTGCATCCGCCCAGCTCAGGACCGCGTGCTCGAGGCGCTGCCTGCAATGGGCAGCATCCTGAGCGGCAACGATGCTCTGCGCGGAGCCATTGCCGATGGTCTGATGCTCAAGGATCCAGGCGCGGCGTATTACGTGTACGAATGCTCGGGTGAGCCGGGACGCGTGACGGGTGTCGTGGCGATTTGCCCGGTTAACGTGCTGACGGGCGGCGACGAGGCTGCCGCCGAGAGCATCGACGCACTCGCCACCGCGCGCGCGATCGCCGAGCTCAAGGTGCAGCCGCGCCCCGTGTCGCTCGCCTACGAGGCGTCGCCCGTCATGGATATCATTTTGAGCGCTGCCAAAGAGGGCGCATCGCTCTACGCCGTCACCGATCCCGCGGGCGTCACACATCGCGTGTGGGAGGTCAAGCGCGAGGACGCCGTTGCCGCCATCCGTGCCATGCTCGATCAGGCGCCCGACCCGGTGTTCGCCGGTGACTCCGCCTATGTCGCCGCACTGGCTGGGGCATCGCAGATTCTGGCCGACGAGGCCCGCGCTGCCGGCGCCTACTCTGGCAAAGAGCCGTTCAACTTTGCCGTAGCTGCGCTCTTCCCCGCCGCGCAGGTCAGCGGCGGCGCGGCGCAGGTTCCGACGGGTCTGCTCACGCACCAGGTCGCGCGGTTCTAGCAAGACCATACCGTCCAGCACAAAAATCGGCAGCCCAACAAACAGGGGGCGGAGATGCAGCAGGGACATGCATCTCCGCCCCTTTTGCGTCGAGAAGTTATGCCGACGACCCGTGCCGCCGCGCTCGCGTTATCCGCGCTGCGGACCCGCAGTAGCCACGAGCGGTTCAAGCCCCAGCTCGCGCGCGTAGTCTTCCTGCGTAAAGACTTCGACCAGTTCAAACGTATCGGCCGCATCGTCAAACGCAAAATGCAGCACTGAGCAGTTGCCCGGCACGCGTTCGCGCTCGTCGGCCGCCGCGCCCCGCACGTGGTCCAAAAACTCCTTGATAGCCGAGCCGTGGCTCACCGCGAGCACGCACTCGTGGTCCGGACGTCGCATAAGATCGGTTATCGTCGCCGCCATGCGCTCGCGCACCTGCATCTGGCCCTCCCCGCCAAACTGACGATAGAAA
>URGF01000158.1 GCA_900547285.1 uncultured Collinsella sp.
GCGTGATCGTGCAAAACGCCGCCAAGTACTCGGATGCGGGAACGACCGTCACATTTGGCGTAGCGCCGGATGCGGGCGCGGGCACGATCGACATAAGCGTTGAGGACGAGGGCATCGGCATGAACCAGGAATCCGCAGCTCACGCGTTTGAACGGTTCTACCGCGCCGACAATGCACGCGATGCCGGCGCACAGGGCTCGGGTCTGGGGCTTGCCATTGCCAAGTGGATCGTCGATAGCCATGGCGGCGTCATTGGCGTGACCTCAGTCGAGGGCGTCGGCAGCCGCTTTACGATTCGCCTGCCGCGCTAGGAAGCCCCTCGGCATAAATAAAGGGATAGGGCCACACGGCCCTATCCCTTTTTGCTAGCTATGGCAGCTTGCGCGCTACTCGCGACACAGGTGCACGGCGAAGCCGGCGAACTCGCGCTTAAAGTACACAAGCTTGGTGCCGCCGTCGGGCAGCAGCACGCGCGACTCCTCGTTGACCTCGAGCCCGTGCTCGGCAAACCACTTCTCGGCAGCATCGATGTCGTTGACGGCAAAGCCTATGTGGCCCTTGGCGCCACGACCGTTCTGCTTCATGATCTCGACCAGCGAGTCGTTAAAGTACGAAATCGGGGTCTCGCTGGCGGGCAGGCCCATCATCGTCGAGAACAGCTCCGCGATCTCCAGGGCGTCTGCCGGGTCGGTGGCGTTAATGCCCACATGGGCAACGCGCATACCAAAGAGCTCTACCGGGTTGGCGTTCTGCTCACTCATGCAGTCAGCGCCTACTGAGCCATGACGTCGAGAACGGCCTTCTCGGCGGCAACGCGGTTCATGCCGGTCATGAAGGGCACGCCACTCACGTACGGGCAGGTGAGGCCCTCGGGGGCAACGGTGGTGGCGATCAGCAGGTCAGCGCCCTCGTCGCAGTAATCCTTGGCCTCGGAGATGGCGCACTGCACGATCTCGTACTTGTCGGCATAACCGTTGGCGTCGAGCAGAGTAGCGACCTTCTGGGCAACGAGCGTGGAAGTAGCAGCGCCAGCACCGCAAGCCAAAACGATCTTCTTCATAGGTAATGTCTCCCTTCATGGTTTACTTTAGGTAAGTGTACCGCAGCGAGCGATGGCGCTCGGCCTCGATGCACTTTTATGCCAGTTTGCTTGCGCGCTGCGTATAATACATCTAGTACGTGTTGTCATACCGCTTGTTTTACAAGCGACTAAGGACCCTAATATGCCCGATTCCCGCACCCTCTGGACCGCCGTCGTTATCATCTGCATCGCCGTGTCGGTGTTCTTTAGCGTCAAAAAACGCACCACGTTCAAGCGCTTGCAGCAGCTTATGGCTGCCAAGCAGTGGGACGAGTTCGATCGTTTGCTCGACGCCAAACTCACCAGCATGCTGTACCCGCGCTATAACCGCGACTACCTGCGCCTGAACTCCTATCTGCTGCGCGAGGACCACGAGCGCGTCAGCGAGATGTTCGACCTGCTGCTGGGACTCAACCTCCCCAAGATGCAGCGTGTCGACCTGGTAATTAAGGCCTTTAACTACTACGTTGGCCAGGAGGACCGCAAAAAGTCCAAGGAGCTGTTGCACGAGATCAAGGGCTTTGAGGGCGGTCAAGCCGAAGCGGTTGCACACGAGTGTCAGCTGATGTACGACACGATGATCTTGAGGCGCCACAACGATATTCCCGAGCTGGAGCGCATGCTCGAGGAGGCCGGCGACGATAAGGTCAAGAGCTGCCGCCTGGAATACCTGCTGGCCCTGCAGTACAAGAACAAAGGCGACGAAGCCAAGTTCCAAGAGTTCCTGGAGAAGTCGGGCCAACACTCGATGGCCGTCAACGCGTAACGGACGGCTTGTGCTAGACTTCTAGTCTCACGGGGGCGTGGCGGAATTGGCATACGCAGGAGACTTAAAATCTCTCGCCGCAAGGATTGTGGGTTCGAGTCCCACCGCCCCTACCACGTATTGTTTACGAGCCCGCGTCCCCCCGGGATGCGGGCTCGCTTCTTTTGGACGCCGTCAACTGCAGAGCAGCTCATTTGGGCCGGGGCTTTTTTGACTACTTTTCCGCCCACCCAATGAGTTTCCTCCCACATTTTTCGATGGAAAAACGTGGTTGTCTCCCACATTTTCCGATGGAAAAACGTGGTTGTCTCCCACATTTTCCGATGGAAACGCCCAAATGGCCTTATACTAGCCGAGAGGGTTGGGAGGCAATATGCAGCGACAGCTTATGAGTGAACTTATCGCTTGGAAATCAAGGGCGAATCGCAAACCTCTCTTGCTTAAGGGAGCCCGCCAGACAGGAAAGACTTGGCTTCTTAACGAATTCGCAAGCCAACAGTATCGAAACGTCATTCGTTTTGACTTTATGCTCGAGCCGAGCACACGCTCGCTGTTCGATGGGAACCTCGACCCCAAGCGCATCATCTCCCAGATAGAACTCCTACGTGGCCAAACCGTAACGCCGGAAGACACGCTCATCATCTTCGACGAGATCCAAGAGGCACCACGCGGGATCACCTCACTCAAGTACTTCAACGAACTTGCACCCGAATACCACATCGTGGCAGCCGGTTCCTATATGGGCCTCGCGCTCCGACGCGAAAACGAGTCATTTCCCGTCGGTAAAATCGACCAGCTCACCATGCGTCCCATGGGGTTTGCCGAATTCGTTCGTGCCGTCGACGGCGGCCCGCTCGCCGACACCGTCCTTGCCGCAAACATGAACCTTCTGGCAAACGTTACCGAAAAGCTCGAGCACTTGCTCAAGGAATACCTTGTTGTCGGCGGTATGCCCGAAGTTGTCTCCGCTTTCGCCGAGACACGCGATTTCATCGAAGCTCGAAGGCTTCAGCAGCAAATCATCGAGGCTTACGAATCCGATTTTGGCAAACATGCACCCGCCCGCATCGTCGAGCGCATGAGGTTGGTTTGGAAATCCCTTCCCGGCCAGCTTGCAAAGGAGAACAAGAAGTTTGTCTATGGCGCCCTTCGTCCCGGAGCGCGCGCACGCGATTTCGAGGAAAGCCTCCAGTGGCTCACGGACTACGGAATCGTTCATAAGGTGCCACGTGTTTCCGCTCTAAAGGCACCGCTCTCGAGCTACGAAGACCTCTCGGGCTTCAAACTGTTCTGCATCGACACCGGCATCCTCGGAGCGCTCTCCGGTCTCTCTCCGGCCATCGTTCTTAACGGATCCGCTGTTTTTACCGAGTTCAAAGGTTCGCTGACCGAACAATACGTCGCGCAGGAGCTTTTGCTCCAGGACAAAACTCCCGCGTATTGGTCCTCTACCTCTGGCAATGCCGAAACCGACTTTGCCATCGACCATGCGGGAACCGTGCTTCCGCTTGAGGTCAAGGCGGCAGAGAACCTTAAAGCGAAGAGTCTGAAAATAGCCTGCGAAAAATTCAAGCTCGAGCGTTGCGTGAGGAGCTCCCTGGCGGCATATAGAGACGAGGGCATGCTCGTCAATATTCCGCTTTGGGAGATTGGGCAAATCGACAAGCTGGCATAGGCGCCGTGGGGACGCCCCGCGAGGACTGTCCCCAGGTGCCGGCAGAGACGATATGAGCAGGACATAAAACATTGGGAGCCCCCGGCATGAA
>URGF01000159.1 GCA_900547285.1 uncultured Collinsella sp.
GGCACCGCCCTTCCCGACGCGGTGCGCGTCGTAACAATAAGGCCATACTAGCCGATAACGAACACCCCCGGCAAAGCAAAGGCGCAGTCGGCTCGATTTAACGTCCGAACGGTTTACCGGTCCGCCCAACGCGCAATAAAACGTTCCGCCGCATTGCAATAAAAAAGGGCGGCCGGATAACCCGACCACCCCAAAACACCCTTATGTTGCCGCAGACTACTTGCGGACGACCTTGACGATGGCATCGCCAGCGGAGACAGCGGAGTCAGCCTCGACGGCGAGCTCGACATCGGCAAACTCGGCGGTGTTGGACACGGCCACCACGACGCAGTCCTTGTAACCGGCAGCGGCGATCTTGGCGCGGTCGATCTTGAGCATGGGCTGGCCAGCCTTCACGACGTCGTCAGCCTTGACGAAGCCCTCGAAGCCATCGCCGTTCATGTTGACGGTATCGACGCCAACGTGCACCAGAACCTCGATGCCACTATCGGACTGCAGACCCACGGCGTGACCCATGGTGACGGTCACCTTGCCGTCGCAGGGAGCGTAGACCAGGTCGTCCTCGGGCCACACGGCGCAGCCCTTGCCCAGAACCTCGCCACCAAAGACGGGATCGGGCACGTCGGCCATCTTGATGACCTTGCCCTTGACGGGCGAGCACAGCACATCGGCGCCGGCAGAAGCAGAGATAGAAGCCGGAGCAGCGGCAGCCGCGGGCTCAGCCTTCTTCTTGAACATGTCAAACAGACCCATACGTTTTCTCCTCTTGATTAAGCGCAACGTTATGCGCATGCCTATGGTGATTATAGTGCCAAATGGTTCAAATGCTAAGGTGGGGACTCGAATCGCGAGCCCATCCCAACGCTTTTCCCCGGTGGCACTCATATTGTCGATTAATCCAGGCCCTCGGCACCGTTGCTCTGGATGATCTTCTGGTAAGCAAAGAAGCTGTCCTTGCGGCGGCGCTCGTAGGTGCCGGTGCCGTCGTCGTACTTATCGACGTGGATGAAGCCGTAGCGCTTGCGCATCTCGCCGGTGCCGGCAGAGACCAGATCGATGGGGCCCCACCAGGTGTAGGCGATGAGGTCGACGCCGTCCTCGATAGCCTCGCCCATGGCCTTGATGTGGCTCTGGAGGTAGGCGATGCGGTACGGGTCGTGGATGGAGCCGTCCTCCTCGACCTCGTCGTAGGCGCCCATGCCGTTCTCGACCACCATCAGCGGAATCTCGTAGCGGGCGTAAATCTCGTTGAGGGCGATACGCAGCCCCATCGGATCGATCTGCCAGCCCCAATCGGTGGACTCCAGATAGGGGTTCTTGCCGCCAAAGGTCATGTTGCCCTCGGTCATCTCGTGATCCTTATGGGTGCTCACGGTACCGGACATGTAGTAGCTAAAGGTGTAGAAGTCGACCTTGCCGTCGGCGATATCCTGCAGGTCGCCGTCTTCCATCACGAGCTCAACATCGTTCTCGGCCCAGAAGCGCTTGGCATAGAACGGGTACTTGCCGCGCACCTGCACGTCGGAGCAGTACCAGTTCATGGAATTCATCTCCTGCTGCGTGGCGAACACGTCGGCCGGATCGCACGTGGCGGCATAGGACGGGATGAAGCAATCCATGTTGCCCATCTTAAACTGCGGATAGTGCTCGTGGGCATAGCGCACGACGCGGCCGCTGGCGACAAACTGGTGGTGCAGGGCCTGGTAGCGCTGCTGAGCGGTGGTCTTGATGGCGCTTGCCGGACCCTCAAAGCCCTGGATCAGACCGGTCTCCATCATGGCACCTATGTCCATGGTGCCGCAGTTGATCTCGTTGAAGGTGAGCCAGAACTTGACCTTGTCCTGGTAGCGGTCGAAGACGGTCTGGCAGTACTTCTCAAAGAAGCCGATGAGCTCGCGGCTCGCCCAGCCGTTGTATTTCTCGACCAGGTGATAGGGCATCTCGTAGTGGCTGAGTGTGACGAGCGGCTCGATGTTGTGCGCGCGCAGGCAGTCGAAGACGCGGTCGTAGAAGGCGAGGCCGGCCTCGTTGGGCTCGGCATCGTCACCGTTGGGGAAGATGCGGCTCCAGGAGATGGACATGCGGAACATGGTAAAGCCCATCTCGGCGAACAGCGCGATGTCCTCCTCGTAGTGATGGTAGAAGTCGATGCCGTCGTGGTTGGGGTAGAAGCGGTTGGGGTCGATGTCGATCGTAATCTGGCGCGGCTCCTTGTAGCTCCCACCCAAGAAGTGGTCGTCTACGCTGGGGCCGCGGCCGTCAACGTTCCAAGCGCCCTCAAACTGATTGGCGGCCGTGGCGCCGCCCCAGAAAAATCCCTTGGGGAATCCCATAGGTGCCTCCTCGCTCATACGTGTTGCTGATGAGACGAGTATGCCGCCGAGCCGCTCCGGACCAAGGCGAAGGCGCCGATTTGGACACTTCTTTTCGCAGGCGCGCGCCGCAGCGCCACTCCAGCTGAAACTTTTTGACACCGAAGGCGCGAGGGCGATTCGCCCCGCGTCTATCGGCGGTATGCCGCGGGGGTGCAGCCGTACTTGTCGCGAAACTTACGGTAGAAGAAGCTCATGTTTTCGTAGCCCACCGCATGCGTGGCAGCCTCGGCCGTGGCACCTCCGCGCAAGAGCTCCGCCGCACGCACCAGGCGTCGCTCCTGCACAAGCTGCCGAAAGGTCTTGCCCACATGGCGCTTGAGCAGGGCCGTCGCATAATTTGGACTCAAGCCAAACGCTGCCGCCATCCCCTCGAGGGAGCACGCGGCAAATTCGCGATCGATATAGCCGAGCATTCCCGTCACCAGGGCAGTGGGCCCTGCCGCGCCGTCCGCCACGCCACGCACCAGCTCGCGCTCGTAGCAATCCATGAGCTCAGCCAAAAACAGCTGAAACAGACGCAGGACGATCTCGGGGCTGTTGGGGCTCGGGTCATACAGCTCGCAAAGCATCTCCTGCATGTAGCGCCGAATCCGACGGCTCTCGCCGCAGTAAAAACGGACATGGCCCCGATGGTCCGTCTCGCTGTTGAGCGCGTTGAACAAAAACCGCGAGACCGCACTCTCGCGCGAGAGGCTCGACTCGAGACTCCGGCGCAAAAAAGAGCGTGAAACGGTCATGCTCAGCATGATGTCGTCCTCGCCGAGCGCCGCCACGGCATGAGGGCAAAGGGCGTCGAGCAAAAGCACCTCGTTGCGGCGCAACTCGAGCCTCTCCCCCGCCACCGTCTGCGGGCAGCGCCCGCGATACACATAGCTCAGCTCCACGTAATCATGCACGTGCTCGGGAACCGCATTAAAGCGCGAGTTTTTCCTTATCGTCAGGCCACGCGGCATGCCGGGCCGGGCATAGGCAAACCCTGGCTGCCCAATCTTGCGCACTGGGCATCCGTCGATTTCGACATGCTCGGTCATAATCGACCAATCAAATGCCATGCCGTCTTTATAAGCGATCTCACTGGCGCTCAGTTCGCTGAGCCTACGCTCGAGCTCGTCGATCTCCATGGCTTGCCAATCGTTGATTTAGTCATAGTTCGTCGTGATTCAGATATTAGCAGAACGCGCCGA
>URGF01000160.1 GCA_900547285.1 uncultured Collinsella sp.
CGCCAGCGCTCCAGTTGCGGCAGGACGGCGCCCATGAGCGAGACGGCTTCGTCGAGCGACATGCCGGTGTTTTGCGCCAGCCGTGGGGCACAGTCCTCGATCATCGCCTCCATCGTGGTCTCGTAGGTGTACTTGCCGTGGTCGTAGCACCACTTGCAGTAATGGTCGGTCGCGGTGCCCGCAGCATCGGTGCCGCAGTCGTCGGGCGTGAGTGTCATGCCGCAGCTCTGGCAATAGTGCTCGGGCATTTCGAGCAGGTGAGACAGGGGTTCTCCGGTTACGGCTGCAATGAGCTTCATCATGTCGATGCCCGGTGTGACCTCGCCACGCTCCCAACGGCTGATGGCCTGGCGTGTGATGAAGAGCTTAGCGGCGAGCTGCTCTTGGGTAAGGTGATGGGCGCGACGGATGGCAATGAGCTTTTCTGCAAAGGCCATAACGGCTCCTTTCTGCTGGTTGATGGCTTAAGCATACGCGGCGGCAGGCGCCCTTCCAAGCAACCGTTGGTTGCACGACGGAGGACCGCGGCGAAGAATTGCGCACAACGCCTCACACCTTCATGCCGTACAATGACCGGCATGGAACCTATCGCACACATACATACCGACCTGCCGCAGAAGTTCGGCATCCCGCGCAACAGCTTTTTGGCGCCCCATCTTGAGGGGCGCATTGTCTTTGAGCCGGAATATGCTTCCAGCGCGGCGGTTGAGGGCTTGGACTCCTTCTCGCACCTGTGGCTGCTCTGGCGCTTTGAAAACGGAACGCCCGGCGGCACGGCGGAAGACATCGCCGCCGATGCCAAGACGCAGGACAGGTCCGGCACCAACGCCAAGTGGTCGAAGACCGTGCGACCGCCGCGCTTGGGTGGAGCCGAGCGCGTGGGCGTATTTGCCACACGCAGCCCGTTTCGCCCCAATCCCATCGGTCTTACCTGCGTCAAACTCGATCGTGTCGAGCTTACCGACGACGGCCCTATCATCCATGTGCTGGGGGCCGACCTGCGCGACGGCACGCCCGTCTACGACATCAAGCCCTACATTCCGTTTGCAGACTGTCACCCGGATGCGACCGGCGGCTGGATTGAAGATGCGCCATGGCAAGAGCTCAATGTCGAGTTTCCGCATGCGCTGCAGGATATGGTCCCGCCCGCAAAGCTCTCCGGCTTGATAGAGGTCCTTCGCCAAGATCCGCGCCGCGCGGGCAGCAAGCACGAGCCAAACCGCGTGTACCACTTGGCTTACGCTGGGCTCGATATATCGTTTACAGTTGACGGAACCAGGCTGACGGTAACCGCCGTCGACGACGCGCAGGACTAACCGGCCATTTGTCCGCATTCCCATAGTGGTGCCGCGAGCGTGGCCGCGATATTCAGTGGCTGCTCGACGAGGGGGCACGCGTGGGCGTGGGGTATCAGGACGGCCGCCCGTTCCACGGACCCTGTCACATTCGCGTGAATCTGGCGCTGCCGCTTTCGCGTGTAAGGGAGGCGTGCGACCGCTTGGACCGCTACGTTTTTAATGCACGGTAAGTGAGCGCTGCATGCGGGGCTGTCTGCCAGATTGGCTGGAAGGCCCCGTATGGTAAAGCATCTGTAACCATTGAGCGCAAGCGCGGTTTTGTCTGCTATTATTCAGCTCTTGAGTCTGTAAACAGGATCGTCTGGAGCTCGATGAAAAGACCTCGTCGCTCGGCCGCCATATCGTTGTTTGTTGCGCTTGCAGTGGTGGGCGCCTTCGTCGTGGCGATAGCTGGCTGTCCTGGGTCGAATGACGGAGCCTCGACGTCTGCACTAGAAGACTCGGCCTCCTCGCAGGTCAAAGACGACAGCCTTAAGACGCTCAACGTCGGAAGCGATCTCTATCCACCGTTTGTGTATAGCGACGAGTACGGCGATATCGTTGGCCTGGATGTCGAGATTTTGACCGAGGCGTTGGCGCGCATTGGTTACAAGCCGAAATACCAGCTGATCGACTGGGAAAAGAAGAAAGAGCTACTGGCGAGCGGCGAGCTCGATTGCGTCATGGGCAGCTTTAGCATGACGGGCCGCGAAAGCGAGTATCGCTGGGCCGGTCCGTACCTTGCGAGCCGCCAGGTGGTTGCTGTCGATCCCGAAAGCGATATCTATACGCTTGCCGATCTTGAGGGTAAGGTCGTGGCGGTCCAGTCCACCACCAAGCCCGAATCGATTCTGCTCAATCGTACCAACGAAAGCGTTCCGCAGATCAAGGAACTCTACAGCTTTTCGGACCGTTCGTACCTGAACCCGGCGCTCGTCGAGGGCCTGGTCGATGCCATTGCCTCGCATGAGTCCTCGCTGCTCACCTACGAAAAAGACTATGGCGTGACGTATCGCATTTTGAATGAGCCGCTGCTAGAGGTTGGTCTGGGCACCGCCTTTGATATCAACGATACGCGCGGCATCGACGTTAAGCTCACCCAGGCCTACCAAGAAATGCTTACCGATGGCACCATGGAACGCCTGGTGTCAAAGTACTTTGATGACCCTTCGCCATTTTTGAATATGGAGGGCCTGTCATGATTGATGCGCCCGACCACACCGTAGAGGAGCGGGGCGATCGTTCGCCCCGGATATGGCTCCTTGCCACCCTGCTGGGGATAGCGCTCTCGGTTGTTGCCGGCATGATGAGCTACGGTTACACGACGGCCCAGGCCGAGCAGCGCTTTGCCGACGTTGTCGATTACGTGGCGACGCAGAGTCTTTCCTACGATGCGTTCAACAGTGCCTATGCGACCAAAAACCTGATTCGCGTTATGGAGATTGCTGGAGAGGCGGCGCGCGATATAGAGCGCGACGGCTCGGCGGATAACGCCACGCTGGAGCAATATACCGACCAGTTCAACGTGAGCGCGCTGATCGTTACGGACGCATCGGGCAACTTGGTGTCCGAGTCCTCGACGGATGACGTGGGATACGAATCGCTCGCTGCGCATCTCAAAGAAGCACCTGTGCTGGAGGTGGCGGCCCATCCGCTTAAGTCCTATTCCGCCCGCGTCACGCTTGCGGACGATTCGGTCGCAGACATTGGCTGCGTGACTCGGCGGGGCGGCGAGGGTATCGTTGTCGCGGTGAGGCACCAGAGTGCCAAGGCGGTCGCGAGCAATACGCTCAAGTTGCAGAGCTTGCTCGGTGGTTATGAAACCATCGATAGCGGCAATATCGTGATCGAAAACGATGGCAAGGTTGTTGCGACCAATGCCGTTGAACCCACCATATTGGGCGTATTCAATCTGCCTGCAACGGATGTCTTTATTGTCGACGGTATTAAGGATCGATGCCTGCCCGGCAAAGTCCGACTGGTCAACGCCAGCGGCGAGTGGTATTTGGGCACATTTGGAAAAGCGCGCGGGTTCTACGTGTACACCTATGCCTCGGCGCGGCGCTACTTTGAGGTCGTCGCGGCTGTTGCTGCCGGCGTGCTGCTCGCCTGGAATATATAAGAACGGGCATTATGACGCAACCAATTGATGACATCCTTATCACCGGCAATAAAACCACCTATTGAAGCCAATGATTTGCTGAATGTTCC
>URGF01000161.1 GCA_900547285.1 uncultured Collinsella sp.
TAGGCGATGCCCGATCAGCCGTCCACAGGCAGTCGGCGATGTTGACATAGGAAATACGAGCATCAGCGAGAGCCTTCGCGAAACTCTCCCCCGCCTTGTCCTCGGCCAGGGCAACAGTGCAGTAAAGGCCCGCGCCTGCATGCTCGATCGAGACCTCCCCTGCCGGAAACGCTTTCCGTACAAGCGCTGCCAGGCCATCGCGTGCCTCGCGAGCACGCACGCGCACGCGGTTCACATGCCGCTCGTAATCACCCGATTCCAGCAAGCGCGCTAAAGCGACCTGGTCAACAGAGCTCACCGACGAAGCGTAAAAACCAAGGTCGCGCCCAAACCGTTCCATCAGCTCATCGGGCAACACCATGTACGCCAAACGCAACGCCGATGAAAGGCTCTTCGAAAACGTGTTGGTATAGATGACCGATTGAGCGGCATCGATCGACGCGAGCGCGGGAATCGGCTTGCCGCCAAGGCGAAACTCACAATCAAAGTCGTCTTCGATGAGATACCGACCTGGCCGCTCGGCAGCCCAGCTCAGCAACGCATAGCGACGTGCAATGCTCGTCACAAGACCGGTCGGATACTGATGAGACGGCATCAGGTGAAGGACATCGGTCCCGGTTTTCTGCAGAGCGCTCAAGTCCACGCCCTCAGCATCCAACGGGACATGCCGCACTTCGCAACCCATGGCCTGATAGATGCGCGTCAAGCGCAAATAGCCTGGATCCTCGACGGCATACACCTTGTCCGCGCCAAGCAACTGAACCAACATGGTATCGAGCAGCTGGGCGCCCGCACCGATAACGATATTGTCGGGATTGACATTCATGCCCCTTGTCCCGCGCAGATGGTGCGCAATCGCATGTCGCAGTCGAGCGGTGCCCTGCGCCGGTGCGGGCGAAAAGATTTCACGCTCGTCTTCGGACGTCAGCGTCGCCCGTAGCGCACTTTGCCAAAGCCGCGCCGCCTCCAAAGCGGAAGGAGAAAGTGCGTCGAATCGCTCTGCCTGCCCCATGGCATCATGCGCGCTGGGACCAACAGGGACGGCATCTCGGTCGATATCCCCCGCAGCCAAAGCCAAAACCGGCGCATCCGGAAGCTCGCACGCGTAGTAGCCACGACGCGGCATTGAGCAAATATAACCCTCTGCAAGCAACTGGCTATATGCATTCTCGATGGTAATGACACTGATACCCAGATGACTCGCAAAGGCGCGCTTAGACGGCAGATGCTCCCCTGCCGCAATGCGCCCGACAACAATATCATCGCGAATTTGCTGGTAAACATACTCATAGAGCGATGCTTCGCCGCGTTTTTCCAAATTGTAGTCAAGCATGGGTCTATCACCTGACCTTATCGAATCATTCAATCTGGCATTAGTCTGACCTTGTTATTATCTCGAAAACTGAGTATTTCGCCATACCCAGCCCCCCGATAGGATGTTCCGTCAAGCAATGTACATGCCAACCAAGGGAGCAACCATGGCAGAACAGACCAGCAAGGCCGATCGCGTCAAACTCAATCGCGAGCTCGCGCAGATGCTCAAGGGCGGCGTCATCATGGACGTCACCACGCCCGAGCAGGCACGCATCGCCGAGGAGGCAGGCGCCTGCGCCGTCATGGCCCTCGAGCGCATCCCGGCCGACATCCGTGCCGCAGGCGGCGTCTCGCGCATGAGCGACCCCAAGATGATCAAGGGCATCCAGGAGGCCGTCTCCATCCCCGTTATGGCCAAGTGCCGCATCGGCCACATTGTCGAGGCGCAGGTCCTGCAGGCCATCGAGATCGATTACATCGACGAGTCCGAGGTTCTCTCCCCCGCCGACGATGTCTACCACATCGACAAGACCCAGTTTGACGTGCCGTTTGTCTGCGGCGCCCGCGATCTGGGCGAGGCGTTGCGCCGTGTTGCCGAGGGCGCCACGATGATCCGCACCAAGGGCGAGCCGGGCACGGGCGACGTCGTTCAGGCCGTGCGCCATATGCGCAAGATCCAAAAGCAGATCCGCGACGTTGTTGCCCTGCGCGACGACGAGCTCTTTGAGGCAGCCAAGCAGCTGCAGGTTCCGGTCGAGCTGGTGCGCGAGGTCCATGCCACGGGCAAGCTCCCCGTCGTAAACTTTGCCGCCGGCGGAGTCGCGACCCCCGCCGACGCCGCGCTGATGATGCAGCTGGGCGCCGAGGGCGTCTTTGTTGGCTCGGGCATCTTTAAGAGCGGCGACCCCGCCAAGCGCGCCGCCGCCATCGTCAAGGCCGTGGCAAACTTCACCGACGCCAAGCTCATCGCCGAGCTTTCGGAGGACCTGGGCGAGGCCATGGTGGGCATCAACGCCGACGAAATCGAGATCATCATGGAGGAGCGCGGGCGCTAGTCCAGCAGAAAGGATCGCACATGAGCGATTATGCAGACCAAACGGTCGCCGTGCTGGCGGTCCAGGGCGCTTTTGCCGAGCACGAGGCAAGACTGTCCGAGCTGGGCGCACGTTGTATTGAGCTGAGGCAGGCGGCCGATTTGCAGCAGAACTTTGACCGCCTGGTCCTCCCCGGCGGCGAGTCCACCGTTCAGGGCAAGTTACTTGCCGAGCTTGGTATGCTCGATGAGCTTCGCACCCGCATTGTTGAGGGCATGCCCGTCCTGGGCACCTGCGCCGGCTTGATTCTATTAGCGCGCGATCTTGCCGCCCACGACGATAAGGGGACGCCGCGCTTGGCAACCATGGATGTGCTCGTTGAGCGCAATGCCTACGGCAGGCAGCTCGGCAGTTTTCGAACCAAGGGGCAGGTAGCTGGCATCGACGGTGAAGTGCCGCTGACGTTTATCCGTGCGCCCCGCATCGTCGAAGTGCACGGCGACACTGAGGTCCTAGCCGAAGTCGACGGTCGCATCGTCGCCGCCCGCCAAGGCAACCAGCTCGGCGTCACCTTCCACCCCGAGCTCGACGAAGACACCCGCCTCCACGAACTGTTCCTGCAAATGTAGGCAGAATTTAAACGAGCGTGGATTTTCGGACATACAACAAATGAGAGTGGATAATCTCTCACTTTGAGCTTGAATGCAGGCTCAAACCGGGAGATTATCCACTCTCATGCTATGTAGTCATTGGGGTCGCTCTTAAACGACTACTCAAACAAGAACGTTCCCAACGACTACATTGCGATAGACAACCACGTTTGCCCAGATAAAACCGGCCAAAATAAACCTGTCCCTTTTTGGTAGGTTTGGATCAAGGCAACGCCGATGCCTTGGTACCGACAGCGAAAACCCGCCAGAGCGAGCAAGGTGCCTTGAAACGAGGCGGCATTGATCTTTTGATCATGCCGTCGAAGTTGAAAGGCAGATTGCCGCTCTGGCGGGTTTGCAGCGTCAACTAGTTACGCGATTTGGTAAAACCGCGTAACCCAATTAGAAGCGGTTGCCGCGGAAGCCGCCACCGTTGCGGCCGCCACGATCGCCACCGCGAC
>URGF01000162.1 GCA_900547285.1 uncultured Collinsella sp.
CGAGCGCTTCGCGCTCGTGGGCCCCAACGGCGCCGGCAAAACCACCATGCTCAAAATCATCATGGGCATCGACAGCCCCGACGCCGGCCAGGTCCAGTACGCCAAGGACTGCCAGGTAGGCTATCTAGAGCAGGAAACCAACCTTGAGCACAAGGACACCACCATCCTCGCTGAGATCATGGCCGCTGCCAAGGAAATCCGCCGCATGGGCGAGCGCGCCAACGAGCTGCAGGCCCAGATCACCGAGCTCTCCGAACAAGGCAAGGACGTCGACGCACTCCTAAATGAATACGGCCAGGTCCAGGACCGCTTTGAGCACCTGGGCGGCTACGAGCTCGAGAGCAACGCTCGCAAGATCCTGTCCGGCCTGGGCTTTAAGGTCGCCGACTTTGAGCGCCCGTGCTCCGAGTTCTCGGGCGGCTGGCAGATGCGCATCGCACTTGCTAAGCTCTTCCTGCGCCACCCCGACCTGCTGCTGCTCGACGAGCCCACCAACCACCTGGACCTCGAGAGCGTCCAGTGGTTGCGCGGCTTTATCGCCAACTACGACGGCGCCGTCCTCATCGTCAGCCACGACCGCGCCTTCATGGACGCCTGCGTCGACCACGTCGCCGCTCTCGAAAACCGTCGCGTGACCACCTATACCGGCAACTACAGCAGCTACCTCAAGCAGCGCGAGGACAACCTGGAGCAGATGCGCGCCAAGCGAGCCGCCCAGGAGCGCGACATCGCCCACATGCAGGTCTTCGTCGACAAGTTCCGCTACAAGCCCACCAAGGCCGCCCAGGCGCAGGAGCGCATCCGCAAGATCGAGCAGATCAAAAAGGAGCTCGTCATCCTGCCCGAGGGCCACAAGCACATCGACTTTAAGTTCCCCGACCCGCCGCGCTCAGGCGACATGGTCGTGGGCCTGGAGGGCGTGTCCAAGTCCTACGGCAACAAGCACATCTACAGCGATATCGACCTCAAGCTCTACCGCGGCGAGCACGTGGCACTTGTCGGACCCAACGGCGCCGGCAAGTCCACCCTCATGAAGATCCTCGCCGGCCTGGAGCCGCCCACTACCGGCGCCCGCGACCTGGGCACCAACGTGGGCGTGGCCTATTACGCCCAGCACGCGCTCGAAGGCATGACCGAATCCAACACCGTCCTGCAAGAGATCGACACCGTTACGCCCAAGTGGACCGTGCCGCAGCAGCGCAGCCTGCTGGGCGCCTTCCTGTTTAGTGACAACGATTCCATCGAGAAGCAGGTTCGCGTCCTCTCCGGCGGCGAAAAGGCGCGTCTGGCGCTCGCTAAGATGCTCGTGGCCCCCGAGGCGCTCCTGTGCCTGGACGAGCCCACCAACCACCTGGACATCGACTCGGTGGACATGCTCGAGAATGCCCTGCAAAACTTCCCTGGTACCATCGTGCTGATCAGCCATGACGAGCACCTGGTACGCGCCGTTGCCAACCGCGTGATCGACATACGCGATGGCAAGGTCACGGTCTACGACGGCGACTACGACTACTACCTCTACAAGCGCGAGGACCTCGCAGCCCGCGCCGCCGCCGAGGCGTCCACGGAGAGCGCGCCGGCCACGACCAAGTCCGCCAAGGCAAGCGCCGCCCAGGCCGACACCCCCGCCGCGGCGCCTAAGCCTGCCGAGGGCAAAAAGACCAAGGAGCAAAAGCGCGCCGAGGCCCAAGCCCGCGCCGCGCTCAATAAAAAGCTCAAGGGCGTGCGCAACCAGCTCAAGAAGATCGAGACGGAGCTCGACAAAAAGCGTGCCCGCTATGACGAGCTTATGGAATTGATGGCAAGCGAAGAGCTTTATGCCGATCAAGACAAGTTCAACGCCGCGCTGGGGGAATATAACGGCCTTAAGCAAGAGCTACCCAAGCTCGAGGACGAATGGCTGGAGCTTTCCACCCAGATCGAAGAGGAGACCGCGCGTGAACTCTCGTAAGGCCGCTGCCGTGGCGATGAGCATCATCGCCATCGCCTGTCGCATCTGCGGCATTTTTATGAGCGCGATGACCGTGCTGCTGTGCTTTAGCGGCCTCACCGCCAAGCTGCAGATCGTGGGCTTTGTCGTCGAGCTTTCGCGCGCCCTGCCGAGCGCCATCGCCGGCTACGGCGTCATCACGTCGCCCTTTGGCGGTGTGTTCCGCTTGGATTACGCCATCGTCGCCGTGATCCTGTTTGTGATCGACTACCTGCTCACGCGCGCCTCGCGTCGCGTCCGCTAGAGGAGCGCCATGTCCAGCAGCTACATCATGAACCTGCTCGCCAGCGCCGTCGCCGTCATCGTGGGCATCGTGATCCACGAGAGTGCACACGCCGCCGCGGCCTGGGCGCTCGGCGACAAGACGGCCCGTTCGCGCGGCCGCGTGTCGCTCAACCCGCTTAACCATATCGACCCGTTTGGCACCATCATCCTGCCGCTGCTCATGCTCGCGGCCGGCGGTCCCGTGTTCGCCTTCGCCAAACCCGTGCCCGTCTACCTCAACAACCTCAAGCACCCCAAGCGTGACGAGGTCCTGGTGAGTGCGGCCGGCCCCGCATCGAACATCGCACTCGCGTGCCTCGCGGCCGCCCTCATGCACGCAACGTACGGCAACCTCTACACCAGCATGTCCTTTGCCGTAGCATCACAGATCATGAACTTCGGCGCCACCTTTATCGTGGTCAACCTGTCACTCGCGTTCTTCAACCTCATCCCGATCCCGCCACTCGACGGTTCGTCGATCATCGTGCCCTTCCTCAAAGGCAAGGCGCTCAACAACTACTACCACCTGCAGCAATACGCCATGCCCATACTCATCATTGTGCTGTATCTGCTGCCCATGTGGACCGGCATCGACGTGATCGGCCGCTATTTCGACGTTACCGTGTATCCGCTCGCTGAGCAGCTGCTCAACTTCGCAATCGCCGGCATCTAAGGTAAACTTACAGGTCGACCGTGCAAAACGGTCGTAACATGCACCCAAACCGCGCCGCGAAGGCGCCGTCAAAGGAGGTCGAAGATGTCGTATCGCGTGTCGACGCAGGTCTACAGCGGACCGTTCGACCTGCTGCTGCAGCTGGTAACCCGCCAAAAAGTAGATATCGGCGCCATCTCCATTAGCGAGGTGGCCGAGCAGTACCTTGCCGAGGCCGAGCGCATCGAGGCGCTGGACCTGGACGTGGCGAGCGACTTTTTGCTGGTCGCGGCAACCCTTTTGGACATCAAGGCCGCCTCTCTGGTACCGCAGGAGGCCCCGCGCAAAGCCGATGACGACGATGACGAGTTCGACGAAGACCTCGAGGGGCTCAGTACGCTCGACGGCGACGCCCTGCGCGAGGTCCTGATTCAGCGCCTGATTGCTTACAAGCAGTTTAAGGGCGCGGCGGCAGCCCTTGGCGCGCGGATGCAGGCCGAAAGCCGTATGCATC
>URGF01000163.1 GCA_900547285.1 uncultured Collinsella sp.
ATCGAGATGCCCGCCGGGTCTCCGGGCCGTAATTACATCGAGGGCGACTACACCCTCGAGAAGCGCTTGGCCGATATGGATGAGGCGGGGGTCGACAAGGCGATCCTCAAGCTCCCCGGCTGCCACGAGTGGATGTCGCTCGAGATGTGTCGGCGCTTCAACGACGGTATGGCCGCTGACGCGAAGGCGTCAAATGGCCGCCTGATTCCGCTTGTCGCTGTGCCACCCTTTGGCACCAAGGCAAATTTAGAGGAGCTCGACCGCAGGCTCGACGATGGTTTTGCGGGTGTGCAGCTCTGCGCTCACTACGGCAAGCGCTATCTCGACGACCGGGTTTTCTCGAGCTTCTTCGAACACCTGAACGAGCGCAACGTCACCGTTTACGTCCACCATGTTCCCGTACCGGTCGAGAACGAGTCGCTTCTCGCGTACGACAACCTTCGCCGCTCTTATGGTCGCTGCGTCGACCAAACTACGGCGATCGGCCGCGAGATCTTTGGTGATTTCTTCGAGCGCTATCCTAATATCAAGATGGTCCACTCCATGCTCGGTGGCGCATACTTTGCGTTCAAGGAGATGCTGCTGCCTCACGGCCCCAAGCGCCCTGATGCCTCTGGACGTTTTCAGGTCGATACCGAGACCGTTTCCAAGCGCCTCGAGAACAACATCTATTTCGACATGTCCCATGCCCAGCCTTGGGGCAAGACACTCCTCGCCTGCGCGGTTAACGTGTTGGGTGCAGACCATATTGTTTTTGGCACGAGCTATCCGGTTAAACGCGAGTGGCTCACCGAGGGTGTCGCCTGCGTTCGTGCCGCGAGCCTGAGCAATGCAGACACAGATCTTGTGCTTGGCGGCACGGCGCAGCGACTGTACGGTGTCGAGTGAGCGGCAATCAGAGGGGGTGTCTGCCATGGACAAAGGAGAGATGAGGGCTGGGGCCGCCCGTGCGGCCATCGATCTTGGGGGCGTATTGCCGTTTGACGGTTTCGACGAACTCCGCCATGAGGTCTTTGCCCGTGCTCTTGTCATCGAGGGGGCGGGGCGACGCTCCTGCATTCTTTCGCTTGAGGTCACATCGATTGCTCCGGCTCTGCTCGCCGATCTGCGTGAGGTCGTCGAGGATGCCGCCGGCTGCAGTGGCGCTTACTCTTGGGTGGTTCCTACCCACACGTTTTCCATGCCTCACGTTCGCACTCCCGGGCATCTTGCCGATGCTGCTGCCCGCGATCGCAACGAGCGCTATCGCGCAGCGCTCATCGCCGCCGCCCGCACGGCTGTCGAGCGGGCTGTTGCGGGCATTCGCTCCGTCACACTCGCCACGGCGGAGGGCGACTGCCCCGTGAACGTTAATCGCGACATCGAGACGCCGGCCGGCTGGTGGTTGGGCTCGAATCCCGAGGGGTTTGCCGACCACGCGATGCCCGTGCTCGCCATGAGGGATGCCGGGGGCGAGTACGTTGCCGTACTTGCGGCGGCGGACGTCCAGTCCTCCGTGCTCGACGGGTCGCGCGACTCCGAGGGGAGACGCGTGGCGAGCGGAGATCTCTTTGGTTTTGCCGCCATGTCACTCGAGCGTGAGCTGGGCGGCGTTGCCCTGTTGCTGCCGGGCGCCGCGGGCGACCAAGGTCCGGCGGAGCGCGCCATGAACGTCACGTTCGATGCCGCCGGCGTGAAGCGGACGGTCGATGCCCATGAGGACGGATACCGCATGCTGCACCAGCAGGGGCAGGTCTTGGGCGATGCTTTGATTGAGGCCGCTCGCATGGCACGTGAGGATAGCGCTGCCGGCATCGATGCTCGCACGGTCGACGTCCTCCTGCCCGCTCAGACACGCGCCGATTTTTACTCTTTGGCTCCGCATCGAACGTATGAGTTTCATGCTGCCGGTGAGCAGCACACGAGGGTCTATCTGCTTCGGCTGGGAAACGTCGAGCTTGTCGGCGTGCAGCCCGAGGTCTCGAGTACATTCGGCGCCACCGTGCGCGTCGCCCGGTCCGGCTCTGTGCTCTTTGCCACGCTCGTCAACGGCGGACAGAAATACCTACCGGCCCCCGACGCGTACGAAAAGATCACCTATGAGGCCATGAACTCCGGTTTTGCCGCCGGCTCCCATGAGCGCCTCGTCGATATCATCATTGCCGCCTTGAATGCGGCGTAACACAGAAGGAGAACGTGCATGAACATTGGACACGCGCGCCGCAAAATCACCCCACAGGGCGACATCTACCTGATTGGCTATCGCAATCTTCCCAACCGCCTGGAGCCTGCGACGGGCATCCATGACGACGTCTACGCCAACGCCATTCTCTTCCAGCAAGGCGAACGCGAGGTGTTTCTCTTTAATGCCGATGTCCTCGAGTTCGAGGAAAGCATGGCCGAGGAAGTCAAGACAATGCTCGCCGAGCGCTACGGCATTGACCGTGATTGCGTCCTGCTCTCGGCGACGCACGACCATACTTCAATCGTCGCTTACCACCGCAGCTGGTGGACGGGAAAATTCGACGAGAACTACTATCGCTGGCTCCTCGATACCATTTGCCAATGCTTTGAGGAGTGCCGCGCCAATGCGCAGCCCGCGATTTGCCGCCTGGGCAAGCAGGTCGTCACCGGTTTCTATGACAACCGCATCATCCCAGGCGAACTCGCCGACAATGAGGTCATTGTCGTTTCGTTCTTCGATACCGAAGGCAAGCCATTTGCGGGCTTTGTGAACTGGGCGGTGCATTCCGCTTGCGTCGGGCCCGATTGTACGGAGCTCACGAGTGAGCTTGCCGGCCTTACCGGTAAAAAGCTCGCCCCGAGCCTCGGGTACTATCCTGCCATGGTCGTGGGCGCTGCTGGCGACTGCAGCGATCGCAATTTTCGCCAAGGTCGTGGCATCCCCGAGGTCGAGCGCGTGTCGACCGGTCTTGCCGAGGCGATTTCCCAAATCAAGCTCGATCGCGAGGTTAAACTCGACCGTATCGAGCCCCAGACGTTCTATCACACCGTCGCCCATGACGATTTTTCGCTCACGCTCAAGTGCGCCGTTATCAGCTTGGGTGGTATGCACCTCTTTGTGTTTCCGAGCGAGCTCGGCAGCGACCTTGGCGTTCGCATGAAGCGCGAATGTCCGGTTGAGGGGATTGTCTGCGGTTATACCAACGGCTATTACGAGTACTTCCTTCCGGCGCGTGAATACGGCCTCTCCTTTGAGACCGAACGTACCCAGATTCCCCAAGGCGAACCGGAGCGCCTATGCGATAAGTTCTGTCAAACCGCGCGCCTTCTCGGCGCGCCAGATTCGCGCCTGTAGTTTTGCCGCCACGGCATGGGACCCATGAGGGTCGCGGCCGTGTGATCGGCGTTCTTATTTCCCTTGTTATCTCCCATCCCGGACGTATATGCGCCCGCGGAT
>URGF01000164.1 GCA_900547285.1 uncultured Collinsella sp.
GGGCTTACGCCTGACGGGGCCCCGTCGTGTAGGTGAGGTCTTATGCGACCGAATGGCTTGGCCTTAGGCCTCCATCTCGGCGAGCTCCTCCTTGGAGAAGCCAGAGACAAAGACGACGGCAGCGGCGATGACAAAGGAGATAGCCATACCGACGATAGCCCAGACGGTGTTCATCTGGCCACCCTGCAGATAGTTGGTGAAGACCAGGAAGTTGGCCGCACCGCCTGCGAGGTAGTAGGTAACACCCATGAGGCCGGAGAACACAGCGCCGATAGCACCGCCGATGAACATGCCGAACATGGTGCGACGGAAGCGCATGAGGATACCGAAGAGTGCGGGCTCGGTGACGCCGCCGGCGATGGCGGAGATGACGTAACCGATGGCGAGAGACTTCTCGTCGGGGTTCTTCATCTTGAGGAAGGCACCGAAGGCGCAGCCCCAGACAGCGGCCATAGCGCAGTTGGTGGAAACGAAGACGAAGGGATCGTAACCGGCAGCGATGATCTGAACCTGAGCGAGCAGGATGACGGGCATGTGCATGCCGCAGACCACGAAGAGCTGCCAGAAGGCGCCGAGGACGGCCATGACGATCAGGATACCGATGCCGCCAAGGTCAGCAAGGCCGAAGAGGGCGTTAGCGATCAGCGTACCGATCTCGTTGCCGATGGGGGCGAGGACGATGAAGGCGATGGGGATGGTAACGATCATGGTGCAAAACGGCGTGAAGACCGTGGAGAGCACGTCGGGCATGACCTTCTTAAAGAACTTCTCGACGAAGTAGAGGACAGGCACCGAAAGGATGATCGGCAGGACGGACTGCTGATAGTTGGCAGCAGCGATCTGGATGCCGTAGACGGAGATGATGCCGCCACCCTCCTGCGTGGCAGCCGTCACAACGGACGGAGCCATGAGGGCGCCGCCGAGCAGCATGCCGAGCACGGGGCTGGCGCCGAGCTTCTTAGCCGCGGCATAACCCAGGTAGATGGGGATAAAGGTGAACGTGGCCTCGTACAGCGTGGTGTAGAGGAACGTATAGGTCGGGTCGTCGGCCGAGAGCACACCGAGCATGGTGGGGCCGAGGACGGCCGCGATGGTACGGAACAGACCGCCGGCCATGAGCAGCGGGATGAGCTGGGTCATGGAGCCCGACAGATAGTCGAGGATGATGTTGGGCAGGTTCTTGAGCTCGAACTTCTCCTTGGGAGCATCGAGGTTCTCGTTGACGGCCTCACCCTGCTTGACGCCGGAGATGGCGACGAACTCGGCGAGCACCTTGGGCACGTTCTGGCCGATGATGACCTGGAGCTGGCTGCCGGCGAACTGGCAACCCAGAACACCCTTGACCTTCTTGATCTTCTCCACGTCAACCTTGTTGTTATCCTTGAGCGTCAGACGCAGGCGCGTCATGCAGTTGGTGGCGACGGTGACATTCTCCGCACCGCCCACGAGCTCGAGGACATCGGTGGCAATCTGCTTGTTATCTACTGCCATGGGACCCCTCCCCATATCTTCGTGTGCCTGGTCGTTCGTTCGCAGGCACGCCTTTGGCCCGGCGACTATAACCCCTTACGGTTGCCGGACCCTTGGATACGCTTTTGTAAACAAGGTGTTTACTGAACGTTTACGGGCTTTAGTTTACACGGAGCGCCGAATTTATGGCAATTATTCCGTCTACAGTCCGGTGAACGGTAGGAAATCGGGGGTGAGCGTATTTAAATGGCAGGAGAAGATCTATTTGACCATCTATCAATATATGGCTATTTACGTGGGATTTTTTTTTGATAAACACCTCTATGACCTGTTAACTCATCAACAGAAGCCCTGCTAGAAGCTAGTAAACATATGTTTAGTAGTTCATGGCGTGTTCATTTTTGCCGTTTACCGAGTTTATCAGCTTGTTCTGCATTTCTGGATTAAACTAAACATGTTTAGATTGTATTGCCGCTTTTGTTTCCCACTAGCGGCGCAAGGGAGGCAGCTCATGGAACTCAAATTGTGTACCTACGCGACCGTCACCACCTTGGGCGACTTTGGCCCCTGGATCAGCAAGGTCGTACTCGACCTGCCCTGCACCGTGCGCGCCAACGACATCGACGCGAACACCTTCCATATATATGTAGAGCGTCACGAACGCTCGGGCGAGGTTCTGATGCGCAAGGAGCGCGGCGCCGACCATGCCGCGCCCTCCGTGGGTTACATCGACATTCTCGCCGCATATCCGTGCGACGAGAACGGACGTAAGCTCGCCGTGGGCACCCATGTGGCGCTCGAGGTCGCTGAGCAGCGCCTGACCAAAAAGATCGAAGGCGGCGTCATGGGCTCGCGCATGCTCGATGACCAGCTGCGCATCACGCAGCTCGCAGCTCTTCCCGGCAACGACGGCGACGATCCCACCTGCGGCCTGGTCTTCGACACCTGCCGTGGCGATATCTGCCCCGCGCTCAAAGGCTGGAGCAACGCCACGCAAAAGACCGCCGTCGACGGCATCGCGCTCGAATACGGCTTCTTTGAGCCCAGCTTTAAGGCCGAAGACTCGGCATGCTTCAACCCCTTTGCGCCCGAGGCGACGGTCGTGCCCCAAAAGGCACCGCTCGTGGTGTATCTGCACGGCGCCGGCGAGGGCAAGGGCGCCACGCAGGGCGAAGGCGCCACGCGTGCCTATATCGGCAACCGCGTGACGGCCATTAGCCAGGCGCAGATCCAGCGCTACTTTGGCGGCTTTGCCTGGGTGCTCGTGCCGCAGTCGCCCACGTTTTGGATGGACAACGGCGTCGAGCAACTCGGTCGCTCCAACCAGAGCATCTACTCCTCCGTGCTCAAGGCGCTTATCGACGAGTTTGTCGCCGAGCATGCCGACCGCATCGACACCGACCGCATCGTGGTCGCCGGTCTTTCCAACGGCGGCTTTATGACCCTGCGCCTGTGCGCCGACTACCCCGATTTCTTCGCCGCGGGCCTTCCCTGCTGCGCCCCGTGGTACAACGCCACGGACGAGGACGTGGCCGCGCTCGCCAAGACGCCGCTGTGGTTTACGCACTCCAAGGGCGACGAGCTTGTGTCACCGCAACAGACCGTGCTGCCGCTCACGGCGCGCCTGCGCGATGCCGGCGCCAACGTGCACCTCACCTACTTTAGCCATGTCGAAGACCTGACCGGCGTGTATCGCGAGGCCGACGGCTCGGCCAAGAAGACGTTCAACCACGGCGTGTGGATCCACCAATTCAACGACCTGTGTTATCAAGACTTCGACGGGGGCAACGTACTCATCGACGGCGAGCCGGTGGGCTGCTGGGAGTGGTCGGCCAGGGTCGACCGCTAAGCCCTCCCATCGCGGGGACCGGGGTTTAGTCTTGCAAACGTCCTCGGGCATGCATGGGCTGGCGCTTTGC
>URGF01000165.1 GCA_900547285.1 uncultured Collinsella sp.
ATGAGGGCCATCACATAGGTATTGGCAAACGTCAGCAAAAAGATGTAGCCCGCCGACGAGAACACCGAGAGAAAGACAATCAGCGGCTGCGTGCGCGTGACACCCCAAAACCGCTGCAGCGTGCGGCGCACGGTGGAGCGGCTGAGCGGGCTGGTGCTTCTCTGAGACATGGACTTCCTTTCGCGACTGATAGGGCGAAACGCCATTGTTGCACACCGAAGCGCGCTTCAGGCATGCGCGATGCGAAAAGCGGTGGGGCGCCCGCGTTTACGCCGGCGCCCCACCGTCTTGTTGCAATTAGCCCTCGTCTTCTTGGTCTGTGGGAAGGCCCGCGGGCGTGAGTCCCAAGATCTCATCGGCTTGATCGGCGTCTTCCAGTGCGTCGATGTCCTTGAGCTTGCGCTCCATAACGTTGGTGCGCGTGGTAATGATGCCCTCGACCGTTTTGCCCGCGGTCTCGATCTGCTGCTGGGCGCGGCGCAGCGCCGCCTGATAGCGTGGCAGCTCGGCCTTGACGGCGGAGAGCACGCGCAGTACGTCGTCGGTACGTTTTTGCAGCCTAAACGTCTGGTAGCTCATCTGCAGGCTATTGAGAATGGCGGCCATGGTGCTGGGACCGGCTACGTTGACGTGATAGTCGCGGCCCAGGGTCTCGATAAGCCCGGGGCGGCTGACGACTTCGGCGTACAGTCCCTCAAACGGCACGAACATGATGCCAAAGTTGGTCGTTGCCGGCACACTCAGGTACTTTTCGCAGATGTCCTTTGCCTCGCGCTTCACCATCATATCGAGCGTCTTGCGCGCTGCGGCGACGGCCTCCGCGTCACCCGACTCCTGCGCGTCGAGCAGGTGCTCGTACGCGTCGCCCGGGAATTTGGAGTCGATCGGCAGCAGCACGGGATCGCCCTCGTCTACCGGCAGCTTGACGGCAAACTCAACGCGCTCCGAGGCGCCGGGCTTGGTGGTGACGTTTTCCAGATACTGGTCGGGCGTAAGGATGTCCGCCAGGATCGCACCCAGCTGCACCTCGCCCAAAATGCCGCGCGCCTTTACATTGCCCAGCACGCGCTTAAGGTCGCCAACGCCGTTGGCGATAGATTGCATATCGCCCAGGCCCTTATACACGGCCTCGAGCTGGTCGCTCACCTGCTTAAACGATGCCGACAGTCGGTCGTTGAGCGTGCGAGAGAGCTTCTCGTCCACCGTCGCACGCATTTGGTCGAGCTGCACGTTGTTGTCTTTGCGGATGGCGCCCAGCTGAGCATCGACCGTCTCGCGCACCTTGTCCAGGCGGTGCTCGATGCCTTCGCGGTTGGCGCCAAGCTGTTGGGCCGTCTCGCGGCGCAGGTCATCCATACGGTCGCCGGCCTGCGAGAACTCGCGCGCAATGGTCAGGTAGCGCTGCTGCTCTACGGCGGCGTCGGTCGTCTGCTGCTGCGCGATGGCATTTGTCGTGCGGCGGGTTTCGGCCAACGCGACGTTCAGGGTGTCGAGCGTGCTGTTGGCCTGCTCGAGCGCTGCCAGCGTTTCCGCGCTACTGTCGCCACGCTCCCGCAGCTCGGCACGCAGGCTCTTGAGCTGGAGGGCGCAAGCCACAGCAACCCCCACCGCCACCAAGGCGATCACAACAAGCACAATATCAATAGCAGACATAAACTCCGCCCAACAAACCCAATCGAGCACCAATCAAAACCGCAATCAATCTTACCCTGTCAAACGCAGCTCATGTCCAATCGAGCGCAGACAAGTTACCTTTGCGCTATGGGTGCTGGTCCGCTAGCTCTCCCAGCTGGCGCGGATGGTTGCTGCGACATCCCCCAAGCGCTGACCAAGAGCTGCCAAGTGCTGAAGTACCTCATTGGGCGAGGCGCCGTTGAGGATGCACGTGAGGGCATATGAGGCCAAGAAGATTGTCGCGAGCCCCAGCGGAATCAGCACGATCATCGCCAGCGTACGCAGGCGCTGGGCCCAGCGACGGTGACGCGCACGACGTTTATCGAACGCGAGCTCCTGCGCATATGAATCCTGCTGTACGGAATAGGCCTCTGGCGCCGATTCACACCCGGGCACAGCTGCAGGTACAGCAGCGGGCACGACATTTTGCACGGGCGCTTGGTTGGCAACCCCTTGCATTTGCATCTCCATGAGTCGTTGCTGCTGACGCAGCATGCGCTCAGCTTGTTGCTGCGGAGTCTCAAGAAACAGATCCATGCTGGCCTCCAAAATCGGAGCATTCGACGCTTACGACCAGCATCCCGCACCGCCATGACCGCGACAACGCAATCGCCGGCAATAGCCACAAAGTTTCTTTTGCTCAAAAGCTGTCGAAAAGCTCAACAACTCCCCTACCAGCACTTTCTCTGAGCTTTTTTCGCCAACAATCTTTTGGCCTTCCACCCTTACGCCAACTGACCAAAATCTAACCAATAGCTTGACGAAAATTGTGGAGACCGGGACCCCACAAAAACGTGCCGCCCCAAAAAGGGGCGGCACACAACCTTTTTTATCAGCTTTTCTGTATCGAGCACGCGACGACCCAACGCCGGAGCGCAAGGCGGGGAAATACCTTTGCCTCGCGCGACTCTGCGAAGCCGTGAGCGAGAGGGAAAGGTATTTCCCCGCCCTGCGCTCCGCAGCAGCCAGCGCCAAGCGCTAGTAGTTCACCACCTGCTCCTCAAAGTACGCCTTGGGGTGGTTACACACCGGGCACACCTCAGGTGCCTCGGCACCAACGTGCAGATGTCCGCAGTTCAGGCACTTCCACACCTTTACGCCCTCGCGCTCAAACACCTCGCCCGACTCAATGCGCTCGACGAGCTTGTTGTAGCGCTCCTCGTGGGCCTTCTCGACGGCGGCGACGCCACGGAACTTCTCGGCGATCTCGGCAAAACCCTCCTCCTCGGCGGTCTTGGCAAACTCGTCATACATCGTGGTCCACTCGTAGTTCTCGCCCGCGGCGGCGTCGCGCAGGTTGTCCAGAGTGCCCGGAACGGCGCCGTCGTGCAGATATTTAAACCACAGTTTGGCGTGCTCGGACTCGTTACCCGCCGTCTCGGCAAAGATATTCGAGATCTGAACGTAACCGTCCTTTTTAGCCTTGGATGCATAGTAGCGATACTTGGTGTGCGCCTGGGACTCACCGGCAAAAGCGGTCTCAAGGTTCTTCTTGGTTTGGGAGCTCTCAAAATCCATAGGTGTACTTCCCTTCAATACATGCCGCCCATAGGCTTTGAGCGGCCTTATTTTATGGTACCCCCTGCCGAAAATCTAAACCTTACAATCCTGTTCTTCAGATTTGCACGGGCTAAATGCCTTGATTATCGACTTTATCCGAACACCTCCCACATTCATCCGTACATGTACGGA
>URGF01000166.1 GCA_900547285.1 uncultured Collinsella sp.
GTAGAGGCAGCCCGGGCGGCAGGAGTCGCCGAGCGAAATCGTCACGTCGTACTCGTGGCAAATCTCGAGCAACTCGTCGTAGAACTCATAGAACGGGTTCTCGTTACCGGTGACCTCCATCCAGCCAAACAGCAGTGAGCCGCCGCGGCTCACGATGTTCATCAGGCGGCCGGTCTCCTTAAAGGTCTTGGTGACCGACTTGTTGATGCCGCAGTGGATGGTCATAAAGTCCACGCCGTCCTCGGCATGCGCGCGCACGACTTCGAACAGGTCGTCCTTGGTGAGCTTGACCAGCGGCTTTTCCATGTAGCCGATGGCGTCGTACATGGGGACGGTGCCTACCATGAGCGGCGTCTCGTCGATGAGCTGCTGGCGGAACTGGCGCGTCTTGCCCGAGTTGGAGAGGTCCATGATGGCGTCGGCGCCAAAGTCCTCGGCGATCTTGACCTTCTTCCATTCCTCGGCGGCATCGGCCTTGTCGCCCGAGATGCCCAAGTTCACGTTGACCTTGGTGGACAGCCCTTCACCGACGCCAAAGGCGCGCATGCCCTTTTTGATGTGCACAATATTGGCGGGAATGGCGATGCGGCCGTCGGCCACGCGCTCGCGGATGTACTCGGGGTCGCGATGCTCGCGCTCGGCGACTTCCTTCATCTGCGGCGTGATCTGCCCGGCACGGGCGAAGTCGATTTGCGTGATGAGCTTGGGCTCGGTCTGTGTGCTCATTGGCACGGCTCCCTTCGTTGGCATTACCCATATCAGGTTTGCGGGTCAGGGCGGGCGCGCCCAATCTCAGCCTGCCGTCTTGTCCCGCAAGCTCCCCGTTTATGTAATGGGCTCAAGTATAGCTCGAATGGGTACGATTGGCCTAACGAGCGTGCCTGTGGGGAGGCGTACATGGAAGACAAGCATCTATATCGAGAGACACAATGGGACATATCGGCCGAGGAGGGCCGTGCGCACCATGGGTTGGTCGCGATTGGCTTTGCGGTGCTTGCCGTGCTGGTGATTGCCTTTTGTATTTGGACGTTTGGCGGTCGCGGCGGCGCCACCTGGGGGTTTGAAGCCGACGAGGGCCTGCCGATTATGACCATGAAAGTTTCTGGTGGCAACACGGTTGCCGCACCGGGCGACTATTGGTATCCGCGCGACGAGTTTGTGCAGCTGCAGCTGAGTGGTGGGTCTATTCCTGGCGAGGAAATCGAACGCGTGACGTTTGATGAGGCACTCAAAACACTCATGGTGAAGCTCAAAGATCAGGGCGATGTGCCCACGACCATGGATATCGCTCTGACGGAGTGGCGTCTGGAACCTCCGTCGGGCGTTACGGTATCCGACGTAGAGCACGTTAAGATTACCTACCAAGATGGCTCGACGAGCGAGATTGCAAAGGCCGATGGCTTGGCGGAGTAATGGGGTGTTTGGAAACGGCGGGCCTATTGTGCCTGCGCGTTCATGAAAACCAGGGTGTTTTTGTCTGAAAGCTCGGGGATGTGCCGATAGCCGATGTTGAATGCGGTAAGTTCGCTTGCATCCTCGAGCTTGTTTTCTGCCATCCACCGCACCATGGAGCCGCGCGCCTTTTTGCTGGCGGTCGACCGTTGGATGGGCTTCCCGTTGCGGATACCCTCGCCAAAGAGGCATGTGACGGCCGTGGCGTCATCCGCGAGGTGGGGCAGAACGGCTTTGGCATACTCTACGCTGGCGAGGTTGACGATCGTAGCGTTGGAGCCTGCCGGAGCGATGGCCCGTGCGAGCTTGTCGCCCCAAAACGCGTAGAGGTCTCGGGCATCGTCGACGGCAAGCTTCGCGCCCATCTCCAGCCGATACGGTTCGACGGCATGAAAGGGACGAACGCACCCGTAGAGGCCGGAGAGGATCCACAGATGGTCTTGCAGCCATGCGAGCTGCGTGGAATCCATCACCTCGGGTGCCATGCTCTGGTATTGAATGCCGTGATAGGACATGACGGCAGGGGAGAGGTGACGGGCGAGTGCGGGATTGTCGAGATCGCCGCTTTTCAGGATGGGCCCGAACTCATGCAGTGTGTTGAGGCAAGGTCCCAGCAGTTTGTCACTCACGTTCCACAGCGCCTGCAGGCCGCCGCTGCCTTCATTCCGCTCGATATCTAGCAGTGCGCGGTGGAGGCGAGCCGTCTCGCGCACAAAGGGTGGGATGCCCAGGACTTCAAAAGCATCTTGGGTCGCGCGCATCTGCTTGGCGGGCGAAATGATGACCTGCAGCATGGACTCTCCTCTGCCAAAAAAGTTGCGGTGGAATACGGTCTGTTTTGGCCGTTTATGGGCCAGTTTAGTCCGTATTTCACCGCAACTGATGAAGGGTTGGTTAGGCTCGCTCGAGGAAGGCCTTGTAGCCGCGATAGGCCTCGTAGATATCGGCCTTGTTGGCGACCTCCCACAGGGCGTGCATGGACAGGACGGCAACGCCGGAGTCGATGACGTTCATGCCATACTTGGCCATGATGTAGGCAATGGTGCCGCCGCCGCCCGCATTGACGCGACCGAGCTCACAGGTCTGGAAGTCCACGCCGGCCTCGTCCATGATGTCGCGGACGAGGGCCACGTACTCGGCATCGGCGTCGTTGGAACCGCCCTTGCCGCGGCTGCCCGTGTACTTGTTAAAGCACAGGCCACGACCCATAAAGGCGGCGTTCTTCGTCTCGAACTTGCCGGCATAGCCCGGGTCGAAACCGGCGGACACGTCGGAGGAGAGCATGCGGCTGCGGGCGAGCGCGCGGCGCAGGGCCAGCGGGCTATCCTCGCCGGCGAGTGTCATGATCTCGGCGACGGTGTTCTCGAAGAAGCGGCTCGTCATACCGGTGGCACCCACGGAGCCGATCTCCTCCTTATCGACGATGAGCGTGATGCTCGTGCGCTCCACGTTGGCGACGTCGATCTGGGCGAGCATGGACGGATAGGCGCAGACACGATCGTCGTGGCCATAGCCCAAAATCATGGAGCGGTCGAGGCCCATGTCGCGGGCGGGACCGGCGGGCACGACCTCGATCTCGGCGGAGAGGAAGTCCTCCTCCTCGACGCCGTACTGCTCCTTGAGGATGTCCAGGAACATCTGCTTGACGGGCTCCTTGGGAGCGTCCTTGTCGTCCTCGTCAAACTTGACGGGACGGCCGCCCACGATCACGTCGAGGATCTCGGCGTCGACGGCGTCCTTGGCGGGCTTGCCGGAGAAGACCAGGCGGACCGGGTCGGCCTTGCCGCCGATGCCCAGCGGGTGGATCTCCAGCTTCGGCTTGGCGATGGTGCCGATGGACGGGGAAACCTCGAGCATGTGGGAGCCCATGTCGAGCTCGTCACCCTCGGGGAAGTTGTAGGAG
>URGF01000167.1 GCA_900547285.1 uncultured Collinsella sp.
GCAGGCAGTGGAGAAGCCGTGCGGCTTCTCGATATAGGTGCCGGAGATGACGGTGCCGTTCTGCAGCATATCCTCCAGATTCACCAGATCGCAGTTGTGCATGTGCTGGGCAAAGTAGTCCGAATCATGGAAGTGGATCAGACCCTCATTGTGAGCATCCACGATCTCCTGGGGCAGCAGCACACGCTGAGTCAGGTCCTTGGAAATCTCGCCGGCCATGTAGTCACGCTGAACGGAATTGACGGTCGGGTTCTTGTTGGAGTTCTCCTGCTTGACCTCTTCGTTGTTGCACTCGATCAGCGACAGGATCTTGTCATCGGTCGTGTTCTTCTGGCGCTTCAGGCTCTGAACATAGCGATAGATGATGTAATGGCGAGCGACCTCGTAGCAGTCGAGACGCATGATCTCGTCCTCGACCAGATCCTGAATCTCCTCGACCGACACGGTGTGGCCCGCGTTCTCGCATGCCTCGGCGACGTTTTGCGCCGCATAAACCACCTGGCGGTCGGTAAGACGAGAGCCCTCCTCGACCTCCAAGTTGGCGGCGCGAATCGCATTGACGATCTTATCGATGTCAAAGACAACCTCGGTGCCGCTGCGCTTGATGATCTTCATCCTCTTGCCTCTTTCGCGTCGTAGTCTCATTGCGTTTCAGAGCCAAACGATGCCCGGCAGGGCTTGCCCCCGTCTTGCGGCGCCGTCGCGCAATCTGTGTTCTCGATAAACCATAAGCCTCCATGCGGACATTCCCAAGAGCCGATCAAGCGGCTCAAGGACACGTTCAAATGAGGCAGTTAAGGTCTTCGTTCTCTGTCCGCCATCTATCATACGACAAAGAGGCATCTATATCCTGTATTCTTTTTTTAGGTCAAACACAACATATAGTGTTTCAGCAGGTCAAAGCAATTAGTCATTTTGCAGACGCATTAAAAATGAAGGGCTCTTGGCAGAGTGCTAAAACGTTATCAGCTCGACTACCTGCACGGCAGTTTTGAAACCCCCTCAACCGCGCCGCTGACAAATCCTACCAAAACCAAGCCGCTCACGCCAAAAGAATCCAAAAGATTATGCTTGACCAACATGTTGCGGTCGAATGCCGGCGGACGGAGCGACAGGACTGTAAACGCTCGGAAGACTACAGCCCCGGCGCCCCGTCCGCCGGCATTCGACAGGCGAGGATCTATTACCTCTCTTCGCGAACTATCATGCGGCCGAGAGCCGCTGTAAAGGGATCGAGCAGCACGCCGGCGATAACCACAAAGGCCCATCCCTTTGTGACGAGGCCGGCCCAACGCGCGAAGAACGTACGGCCTTCAATCGTTCCGAATCCTCCCTGGAAGGCAATCTCGCCAAAACCGATCACCATAAAAAGGAGCGTGGCACCGATGACCGTACCGGCGATCTTGTGTGATGCACTCCCCTGCTCAAAAGCAAAAAAGTCCAGGCACATACCGACTGTTTTGCCAAACAGCGGGAGTGCGCTCAGAACCTCGGCGATCACCGTGGCCACGACGAGTTGTCCCCAAAAGCCCGTGGGGCCCGTCAGATCCAAGCCAGGCGCCCCTTCGATGATGGGGAGAAACGCGCAGAGCAATAGCGGGTTAAAGAAGCCGTTGAGAATACCGATAACGCGCCTGACAGGTAACTTCATAGCCGTAAGCCTTTCAAAGTCATTGATAGACAGAGGGCCGCCGGCATATGTCGGCGGCCCCGATAAACCATGATGTGCGGCAAAGCAACTACTCGAGCGGCTACTCCGCCTCGCCGCCGGCCGCCATCTTCTCGGCCTCGGCAAGCTGGGCAGGGGTGAGTTTGCGATACTTAATGGCGCCAAAGACGACACAAGCCGCACAGACGATCATGCCGGCGATGAACTTCTGGTCAATCGTCGCACCAAACGGCGACGTCACGGCCTCAAACACAATGGGAGACAGTGCCATGCCAAAGTTGATGCCTGCCATGCCAATGGCAAGGTTAAACGCACGTCCCTCGGGGGCAGAGTTGCCGGCGGCAAAATTGCCCTCCAACGGCACGTAGGTCTCCTTGCCCAGCGCAACGACAAAGCCCGCAACGCACAGCACCATAAAGGCGGGCGCAACCAGCGTCAGGCCCAGGCCAACGAGCGTCACGCCCCACGCGATCGGCATAGCCAGGTTCTTGAACTTGGCAAACAGCGGACCGACCAAAAGACCAGCCGCAATACCGGCAACGGTCATAACGGTAGAGGCAAGACCGGCCTCCACGGTACCGCCAAAGCCACGACCTACAACAAGCAGCGAAACGTTGGAGCTGAAGAGCTGGAACGTGAGTACGAACACAAAGCTCATGAGCGTGATAATCGCGACCTCTTTAGGCATATTGGCAAACACATTGACCTTGCGCTTGGGTTCAAGATGACCCTCGGGAAGGCAAACAGCCTCGATCACGATGAAAATGATCATGATGAAGTACGCCGCATAGCTGTGGAACCACTCGGCAGAACCCAAGATGCCGGAAACCATCGTCCAGATAATGCCGCCCAGTGCAACAAAAGTGGAGTAGATGCCCATGACAAACGAGCGCTGCTTTCCGCCAAAGTAATCCGCGATAAGAGCGTCCGTTGAATTCTGCACGGCGCCGAGACCAAGGCCCATGACAGCAGAAGCCGCTAAGACCTGGCCGAGCGAGTCGTGGAACACAAGGACCGAGGCGCCGGCGAGCATCACGATAGCATGACCGACAAGCGTCGTCTTCTTCTTGGAAACGCGCGAAGCGAGCTGGGAAGACACGAGCATGGCGGACAGCGCCATCATCAACGGGATGATGCCGATGATCATCTGAACGGCAGCGATGTTCTCGTTGGGAAACGCCGCCGCGACAGAAGCCACGATGGGGACGGGCACCAACATGCCCATAATGCACATGGCGGCAGCATAAATGCCCACCAGGTACTTGATCTTGGTTTTATCCATGATCCATCCTTACACTTAAAGAAAAGGGTCGGAGCGGCCAGATATCACCAGCGGCCGCCCCAAACACAGCACTATTAGTCGTTGAATCCGGTGAACACGGGTTCTCCGCTGTACACGAGCGCTTCCTCGATACCATCGAGCACGCGGCAGGCGCCAGACGCCATCGCCTCGAGTTCGAACTCGCCGGGATAAGCCGACACGGGGGCGATCCAAGAGCAGCATTCCTCAATCGAGGCAACGAGCTCCTTGCTGTGGACCATGCCGCCTCCGAGCAAGATGCCGTCGACATCGCCCTTCAGCACACAGGCCATCTCGCCAATCCACTTGCAGATTTGGTAAACCATCGCATCCCAGGCACGAGCCGCGGCCTCATCGCCCGCGGCGGCGC
>URGF01000168.1 GCA_900547285.1 uncultured Collinsella sp.
GGCCCTTGCGGCGTAGTCGCTATTTATTCAGTCCAAGTTTCGGGGCGCAGTTCACAGGTACCTTTGTGGTGGTTTTTGTTTTTGAGAGGGCTGTACCGGGAGGTGTCCTGTGGTCTATATCCCATTTTGGATCTGCGTCTTTGCCGGCGCGGCGATTGATGCCCGTGAGCGACGCTTTCCCAATGAGCTTGCCGGCGCGTGTGCGGTGGCGGCGTTTGCGGGCGTGTGGCTGGATGCGGGCTTGAACACGGCACTTGACCACGCTGGCCTTGCGGTCATCGTGTACCTTTCTCTTGTGCTGACTGAGTCGCTTTGGCGGCGCCTCCGTCAAGCCACGGGCATCGGCATGGGAGATGCCAAGGCACTCTTCGCGCTTTGCACGCTCGACCCTATGGGCGGCATCGTGGCATTTGCCGTCGCGCTCCTGGCCCTTGCCCTCTCTTGCCTCTTCACAAAATCGCGCTCCCTGCCTTTGCTGCCGTTTTTGGTGCCGATTTTTGCCATAATCGAGGTCGTGGGCTGCACATTGTAACCGATTGTGCATCCTTCTTAAGGAGCATGCCATGGCAACTAATCAAGAAACGGCCGTCATTAAGGCGCGCATGGACCGTATTCCCTCGGCGTTATCGCCCGAACTTGTCGACCGCATTGCCGCAGATCGTGCTTCGGGCTATGTCAATCCGTACCGTTGCGACGATGACCAGGTCATCCGTCGCGTTGATCGAGCCGCAGACGAGGGCACGCTCATGCGTCCGGCGTTTATGCGCGATACCGAAAAGATTCTTCATCTTCCGGCGTACACTCGCTATGCCGGCAAAACACAGGTCTTCAGTTTTCGCAGCAACGACGACCTGTCGCGTCGTGGCCTGCACGTGCAGCTTGTCTCGCGCATCGCACGCGATATCGGTCGCGCCCTGGGGCTCAATTGCGATCTGATCGAGGCGATTGGCCTGGGCCACGACTTGGGACACACGCCTTTCGGCCATGCCGGCGAGCGCTTCCTCAACGATATCTATCATGAGTGTACGGGGCGTTATTTTTTCCATAACGTGCAGTCGGTCCGCGTGCTCGACGCGCTGTATGGCCGCAACGTGTCACTCCAGACGCTCGACGGCGTGCTATGCCATAACGGCGAGTACGAGCAGCGCGTGTTTGAATTGTCGGATATGGGCTCCTTTGACCAGTTCGATCAGGCGGTCGAGGACTGCATCGCCACGGGTTATGGCGCCATTGGGCACCTGCGTCCCATGACGCTCGAGGGCTGCGTCGTTCGCATCTCGGATATTCTTGCCTACGTCGGTCGTGACCGTCAGGATGCGATCGCGGCGGGTCTGCTTTCGCCCGACGCTTTTGACGATGGTCGGGGCGGCGCCTATAACAGTTGGATCCTCACGCACGCTTCCATCGATATCGTTGAGCATAGCTATGGTAAGCCGCGCATCGAGATGAGCGAGGACCTGTTTGAGGAAATTCGCCGAGCCAAGCGCGAGAACTACGAGAAGATCTATAGCAAGGGCGGTATCGAAGGCGATTCCGAGGAGGAGCTGCGTGAGGCGTTCGAAAAGCTCTACGACCGTTGCCTGCGGGATCTAAACAGTGGCGACGAGTCCTCTTATATCTTTAAGCACCATATTTCGCGCATTGAGCAGCAGCTTTCCTACTATCATCGTACCTATGCCTGGCAGGACGACAAGGATCAAGCCGTGGTGGATTACATCGCGAGCATGACGGACGGTTATTTCTGCGAGCTGACGAGCAAGCTGTTCCCGGGTCTAAAGTTTCCGCATCGTACCTATATTAACGAACGGTAGTTCGTATTTATTCGGTATACTGTTTGTGGAAAACGTTTTTGATTGATGCACGGGATGGCTATGGACGACCTTTTTTCTGCTTCGACGCGCGAGCGTTCCTTTCAGAATGCGCCGCTTGCGGTGCGCATGCGCCCCAATTCGCTCGACGATTATGTGGGCCAGCAAAAGGCCGTCGGTAAGGGCTCATGGTTGCGTGCCGCGATCGAGCACGACGTGCTTTCGAGCGTGATTCTGTACGGGCCGGCCGGTACGGGTAAGACGACGCTGGCCCACATTATCGCCAACCATACTAAGAGCGAGTTTGTCGAGGTCAGCGCCGTGACGGGCACCGTAAAGGACTTGCGCCGCGTGATCGATGAGGCCAAGACGCGCCTGAATACGTACGACCGCCGCACCATTCTATTCATCGATGAGATTCACCGCTTCTCTAAGTCGCAGCAGGATGCCCTGCTGCATGCAGTTGAGAACCGTACCGTCATTATGATTGGCGCTACGACGGAGAATCCGTACTTCGAGGTCAACTCGGCGCTTCTCTCACGTGGTCGAGTCGTGGAGCTTGAGCATTTAAAGGACGAGGATATCGCCATGCTTATCGAGCGTGCGCTCGAGGCACCTCAGGGCCTGAACGGCAAATTCTCGGCCGATGATGATACGGTCAAGACCATTTGCACGCTGGCAGCGGGTGATGCACGCTCGGCCCTGACGACGCTTGAGTTGGCGAGCGAGATTGCCGTCACGCGTCCCGATACCGAGGGGACGCCGGCTCCGGCGGCGGGGGAGCGGTATCCCATCACGGTCGACGATGTGAAGATCGCCAATCCGCGCCGTGGGTTTTCGTATGACAAAAACGGTGACATGCACTACGACATTATCAGTGCGTTCATTAAGTCCATGCGCGGCAGCGACCCCGATGCCACCATTTATTGGCTCGCGCGCATGATCGATGCAGGGGAGGATCCTAAGTTTATTGCACGCCGTATTATGATTCAGGCTTCTGAGGATGTTGGCAACGCCGATCCGCAGGCGCTTTTGGTGGCGCATGCCGCGTTTAAGTCTGCCGAGGTCATTGGCTATCCCGAGTGCCGCATTAACCTGGCTCAGGCTGCACTCTATGTGTGCTTGGCGCCTAAGTCAAACGCATGTGAGGCCTCGATTGACGCGGCGTTGGCCGATATTCATCTCACAGAATTGCAGATTGAACAGCTGGAGCAAAGCAAAGATGATTACACAGTAAAAGCACTGACCGATGGTGTTGTTATCAGCAGCGATGTAGCACAAGGGGTAACTGTTGTGCAGGGACAGCGTTTGTTTGACGTGTCCAACCAGGATGATAAACAGTTTGTTTTTTATCTGCCGGTGGACTATGCCGATGATATCAGTTTTGGCAGCAAAGTGGATATTTATCGTCTGAACGCGGCAGAGCCAATCGGCACCGCAAATGTGTGCTATATGGACTGGAAAGCTGTGTACACGCCAGATGATT
>URGF01000169.1 GCA_900547285.1 uncultured Collinsella sp.
GGCGATGCTCGCGGCCGGCTTCTCAACGTCGGTGCCCATGACCAGCGAAGCGGTGTTGGCCAGCGGCTCGATGGTCGAGCGCAGGCTCTCGAGCTTCTCGATGTCCTCGGCACCGGCACGCACGACCACGTCGAGCTCGGCCTTGGGGCTCAAGCGATAACGCGAACGCGTGGCGCGGGCGGCAGACACGACGGTGCGGCACAGCTCAAACGCGCGCTCGGCATCCTCATCAACATACTTGGCGTAGTCGGCGGGCTCGGGCCACTTGGCGATCATGAGCGCCTCGGCGCGGTTCACGTTGCCCTCGGCGTCCATGTCGAGCACACTTGCCGGCATGTTGTCCCAGATCTCCTCGGTGACAAACGGCATAAGCGGGTGCATCAGGCGAATGGAGGTGTCAAGCACAAAGATCAGGTTGCGCTGAGCCTGCAGACGGCCCTCGCCCTTCAGGCGGGCCTTGGTGACCTCGACGTACCAGTCGCAGACCTCGTTCCAGAAGAACTGCTGCACGCCGCGGGCCATGTCGCCAAAGGTGTAGTTCTCGATACCCTCGGTGACCATCTTGACGGCCTTGGCAAGGCGGCTGAACATCCAGGCGTCGGCCGGCGTCTCCACGACGGGCTCGCCGGGCGTGTAGCCCTCCATGTTCATAAGCAGGAAGCGGCTGGCGTTCCAGATCTTAGTCACAAACGACTTGGCCTGGTCGGTACGCGGGCTGTCGATGAGCTTCTTGGTCTTCTTGTCGATGTTCGCGTCGAACTTGACGTCCTGGTTGTTGGTGCACAACGTGAGCAGGTTGTAGCGCATGGCGTCGGCGCCATACATGCCAATGAGGTCCATGGGGTCAACGCCGTTGCCCTTGGACTTGGACATGCGGCTGCCGTCCTTGGCCAGGATCGTCGGGTAGATGACGACATCCTTAAACGGCACCTCGTCCAAGAAGTACAGCGAGCTCATGACCATGCGAGCGACCCACAGCGCGATGATGTCGCGCGCGGTGACGAGCGCCGTCGTGGGGTGATGGCCCTCGAGCAGCTCCGGCTTTTGCGGCCAGCCCTGCGTGGCGAAGGTCCACAGCTGCGAGCTGAACCAGGTGTCCAGCACGTTCTCGTCCTGATGCACGTGATGACCGCCGCACTTGGGGCACACGTCGGTGTCCTCGGTGAGGGCGTCCTCCCAGCCGCAGTCCTCGCAGTAGAACACGGGGATGCGGTGGCCCCACCACAGCTGGCGGCTGATGCACCAGTCCTTGAGGTTCTCCATCCAGGTGGTGTAGGTCTGCGTCCAGCGCGCGGGGTGGAAGGTGACCTTGCCGGAATTGACGGCGTCGAGCGCCGGCCCCTTGAGTTTGTCGACGGCCACGAACCACTGCTCAGAAAGCCACGGCTCAAGCGCGGCGTCACAACGGTAGCAGTGCATGACGGAGTGATCATGCTCCTCGACGTGATCGAGCAGGCCGTGCTCCTCGAACCACTTGATGACGGCCTCGCGGCACTCGTCGCGGTTCATGCCGGTAAACTCGCCGTAGCCCTCGACGACCACCGCGTGCTCGTCGAAGATGTTGATCTGCGGCAGGTCGTGAGCCTGACCCATGGCATAGTCGTTGGGGTCATGGGCCGGGGTGACCTTAACAAAGCCAGAGCCAAAGTTGGCGTCGACATGCCAATCCTCAAAGATGGGAATCTCGCGGTCGACGATGGGGAGTTTGACGGTCTTGCCCACAAAGGCGGCCTTCTCGGGGTCCTTCGGGGAGACGGCAACGCCCGTGTCGCCGAGCATGGTCTCGGGGCGCGTAGTGGCGACGACGATGTAGTCCTGACCGTTGACCGGCTCGGTCAGCGGGTAGCGCAGGTGCCACAAGTGGCCCTTCTCGTCCTTGTACTCGGCCTCGTCGTCCGAGATGGCGGTGGTGCAGTTGGGGCACCAGTTGACGATGCGCTTGCCACGGTAGATCAGGCCGTCGTGGTACCAGTCGCAGAAGACCTTGCGCACGGCCTGGGCGTAGTCCTCGTCCATGGTAAAGCGCTCGTTATCGAAGTCGACGGAGCAGCCCATGCGCTTGATCTGCTCGACGATGATGCCGCCGTACTCGTGGGTCCAGTCCCAGCAGGCGTCGACAAACTTATCACGACCGATCTCCAGGCGGCTGATGCCCTCGCTCTTGAGCTTCTTGTCGACCTTGGTCTGCGTAGCGATACCGGCGTGGTCGGTACCCAGCACCCAGCGCGTAGACTTGCCGCGCATGCGAGCCATACGGATGATGGCGTCCTGGATGGAGTCGTCGGTAGCGTGACCCATGTGGAGCTTGCCGGTTACGTTGGGAGGCGGAATGGTGACGGTGCAGTCGCCCACGCCCTCACGGCGCTTGTAGTAGCCGCCGTCGAGCCACTTCTGCAGGATCGCCGGCTCGTTGGTCGACGGATCGTAGTTCTTGGGCATTTCTTCCATATATCTCTCCCTGTCCCGCCGGGGAGGAATGTCGGCCCGATTTTCGCTCGGTCAAGTCCTGGCTCGCTCGAAGAGCACATTTAGTGCTCTTCGGCTCGTGCGGGATCTACGAAAATCGGGCCGACATTCCTCCCCTTAGGTTTCGATTACTTCAGTCTGAATGGACTTTGCTGAGACTTTAAACAAACACACAGAATAACACAGGTAGTTAGGGTTATTGCGTATATATAAAATAGCCTCCGACCGCGGATGGTCGGAGGCTATTTGCAAGCACGTTTTTGGCTGGTTTACCCGTAGATGCGTTGGGGCTGTTCTTCGCCCTTAACCGCCGCTTCGGTCACGATGACCTTGGCGACACCCTCCTCGCTGGGGAGGTCGAACATCGTCTGCTGAAGCACGTCCTCGCAGATGGAACGCAGGCCGCGGGCGCCGGTCTTGCGGGCGAGCGCCATGCGGGCGATCTCGTGCAGGGCGGCGTCCTCAAACTCAAGCTCAACGTCCTCGAGCTGGAACATCTTACGGTACTGGCGCACCACGGCGTTCTTGGGCTCGGTCAGGATCGACACCAGGTCGTCCTCGTCGAGTGCCTGCGTCTGGGTGACGACAGGCGTACGGCCCACGAACTCGGGGATCATGCCAAAGGCGTTGAGGTCCTGCGGGAGCACCTGGCGCAGCAGGTCGTTCTCGTCGACCGAGGTGGGGCCTGCGATCTCGGAATTAAAACCTACGCCTTTGTTGCCCACGCGGTCGGCGATGATCTTGTCCAGACCGACAAAGGCACCGCCGCAGATAAACAGGATGTTGGTCGT
>URGF01000170.1 GCA_900547285.1 uncultured Collinsella sp.
GTTTTGAGGCTTTAGCTACATAAACAGTCCCTATTTCACCGCAACTTAGGTGGGGCTAGCGGGTGGGGTGCCAGACGTGGAGGGCGCCGGCAAGGATGTCGACCTCGATGCGCGAGGCGACGATGGGCTCGCCGTCGGCCTGGATGGGATAGTTGGGCTCCTCAAAGGTGAGCTCGACATGGTGGCAGCGGCGCATGCGAACCGGCGGCAACTTGGTATGGTGGCCGTCCTTGGCCGAAAGAAACATAGGCAGGGCAACCGCGCGAGGGACGGGGCCGCAGGCGTAGCAGACGTCGAGTATGCCGTCGCAGGGGTCGGCATCGGGGCAGATGCGATAGCCCGAGCCATAGGTGGGTCCCAGCTGGATGGCCATGATAATCGCCCGCACGCGCTCGGCGGGTGCGCCATCAAAGCTGATGGTCATGGGGTAATTGCGATAGCGTAGGCCAAACTGCTCAAGTCCCGAAAGAGTGTAGAGCGGCGCGCCGGTGAGGCTCGTCTTTTTGCGTAGCTCGGTGGTGCCAAGGCCGATGGCGGCATCGATGCCGACCGAAAGCGTCTGGTCGTAGTACTCAACGGTAGCCTCGCCGCTGCCGCTTGTGGGGTTCCATAAGCGAATGCGCCCGATGTCCTGACGCTGCAGCTCGCAGGTGAGCAGCGCGCCAAAATCCTTACCGGAGAAATCGTCGATGCCGAGCGTTTGGGCAAAATCGTTGCCGGAGCCCACGGGTAGGATGGCAAGAGCGGGGCGGGTGTCCTCCTCTTGCGTCATAAGCCCGTTGACGACCTCGTGAATCACGCCGTCGCCGCCAAGGGCGATAACGGTGCGATAGCCCTGAGCCTGTGCGGCCAGCTCCTTGGCGTGTCCCATGCGCTCGGTTAGCACCAGGTCAAACTGGGATGCGCGCGCGGTCATATCCAAAAAGCGTTGCAGGCGCTCGGCAACTTCGCGCGCCGCACCCGACTGGGCGGCTGGGTTGGCGATGATGAGCGTGAGGCCAAAATCAGTTGCGTGCATGGGGCGACTCCCGGCGTATGACGTGACGGTGCGGTCGCGCTCAGGTCGAATTGCCCCCGATTGTGGCTGCACGTCGAATACTTACGTCTACTCTATCAGGTCGTTGTGGCGCTCGATAGCATCCGCTACCGTACCGCCCTCATCCACAATAAGCGAACGGCGCTTGGGCGAGATGATGCGCTGGGCGGGGTACACGCCGCGGTGTCCGGCGGTTAGGTAGCTGATAAAGGCCACGATGACAAAGAACCCGGCTGCCGTGCCGTGGAACAGGTCGATGGCCATCATACAGGTGGTGATAGGCACGTTAAGGCCGGCGCAGAACACGCCGAGCATGCCCAGCGCTGCTAGAAAGCTGGGATCGATTCCGACGAGGCAACCGATCCAGCCGCCGAGCGCCGCACCGATACCAAACAGGGGCGTGACCTCGCCGCCTTGGAAGCCGGCGCCCAGGGTGAGCGCTGTGACGACCAACTTGATGACTGCGTCCGCCAGGGTGGTGTTGCCGGCAAATCCGGCGCCGGAAAGCCACGTGGAAAGGCCGGCGTAGTCCCAGGCGTCGAGGAGGGCATAGGCGGCCAAAACCACGAGTGCACCTATGAGTGCGCGAATAAGATAATTGGTGATAAAGCGACCGTACAGGCTCTTGACGGTTCGAACTGACCAGGCAAAGAGGCGTGCCGTCAGACCGAAGATAATGGCGCTGATAACAACGATGACAACCGTCCGCGGTGTCATGTTGGGAACGCTGGCGATAACATTCGCCTCGTACTCGGTACCTAGGGCGAGTGATGTAAAGTAGCCGGTAAACGAGGCGACCAGGCAGTAGATGCCCGCGGTGTAGTCGATCTTGCCGATAAAGCACATCTCCATGCCAAAGAAAGCTCCGGCAAGGGGCGAACCGAATACGGCGCCAAAGGCCGACGAGATGCCGGCGAGCATGAGGTCGTGGTGGTCATGCTTTTTGAGGTGGGCGAGGCTCGAGATGTTGCTGGCGATGGTGCCGCCAATCTGCACCGCGGCTCCCTCGCGACCGGCCGATCCGCCCGTTAGGTGCGTGAGCGTGGAGCAGACGAAGGTGAGGACGGCCATGCGCATATGGATGAGGCGGGTGCCCAGAGCGGAGTCGATGACCAGGTTGTTGCCACGCTTTGCGGCGAGACCGTGGTTCTTGTAGACCCACGCGGTGGCCATGCCCACAACGGGAAGCAAGGCGTAGACCCACGCATGGCGCTCGCGATAGTCGGTCGCGATATTCAGCGAGGCCAAAAACGCCCAGGCGGCAACGCCCATGGCGAGCGAGACAATGATGACGAGTGCGAGCAACTTGGCGCTCGCGAGTAGGTTGCGGGCGTTGCGGCGCGTATCGGCAGCCAAGAGGTGCTCGGAGCGGGTGAGCTGATGCCTGCCTGCCGTGATGACGTCGTTCAGGGAGAAAAAACCGCCTTCGTCGAGCGGCTGGGAATGATCCTGCGCCTCGTTTGCGCTTTCGGGTTTGTCGTTATGAGCCATACGTTCCTCTTTTAGGTTGCAACGCAAGCATTATAAAACGCGGTAAACGCGACGAGCCGGTGGGTTGGTTTCCATTCTGTTTCGCGGCCTGCAACCGACAGGTGTATTTGCGGATATAGGCCGAGTCGCGGTCGTGCGTCGGGGGATTATACTGAGACAAGCATAAAGAATCGGCGCCCGTGTTGTGCGCCGTGGCATTAAGAGGTGCATATGGCAGAGAAACTCATTCCGCTGGAGGACGCACAGTCGATTATCCTGTCGCATGTTGCTCCGACCGATCTCGTCGAGATTCCCGTGTGGCAGGCCACCGGTCTTCCCTTGGCCGAGGACGCGGTGGCCGACATCGACATCTCGCCGTTTGCCAACAGTGCTATGGACGGATATGCCGTGCGCTCGGCGGACTTGGCGCAGGCGTCTGGCGAGGCGCCGGTGACGCTCGACGTTATCGGACACGAGGCTGCGGGACATGTGTTTGAGGGCGTAATCGGCGCGGGCGAGACGGTCCGCATCATGACGGGCGCGCCGGTACCCGAAGGTGCCGATGCCGTGGTGAAATACGAGATCGTCGATGTGCTCGACGGTGATGGCAACGAGGGCTCGCGTGTGAGGTTCTCGGCGCCGGCCAAGGTGGGGGAGAACGTTCGCTCTGCCGCCGAGGAGGCCCATGCCGGCGACGTCGTGATGCGCGCCGGTGAGGTAGTGGCTCCGGCCGGCGCCGGCCTGCTGG
>URGF01000171.1 GCA_900547285.1 uncultured Collinsella sp.
TGCCAAGGTCAACGGTGCCATGAACGCTGTCTACGTGGTAGGCGACGCCGTGGGCGAGACCATGTTCTACGGCGCGGGCGCAGGCTCCTTCCCCACCGCGAGCGCCGTCGTGGGCGATATCCTGTCGCTCTCCGAGCAGATCAGCCGCGGCGTGGCTCCGCTGCCCGAGATTGAGCCCTATGGCCACAACCTCGCCTTTAAGCCCATGGACGAGCTCCAGACCAAGTACTATGTGCGCCTGAAGGTCGCCGACCGCGTGGGGGCCCTGTCCGAGACGGTCGGCATCTTTGCCAAGCATAACATCTCGATCTCGCTCATCAACCAGGTCGAGGACGGCAAGTCGGGCGTCAGCGATGCCTGCTCGGTCATCTTCCTGACACACCGCGCGCTCGAGAAGGACGTCCAGGCTGCCGCTGCCGAGCTTGCCAGCGTCGGCTGCGTGGCCGAGGTCGCCAACGTCCTGCGCATCGAGGACGTTGAGGCTTGGACCGAAGGCGTCATGGCGAACTAGCCCAACGCTCGCCTAGCAATACGCGCCTTGAGGGCTCCCGTCCGATGTGGGACGGGAGCCCTTTTGTCACCTGCCCTAAGCACAACGGCAAAGCACATTTGCGCGAGCCGCTCATCGGTAACGCGGGCTACCGTTCACCGATATGCAAACGCGGCCGATTCCGACTACCGCTACGCTGTGCTGCGAATGTCCGCCCGCGATGAGAGGAAGCACCATGTTGCTCGAGGGCAAGAAAGCAATCATCACCGGAGGCACACGCGGTATCGGCTATGCCATCGCCTGCCGTTTTATCGAGGAAGGCGCTGCCGTCACCGTCTTTGGCTCGCGCCAGGAGACTGCCGACACGGCCGTTGAGAAGCTGACAGCCGCCTATCCCGACGCCAAGGTCTGGGGTCGCTCCTGCGATCTCACCTCGCTCGAGGCCGTGACTGAGGCCTTTACGCAGACTGCAGCCGACATGGGCGGCCTGGACACGGTCGTCAACAATGCCGGTATCTCCCAGCGTTCACCCCTCTTGGACTACACGGCCGAGGAGTTCGCAAAGGTCATGGACCTTAACGTCGTCGCCGTCTTTAATGGCCACCAGGCTGCCGCCAAGATCATGACCGAGGCCGGCCACGGCGGCACCATCACTACCACAAGCTCGATGGTCGCCAAGTACGGCCAGCCCTCCGGCGTCGGTTACCCCACGTCCAAGTTTGCCGTCAACGGTATGGTCCAGTCGCTCTCGCGCGAGCTCGCTCCCATGGGCATCCGCGTCAACGCCGTCGCCCCCGGCGTGACTAAGACCGACATGGTCGCCAACCTGCCCGAAGAGGTCATCAAGCCCATCATCGCCACCATTCCGCTGGGTCGCATGGGCGAGCCCGAGGATGTCGCCAACGCCTTTGTTTTCCTGGCGAGCGACATGTCCTCCTATGTCACGGGCGCCGTGCTCCCCGTCGACGGAGCCGCCCGCTCCTAAGGAGCCACAAGCTTTGGCTTCAAGCTTCAACATAGCTCAACCAAAAAGGCGCGCCGTCTGAATCAACTGCAGACAGCGCGCCTTCTCCTGTTATGAAAGGGAAACTATGTCCCAGTATTTCGGATCAGAACGGGGCACGGTTTCCCCCAGGACCTCCTTGCGGAAGCTGCATCCCACTCTGAGCGCCCATTCCGGGACACAGCTTCCCAACGGCCCCCGTTTCGGAAACCACATCCCGTTCCGAGCCTTCAAAGCGGGACGCGGCTTCCCCGAGAAAGTATCGACTACTTACCGTCGTCCTCGTCGGCTTCTTCGCGCGCATAAAGCTCCAACATGCGGCGGCGGTACTCATGCACGGCGAGCTTGGCGCGCTCCAGGCGGCGGCGCTCACGCGGAGTCAGCTCGGACGGGTCGACCTCGTCTCCATAGGTCTTATCGGCAAGCAGGTGCGCCGCGTCCACGATGCGGGCATCGATGTGGCCGCTCGCTGCCTCGGCGGAAAGACGCTCGGCAATCGTATCGAGCGTAGGCAGGCCCTCGAATACGCGACCATGGCCATGCGAGGTCAGCAGCTCGTGCTCGCGCGCGAGCAAGCTCGCTAGGTCGTGGTGGGCGCGCAAGATGTCGAGCGCATCGGATGGATGCTCGGCAACCTCTGCCACGGCGGCGACCGGTGCGGCATCCACCACGCGGTAGAAGAGCTGCGCGAGCAATGGCATCAAGAACACCGTGATGGCACCGGCGGCAACCATGACCGACGCAATATCTTGCGACAGCGCGCCCGCGTTGACGGCAACGCTCGTAACGGCAACGATGATCGGCAGCGCCGTGGTGCAGTACAGGGCCACGGTAATGCGACCATACGCCGACACATCGCGCGTCGCAGGACAAATGCTCATGGAAATAAGAATGGGCACGGCACGAATAATCAACAACGCCACGATAAAGCCCGCGAGCAGACCCGGGCGCGACGCCACGGCCGTCAGGTCGATCTTTGCGCCCGATACGGTAAAGAACACCGGAATCAAAAAACCGTAGGCCAGACCGTCGAGCTTGGTCTCGAGCGTATGGTTGCCCTCGGGGATGATATAGCGCAGGACAAAGCCGGCGGCAAAAGAACCCAACACGATGTCGAGATCAAAGACAGCCGAGAATGCCACGAGCGTGACCAGGATGAGCACCGTCAGGCGCACGAAGGTCTGCGACGTGGTATCGGCGCGCTCCTCAACAAATGCAAAGAAGCGGCTGCCGACGCGCTTGGAGCGGCTCGGGACCACGGCCAGCAACACGCAAACCACCGCAAACAAGCCAAGGATAACGAGCGTTTGGATGCCAGTGCGGGCAGACAACAGCACCGACATGGCGAGCACGGGACCGAGCTCGCCCCAAGTGCCATACGCGAGAATCGAGTCGCCCACGCGCGTGCCGGTGAGCGAGCGCTCACGCATGATGGGCACAAGCGTACCGAGCGCCGTCGAAGTGAGGGCAAGCGTCACGGCGATACCGTCGAAATGACTGACTGAGAACCACGGGGTAAAGCGCACGGCAAGCCAGGCGATACAAAAGGTAACAACCCATGTGGCCATACCGTAGCGCCCCTCGACGCCCGTGATGTTCTTGGGATCGATCTCAAAGCCGGCAAGCAGGAACAAAAATGCCAGACCGAGCTCCGATACGAGTGAGACCTCGGCATCTACATGGACAACGCCGAGCATATGAGGTCCCAGCACCGCGCCGAACACGAGCAAAAAGAC
>URGF01000172.1 GCA_900547285.1 uncultured Collinsella sp.
GAGCCGATGATCTTTTTGGGATCGTAGCCGGTCAGGTGCCACAGCTCGGTGCACACGACGTCGCAGGGGTTGGAGATGCTCACAAAGATGCCGTCGAAGCCGGCGTCGACGATGCGCTTGGCAAAGGTGCGGGCGGCGTCGGTGGTAAAGAACAGCTCGCCGTCGCGGTTGCCGGCGGCCAGTGCGACCTTGCCGGCGGCGTTGACGATGACGTCGCAGCAGGCCAGCTCCTCGTAGTGGTCGTAGCAGTTGACGATCTTGGTGTTGTACGGGACAAACGAAAGGGAGTCGCGCAGGTCCTGGACCTCGGACGTCACCTTGGCCTCGTTGATATCGCACAGGTACAGCTCGTCGGCAATGCCCTGCATAAGCAGGCTGTTGGCGACATGTGCTCCTACGTGGCCCTGGCCGACCACACCGATCTTACGCGTCTGGTACATATGAGTATCCTTTCGGCCGAGTTTTTCGCGTCGAACCATTGTAGCGTCCTGCTGCTACTTTGCTAGGCTAAAGCGCCGTAGATTTTTGAGACATGCCTTAATCTCTACTTTTGGAGTGATTTGGACCGCTGACGGCATCGCTGAGCGATGTGCTCGCGCGGATGGGGGCGGTCGTTGTACCATAGCTGCAACTGACTCGTAAGGAGCATCCATGCCCATTCGCATCCCCGACGCCCTCCCTGCTGCCGCGCAGCTCGAGAGCGAAAACATCTTTGTCATGACCGAGTACCGCGCGCTGCACCAGGACATTCGTCCGCTGCGCGTGCTCATCCTCAACCTCATGCCCACCAAGATCGCCACCGAGACGCAGATCATGCGCAAACTCTCCAACACGCCGCTGCAGGTGGAGGTGGACCTGCTGCGCACCAAGACGCACGAGGCCACGCACGTGAGCGCCGGTCACCTGGAGACGTTCTACCGCACGTTCGACGACATCCGCGATATCCACTACGACGGTCTGATCATCACGGGCGCGCCGGTGGAGCAGATGCCGTTCGAGGAGGTCGACTACTGGCCCGAACTCTGCCAGATCATGGATTGGTCAACCACGCACGTGCACTCCACGCTGCACATTTGTTGGGGCGCGCAGGCGGGGCTCTACCATCATTACGGTATCCAGAAGTACGACCTGCCGGCAAAGGCGAGCGGCGTGTTCGAGCATTATCTGGTGAAGCCGCAAAGTCCGCTGGTCCGCGGCTTTGACGACCGTTTCTATGCCGTGCATTCGCGCAACACCGAGGTGCGCCGCGAGGACGTGGAGGCCGAGCCGCAGCTTGAGGTCGTGGCCGTGTCCGACGAGGTGGGCCTGTACATCGTCAAGTCGACCGACAGCCGCCGCTTCTTTGTCTTTGGCCATCCCGAGTACGACACCGACACGCTGCGCCTGGAGTACGAGCGCGACGTGAAGCGCGGACTCAACCCCCAGGTGCCGGCGCATTACTTCCCGGGCGACGACCCCGCCGCCGAGCCGCGCAACGTCTGGCGCAGCCAGGCTCAGCTGTTTTACACCAACTGGCTCAACTACTACGTCTACCAGACCACGCCCTACGACCTGGCCCGCGCCGGCGAGGAGCACTAGGCCGCTGTCGTGGCTGTGGCTGCGGCGGTTACCGTGGCCGCTACGCGACGAGCGTGGATAATCGGACGCATGTTGAATGAGCGTGGATAATCTCCCACTTTTGGTCGAGGAACAGGCCCAAAGTGGGAGATTTTCCACGCTCGATTTTTCTGCGGCTGTCGTAGGCGGCAGCACCACGCGTCGAGTGTTTACGGACAGCATCGCAAACTAGGTGGTTTCGAGCCACAGCATATTTTCTTTTAAGGAAATCGACGGCTTTTGAGGCATAAAGATGTGGAGACAGGGACCTCTGGACAACCGCTCTACCTGCAGATATAGAGCATTGGCCTAAAACGTCCAAAACCGTCAAGCATTTGGTCAGCTGCTGGAAAGCATTTGGTCAGACTTCGCATGAAACCGTCTGGTACGTTGGCGCCGTTCCAAGAGTTGGGAGGCGACATGGCAAACATGACGGCGAATCAAAGACTTGCAGGTCACATTAAGGCATGCGAACAGCAGATGAGCTGCGTGTACGCGCGAACTGCGGCGGAGGCAAAGCAAATTGAGCGACGGGTGGCGGCGGGAAGTCTCGAGGCGGTCATGCCAGGGCTGTATGCGCGTCCGGAATATTGGTCCGAACTCAAGTTTCGACAGCGTTATCTGCATCGGGTGCGGGCCCTTGCGCAAAAGCATCCCGACTGGACGTTTTGCTCCTATACGGCGGCTGTTATCTATGGCCTTTCGGTTTCGCATGCCAATTTGACGCACATCCATATCGCCGTGGCACCGGCACAATCAACGACGCCGGACTCTCAGGTCGTTCGCCATCGTTATGTTCGTCAAACACGGGCCACCCAGATGGACATTGCCGTGACCGATATCGATCAAACGATTACGGATTGCCTGGTCGATGCATCGTTTGTCGAGGGACTGATCATTGCGGACTCGGCGCTTCATGAGCAGCTGTTGTCGAAGGAGCATCTCGTTGAGGCAGTCAACAAGCTTGGCTTAAATCGTCGCGGTGTTGTGACGGCGCGCAGGGTTGCACGGTATGCCGATGGCCTGTCGGAAAGCGGTGGCGAGTCCAAGGCGCGCGCCCTGATGATCGAGCGCGGCTGGCAGACGCCGGAGCTGCAAATTGAGCTGTTCGACCCGGTTGAGCCGGGACGGCCGTATCGCGTCGACTACTTGTGGCGCGTGGAAGATCGGCTGATCATCGGGGAATTTGACGGATTCGTTAAAAGCGAGAAGGCAGCGGAGGAGGGCAAGCTCGCAAAGGCGCAGTTTGATGAGCGCCAGCGCGAGTCGAGGCTTTCGCTGCTTGATAACTGCAGGATCGTGCGCTTGTGCTGGGATGATCTGAGGGATCCGGCAAAGCTCGATCGCAAGCTCAAAGTTGCCGGCGTGCCGCGTGCATGTTGAGGCGGTTGCGGGCGTTAAGCTGCACGAGCGCGGATAATCGGACACACGAGCGCGGAAATCTGGACGCGCGTTGATTGAGCGTGGATTTTCAGACATACGAGCGTGGATTATCGGACGTTTGAATAATGAGCGTGGTAGCGCGCAGAGATGTGGTGTAAGAGGCGGG
>URGF01000173.1 GCA_900547285.1 uncultured Collinsella sp.
CTCGCACGGAGAGCACATTAAGTGCTCTCCGGCTCGTGCGGAACTCGCGATCGACTTCACATGTCGCCGTGCGACCGGGGCGAACACGAGTCCCAAGGTTTTCAAAAAAGCGGTCGGCGCGCAGTGCGCCGACCGCCGATATATGGGGTCTGATATTTTCTACCAGCCAGGGCCTCTTACTCGTCGAGGAGATCTTCTGGCATGTCGTTGCCGTCGCCTAGATCGACAGGGGTTTCTTCGGAAGCAGAGCCGTTTTCTGTGGCTTCGCCTTCGGGCTTTTCCTTGGCTGCCGTCATGCGGGCGACAGCGCATACGCGGTCGTTGTCGTCGACGGTCATCATCTTGACGCCCTGGGTGGCGCGGCCGGTCTGGCTGATCTCGTCGGTCTTGACGCGAATGACCGTCGCGCCCTCCGTCACGATGAACAGCTCGTGCTGCGGGCCCACCGTCTTCATGGCCGCGAGGTTACCCTTACGTTCGGTCATTTGAATGGTGTAGACGCCCTGGCCGCCGCGATTCTGCTCCGGGTAGTCCGCGACCGGCGTGCGCTTGCCGTAGCCGCGCTCGGTGATGACGAATAGATCGCCGTTGCCGTTAGTGACTTCCATGCCCAGAACGCTCACGCCGTCCTTCAGACCGATACCGCGAACGCCGCTGGTATCGCGGCCGGTGGCGCGCACCTGCTCCTCGGAGAACATGATCGCCTTGCCCGCGGTGGTGGCCAGGATAATCTTGTCGCCCTCGCGCACGCGGCGCACGTTCAGCAGCGCGTCGTCGTCACGCAGGTTGATAGCGATCAGGCCGTCGCGACGGCTGCGGTCATATGCGCTCATCACGGTCTTTTTGACCATGCCGCTCTTGGTGGCAAACATCAGGTACTCGTCGGCCGGGAACTCGCGGCAGCTGATGACGCTCGCGATCTTCTCGCCTTCCTCGAAGGGCAGCAGGTTGACGATCGCGGTACCGCGCGCCTGGCGCGTACCCACCGGCAGCTCGTGCACCTTCAGGCGATAGACCTTGCCCTTGCTCGAGAAGAACAGCACGTACTCGTGCGTGGACGCGATGAACATCTCATCGATAACGTCGTCCTCTTTGAGGTTGACGCCCGACACGCCCTTGCCACCGCGCTTCTGGGCACGGTAGGCAGCCACTGGGATACGCTTAACGTAGCCGGTGTGGGTGATGGTCACGACCATATCCTCGTCGGCGATGAGGTCCTCGACATCCAGGTCCTTCTCAACCTGGCTGATTTCGGTACGGCGCTTGTCGCCAAACTTCTTGGAGATCTCGCGCATCTCTTCCTTGATGACGCCCAGAATCTTCTCCTCGTGCGCCAGCAGGTCCTCGTAGTAGGCGATGGCGCGGCGCAGGCCGTCCAACTCTTCTTGGATCTTGTCGCGCTCCAGGCCGGTCAGGCGGCGCAGCTTCATCTCGAGGATGGCCGTGGTCTGCTCGGGCGTAAAGCCAAAGCGTTCGATCAGTCGGCTGCTGGCCTCGGAGTCGGTCTGCGAGGAGCGGATGATGCTGATGACCTCGTCGATATGGTCAAGGGCCATCAGGTAGCCCTCGAGGATATGCGCGCGGGCCTGGGCCTTCTTAAGGTCGAAGCGGGTGCGGCGGGTGACGACGTCGACCTGGTGGTCGATGTAGTGCTGCAGCATCTCACGCAGGCTCAGGCATTTGGGAACGCCGTTGACGAGTGCCAGGTTGTTGGCGCCAAAGGTCGTCTGCAGCGAGGTGTACTTATACAGATTGTTGAGCACGACCTGCGGAATGACGCCCTTCTTGAGCTCGATGACCAGACGGATGCCCTTCTGGTTGGACTCATCGCGCATATCCGAGATGCCCTCGATGCGCTTGTCGTTGACGAGCTGGGCGATCTTCTCCTGCAGGGTGCCCTTGTTGACCATGTAGGGAATCTCGGTAAAGACCAAGCGGCTGCGGCCGGTCTTGGTGGACTCCACGTGCGCCTTGGCACGCACGGTAATGGAGCCGCGACCGGTCTCGTAGCTCTGCTTAATGCCGGCGCTGCCCATGATGATGGCGCCGGTGGGGAAGTCCGGACCGGGCATGATCTGCATGAGCTCGTCGACGGTGGCGTCGGGGTTGTCGATCAGGTAGCAGGTGGCCTCGATCGCCTCGGTGAGGTTATGCGGGGCGATGTTGGTGGCCATGCCGACGGCGATGCCTTGGCTGCCGTTAACCAGCAGGTTGGGGAAGCGCGCAGGCAGCGCCACGGGCTCGGCGAGCGATTCGTCGTAGTTGGGCTGCCAGTCGACGGTATCCTTCTGCAAGTCACGCAGCAGTTCCATGGCGGGCTTTGCCAGGCGGCTCTCGGTGTAACGCATGGCCGCCGCGCCGTCGCCGTCGATGTTACCGAAGTTGCCGTGACCATCGATGAGCGGCGTGCGCATGGAGAACCACTGCGCCAGGCGGACCATGGCCTCATAGACCGCGGAATCGCCGTGCGGGTGGTACTTACCGATAACTTCGCCGACCGTCCAAGCCGACTTCTTGTGCGGTCGGTTGGGGTAGATGCCGCTCTCGTTCATCGCGTACAGGATGCGGCGGTGCACCGGCTTTAAGCCGTCGCGCACGTCCGGCAGGGCGCGCGCCGTGATGACCGACATCGAATACTCGATGAACGACTGCTTCATCTCGCGACCGAACTCCGAAATCTGGAGCTGGCCGCCGTTGATATCCTCGCCGGCCGAGGCGCCGCGATCGACTTCGCCAAAGCTCTCCTCGAGCTCGGCGTCGTCGTCTTCTTCCTCATCATCATCGGCATCGGGGTTATAGGCGTCCGGGTCGCCGTCCTCGCCCTGCTCAGCACGGGCAAGCAGGCGCTTCAGATCGTCGGGCATACCGGCATCGCCGGCCTCGCCCATACCCTCGTTGTTGTTGATATCGTCTGCCACGTTACCTCCTCATGGTTTGCGTGGTCCATTAGTTCCCAACCACGGAGACGGCTTTTCCAGGTGCCGCAGATTCGCCCGAAAGAGGAGGGAAGCGGACTTGGGGACGCGACCGACGATTGAGGGCG
>URGF01000174.1 GCA_900547285.1 uncultured Collinsella sp.
GAGTTCCGCACGAGCCGGAGAGCACTTAATGTGCTCTCCGTGCGAGCAGGACTGTAGAGCAGGAAACCTTGTATACGCCCGCCCGCTCCCGAGGGACATCTCTCATGCAAAAACTGTCGCTGGGTAAAGTCCGAGGTCAGTGGCGTTTTATACCGAGAAATCCAAAAAAGTTGAAAATTCATTACAAATTTGCGTTGACTTTAGGTAACTAAAGTTTCATACTCCTTTTCAACCACTGGGGGATGTGAACACGCACGGATCGTTCGCATCATGATTGAAGAGGATTTCTTAGACATGTTCACGCATCAGCTAAACATTATCAGCGTAGTAATTATCTGATGCGGGTTAGCACATACAGCTAGCCCGTACGATAACGGGCGGCTGATGAAGATGAGGGCCGTCGAGCGCAACCGACGGCCCTCATTTTTTTATGTCTGGGAAGTTCTTTTTAGAGGAGGAAATGTAATGAACGGAGTTTTGCTCATGGTTGTGGCCGCGGCGGTGCTCGCCTGCGGCTATCTGGGCTACGGCCGCTGGCTGGCCAACAAGTGGGGCGTTGACAAAGAGGCCCTCACGCCGGCCAAGCGCATGAAGGACGGCAACAGCTTCTCGCCCGTCTCCGCCTTCACCGCGTTTTCGCACCAGTTCAGCTCGATCTGCGGTGCTGGCCCTGTCACGGGTACGATCGTCGCCATGGCCTTTGGCTGGCTGCCCGTCGTGCTCTGGGTCCTCGTCGGCGGCATCTTCTTTGGCGCCGTCCACGACTTTGGTGCCCTGTACGCTTCGATGAAGAACAACGGCAAGTCACTCGCTCAGCTCATCGAGAAGTATATCGGCAAGACCGGCCGTCGCCTGTTCCTGCTGTTCTGCTGGCTGTTCTGCATCATCGTCATCGCCGCCTTCACCGACATGGTCTGCAAGACGTTCATGTTCACCCCGGCCGTTGACGCTTCTGGTGCTGCTACCGGTGCCATCGACTTCACCAAGTCCTATGCCGCCGGCTGCGCTGGTACCATCTCCATCCTGTTCACCTTCGTCGCTATCGCCTTTGGTTGGGCCCAGAAGAAGTTCAACCTCACCGGCGCTGCCGAGTTCGTCACCGGCGTTATCCTCATGGTTCTCATGTTCGCCGTCGGTATGCAGTTCCCGGTCTACCTGGATAAGTTCCAGTGGTTCGCCGTCGTCATGGTCTACCTGGTCTTCGCTGGCGCTATGCCCATCCAGATGCTCAAGACCCCGCGTGACTACCTCACTTCCATCATGATGATCGTCATGATCGTCTGCGCTGTCCTCGGCATCGTCGTCCTGGGTGTCAACGGTCAGGCCACTATCACCGCTCCGGTCTTCACCGGCTTCTCCACTGCCTCCGGCATGATGTTCCCGGTCCTGTTCGTCTCCGTCGCATGCGGTGCTCTCTCCGGTTTCCACAGCCTCGTTTCTTCCGGCACCTCTTCCAAGCAGGTCGAGAAGGAGCAGGACGCCGTCAAGGTCGGTTACGGTGCAATGATCGTCGAGTCCTTCGTTGGCATCCTTGCCATCATCGTCGCCGGCATCATGTTCTCCGATATGAACACCGCCGGTACTGGCGCTCTCAACGCCGGTGTCGCTTCCACCCCGTTCCAGATCTTCGCCGCCGGCATCTCCCGCGGTATGCAGGCCTTCGGTGTTGACGGCACGCTCGCTACCGTCTTCATGACCATGAACGTCTCCGCTCTGGCCCTGACCTCGCTCGACGCCGTCGCCCGCATCGCCCGCACCTCGTTCTCCGAGTTCTTTGCCCAGACCAACGACGCCCTGGCCATCGAGTCCAAGGCCGGCTACATGAAGGTCCTCGGCAACCCCTGGTTCGCCACGGTCGTTACCCTGCTTCCCGGTCTCGCTCTCGCTTTTGGTGGCTATGCCAACATCTGGCCGCTCTTTGGTGCTTCCAACCAGCTGCTCGGCGGCATGACCATGATCACCCTCGCCGTGTTCTGCAAGTGCACCGGCCGCAAGGGCTGGATGCTCTACGTGCCCGTCGTCTTCCTGCTCTGCTGCACCTTCACCTCGCTGGTCCAGAGCGCCATGGGCTGCATGACCGCCGTCCAGGCCTACGGTTTCTTCGGTACCATCCCGGCTACCGCCACCACGGCCGCCGTCTCCGTCGCCGCCACCAAGGGCCTGCAGCTCGTCTTTGCCGTCCTGCTGATGGTCCTGGGCCTCATCGTTGCCGTCAACTGCCTCAAGGAGTTCTTCGGCAAGGAGGCTGGCTCCATGCCTGATGAGGAGCCCGAGTGGTCCGATATGGGCAAGGCCGAGTACGGTCGCGCCGCTGCCGCTGAGGCTCCTGCCGACGCCGAGGCCGCCAAGGCCTAGTCGGTCGGACGGGTTGAATCTCCCATCCATTTGACTCGGAAAGACCGGGTCCGCGACTTCGCGGGCTCGGTCTTTTTTCATGCAAAAGCGGGTGACGCTCGAGTGTTCTCGCAGATGTTTTGCGTGGATAAGGGCGCGCGTTGTACCATATAGACGTATATGTGTACATATGAAAGGGGCCCCGTGGCCAAGACGGTATATTCCGATAACCAAAATAATGTCGATGCCCTGGCTGAGCGTCTGAGCAGCCAGACATCGCTTTCTGCTGAGCGTGCCAAGCTGGTTGCCTACGACCTGCTTTGCCGCAAGGCGCTCAAGATCAAGTCGAGCGCGCTGGCGCAAATTTTCCGCTCCGTCGATAAGGAATGTGACACCAAGGCGATGCGCGATGAGCTTATCGCGGCAAATATCGTGACCAAGATCGAGGGTAGCGGCATTAACGGGCGCCCGGCGTTCTATACCATCAATGCCGAGATCCGCGATGCCCAGGAGCAGCCTGCCGAGTCCGTCGAGGATTTTGTCGTCGAGGATCCCGCTGACGTGCCTGCTGTGGAAGAAGTTGCCCCGCGTGAGCATGTCGATACCGATGAGTTGCTCGATGAGAACGTCGTGCGTGCCTTTACGGCCAAGGCAGGACGCGGCGGTTTTGGCGGGGGTGGCAGGCGCGATGCGCAGCGCCGC
>URGF01000175.1 GCA_900547285.1 uncultured Collinsella sp.
CGTGTAAACTGGAGTGAGCAAACCGTGCCCAGCCCAAAGCGAGGTATTTAATATGTCTGACAAGCGCCGCACTTTTGCCGTTATCGACGGCAACTCGCTCATGCACCGCGCCTTCCACGCCGTGCCCCCGACCATGAACGCGCCGGACGGTCGCCCCACCAACGCGATCTTTGGCTTTCTGAACATGTTTCTTAAGATGATCGATGCCTTTAACCCCGACGGTGTGGTCGTGGCGTTTGACAAGGGCAAACCGCGCGTGCGCATGGAGATGCTGCCGCAGTATAAGGCGCAACGCCCGCCCATGGACCCCGATCTGCATGCGCAGTTCCCTATGATTAAGGAGCTGCTCACCGCGCTCAACGTGCCGATTCTGCAGTCCGAGGGCTGGGAAGGCGACGATATCCTGGGAACCATGGCGCGCCTGGGTGAAGAGGCCGGCTGCGACATGCTACTGGTGACCGGCGACCGCGACATGTATCAACTCGTGACCGAGCACGTCAACGTTGTCTCGACCCGCAAGGGCCTGTCCGACGTGGCGATCATGACGCCCGAGAGCGTGGACGACCTGTATCACGGCATTACGCCGGCGCTCGTGCCCGATTTTTACGGTCTAAAGGGCGATACGTCGGACAACATTCCCGGCGTACCGGGCATCGGCCCCAAAAAGGCGAGTGCGCTCATTGCGCAGTACGGTAGCCTGGACGAAGTCATCGCGCATGCCGACGAGGTCAAGGGCAAGATGGGCGAGAACCTGCGTGCACACATCGACGACGCACTACTGAGCCGCAAGGTCGCAACCATTCGCACCGATGCGCCCGTCGAGCTCGACTTTGAGGCGACGTCCTTCCCGGCGTTTTCTGCCGATGAGGTTTCCGCGGCGCTGGGTACGCTTGGTATCACCGCCATGCAGAACCGTTTCTTGGCGCTGATCGGCGGCGAGGGCGGGGCTGCTGCTGCCTCTAGTGTGTTTGAGATACCTGCGATGGTTCGCGCGGCCGCCGGCGATGCCGACGCGCTTGGTGCCGTTGCGGCTGAGGTCTCCCGCGCGATTGATGCCGGCGAGTGGGTCGCCGCCGTGGTGGACGACGACAAGGAAGAGGGCGCGCTCTTTGGACTGACGCGCACGCTGTGGCTGGCGACGTCCAAGGGCCTGTTCGCGCTCGAGGAGGGCGACAGCTGCGCGGCGGCTGAGGTTGAGGGCTTCAACTTCGTCCACGGCGTGATTGCTGGCGTGCTCGCGCGTCTGTTTATGGAGGGTCGCGTGGCGAGCCCGGATATGAAGGTGCTGCTGCACGAGCTTTCGCCCATCGATTCTTCTGAGCCCGAGCTCATGGATCCGCTCGCTGCCGATTCCACGCGTATCTTCGATACCGTTGTCGCTGCCTATCTGCTGGATTCCGATCGCTCCGAGTTCGATGAGGCATATCTGGCCGATACGTATCTGCAGATGGTGCTGCCTGCGGCGCGCGGTGCAGGGGGTGCCGGTGAGGACGCTCCGGCGCCCGCCGCTCGCACGGCGGCCTTGACGCTGGCGCTGGTCGCACCGCTGCGCGACCGCATGGCCCGCGAGAACGCCGCCAACGTGTTCGATGGCATCGAGATGCCGCTCGTGCCGGTGCTTGCCAAGATGGAGCGCGCGGGCATGCTCGTGGACCCCGATCGCCTGCGCAGTCTGTCCGAGGGCCTGGCGACCCAGATTACCGAGGTTGAGCGCAGTATTCGCGACCTGGCGGGTGACGAGACCTTTAATATTGGCAGTCCCATGCAGCTGTCGCATGTGCTCTTTGATGTGATGGGGCTTCCGACCAAGGGCCTCAAGAAGACTAAGCGCGGCTATTATTCGACCAACGCCAAGGTGCTGAGCGACCTTGCGCGTGACCACGAAATCGTGCGTCTGATCTTGGACTGGCGTGAGAAGTCTAAGATCAAGTCCACCTATCTGGACACCCTGGGCCCGCTACGCCGTGGTGACGGCCGCGTGCACACCACGTACAACCAGACCATCACCGCGACGGGACGTCTGTCTTCGAGCGACCCCAATCTGCAAAACATTCCGACACGCTCGGAGCTGGGGCGCACCGTCAAGACGGCGTTTTCGGCAGGCGAGGGAAGTGTCTTTTTGGCGGTGGACTACTCGCAGATCGAGCTGCGTCTGCTCGCTCATCTTTCGGGTGACGAGCACTTGGTGCGCGCCTTTAACGAGGGCGAGGACTTCCATGCCGAGACGGCGGCGCGCGTGTTTGGTGTGCCGGTGTCCGAGGTAACGCCCGACCTGCGCAGCCGCGCCAAGGCCGTGAACTTTGGCATCGTGTACGGTCAGCAGGCCTACGGCCTGTCGCAGTCGCTGCATATCTCGATGGCCGAGGCGCGCGACATGATCGACCGCTACTACGAGGCCTACCCAGGCGTGCGCACGTTCCTCGACAACGTGGTGGCACGTGCCAAGCAGACGGGCTACGCCGAGACCATGTACGGCCGCCGTCGTCATATTCCGGAGCTCAAGGCCAAAAACCCGCAACTCCGCGGCTTTGGCGAGCGCACGGCCATGAACCACCCCATGCAGGGAACCGCCGCCGACATCATCAAGATCGCGATGGCCCGCGTAAGCCGCCGTCTGGAAGAGGAGGGCTTTGCCGCCCACATGATCTTGCAGGTACACGACGAACTGGACTTTGAGTGCCCCGTCGATGAAGTCGAGCGCCTAACCACCATGGTCCGCGACGTCATGGAGCACGTAGTAGACCTCCGCGTCCCCCTAATCGCCGAAGCCAGCACCGGCATAACCTGGGCCGACGCGAAATAGAAAAACAGTCACAGGTCCAAAGCAGCCAAACCAGAAGGGAGTCCCTTTCAGCAAGGAACTCCCTTCATCCATAATTATTCAGCCAAGTATCTAGACGCCAAGACGCCATCTAGGCGGCAAGCAAGTCACCCTAGGACCTGGCCGGGCGAGGCGGGTAAGTTTTTCGTAGATTCCGCACGAGCCGGAAAGCACTTAATGTGCTTTCCGAGCGAGCCCAGGACCTGACCGAAC
>URGF01000176.1 GCA_900547285.1 uncultured Collinsella sp.
TGGTTTTGGCGTGTTTGCCGAGCTTGGTCCTGCAGTGACCATCTTCGGCAGTGCCCGCACGCCCAAGACCGATCCGCTCTACAAGGCGGCACGCGCCGTTGGCCGCAAGATCGCCCAGCGCGGCGTGGCGGTTATCACCGGCGGTGGTCCCGGCGTCATGGAGGCGGCCAACAGGGGAGCGGCGAGCGCCAACGGCAAGTCGGTCGGCTTGGGTATCGAGCTTCCGCACGAGCACGGGCTCAACAAATACGTGAACCTCGGCATGGACTTCCGCTACTTCTTTGTGCGCAAAACCATGTTCGTTAAGTACAGCTCGGGCGCCATCGTATTTCCCGGCGGCTTTGGCACGCTCGACGAGATGTTCGAGGTTCTCACGCTGGTGCAGACGCACAAGGTCAAGCGCATGCCGCTCGTGCTGGTGGGCACCGAGTACTGGCAGGGCCTATTCGACTGGCTCAACGGCCCGGTGATGAGCACCGGTATGATTAGCCCGCTCGATCCGGATCTGGTACACATTACCGACGACCTCAACGAGGCCGTTGACATTGCGCTCAGCGGGCTGATGTAGATCAATCGTGCCCACGCGACATGAATACGCATGGCAATCTGATGTTATCTAACATCAGATTGCCATTTATATTGGGTATACTGGTGTAAAAGACGAGGGCGAGGAGGTCGCAAATGTCTACAGCAACAGTTAAGCCTACGACGGTTCGAATCGAAGAGGGGCTCAAGGAGCAGGCGACTGAGTTCTTGGATTCGGTCGGCCTCAGCCTCAATTCCTATCTCAATCTTGCCGTTCGGCAGCTGGTAAATCAGCGAAAGATTCCTTTTGAGATTGTAGGAAGGGCGGAGGTGCCCAACGAGGTGACGAGGCGCGCCATGGTGATCGCCGAGGCTCATGAGCTGGGGATTTTGCCGGACGATAGCCTGTCATTCAATAACGCTGATGAGCTTATGTCATTCCTCGATGAGGAATAGCGATGTTCGAGATTAAAGTCGAGGCTCAATTTAAGGTGGACTACAAACGAACGATGCGCATGCATCCGCAGCTAAAAAGTGAGTTTAAAGCGGCGGTTGCAGAGCTTGTGGCTCATGGGTCACTTCCGGCGGAGTATGGCGCCCACGAGCTCTCAAACCCGGGCGGAAACTACAACGGCCACATCGATTTCCACCTATCCGATGGCTTGGTCGATGTGGTCGTTCTTTATCTTCCCCATAAGACTAACCCAGTGATTAGGCTGGTGAGAATGGGCACTCATCAGGAACTGTTTCAGGGTCCGCTGGGCTGATCGCCGATTTCTAAGTTGCGGTGGAATAGGGATTGATTGGCGGCTAATAAGCCAAAAACAGTCCCTATTCCACCGCAAGAGGTAAAGGTGCCCCTAGTGGATGGGCTGGTAGCGGGGGCAGTAGCTGATGGCGATGGCGTCTACGCCTACGTGGGTGGCGATGGTGCAGCCGATGGGGCCAGTGCCGGCGTCCACGTAGTCCTGGCCTGCTAGCGCTTGGTTGACGAGCTCTTGCTCCTCGGCGGCGCCGGTCGTGAGCACGCGCACGCTTGAGCCCGGGTGCTCGTCCAAAAACGCGAGGCAATCTGCCATGGTGTTGGCGACGATGCGCTTGGCGCCGCGGCCCTTTTTGACGGCCTTGATCTCGCCCGATTTCCACTCTGGCGAAACTGCCAGGCGAATGTTGAGCATCTGCGTGAGCTGGCCGGCGAGCTTGGGCGCGCGGCCGTTCTTAACGAGGTTCTCGAGCGTGCGCGGAATCAGCAGCAGATGGGCGTCAGGCAGCGTCGCGCGGATCTGCGCCTCGGTCTCGTCCAGGCTGCGACCGTCCTCGCGCATGGCCAGCGCGTACTCCACCAGCAGGCCCTCGGCACCCGAGCCGGTGCGCGAATCGATGCAGCGCACGTCGAGCTCGTGGGTCTCGGCGACCAGACATGCGTTGGAATAGCAGGCGGACCACTCGCTGCACAGCGAGATAAAGATGGCACTATCGTGGCCGTCGGCGAGCACGCGGTCAAAGAGTGCCTTAAACTCGCCGGCGCTCGGCTGCGAGGTGTGTGGCAGCTGCTCGGAGCCAGCCATGCGGGCGACGTATTCCTCGGCGGTAATCTGCACTTGGTCGAGCAGGTCCTCGCCCTCGATAATCACATGCAGTGGAATCACGTAAATGCCGAGCTCTTGGGCGCGGGCAGGGGAGATGTCCGACGTGGAGTCGGTTATGATGGCAAAAGACATAATTGCACCTTTCGTTGGGGCGCTTGCGCGCCGCCTTCTGAGAGCAAAGTGCGACAAGTATAGTGGAGTTGCTCTACATTGCTAGGTTCAATTGTTGAATAGTCAACAGTTTGAAGCGGTGGTGTGGAAATCATCAACTGGGGAAGAGGGGTGCCGATGGCGGCATTGCAACTTTGCGAGCGGCCGGTTGTGCTGTTCGATTTTGACGGCACGGTGGCCGATACGGGTCGGGCAGTGATGACCTCGACGCGCAAGACGCTGGCTGCGCGCGGGTTTTCGGAGGCGCGGATGGGTGACCTGCGTCGCATGATCGGGCCTCCGCTGTGGAAGAGCTTCCACGACTTTTACGGCTTTACGCGCGAGGAGGCTCTCGTGGTGGCCGACGAGTACCGCGCCTTTTTTGATGAGCTGGGACCGGAAGAGTATCCCGTGTTCGACGGAATCCCCGAGCTGCTCGATGGCTTGGCGGCGCAAGGTCATCGCATGGCCGTCGCGACGTCGCGCATGGAGGCAAAGTGCATCGACATGGTGCATGAGCTTGGTCTTTCTCAGTTCGAAGCCGTGGTTGGCATGAATCCTCCGCAGGGGCGCGAGACCAAGGCCGATTCGGTTCGCGATGCCCTGGCGGCGCTCGGCGCGACGGCGGACGATGCCGTGATGATCGGCGATCGCTTTAACGATGTGGAGGGCGCGCACGCGATGGGCGTGCCGTGCATCGGCATCTATTCGGGCGCGGCGGCGCCGGGTGA
>URGF01000177.1 GCA_900547285.1 uncultured Collinsella sp.
AAGGGCCTGCTGGCGCTCGCTACCTTCCTGGTCCCGAGCTTTGCCAACGACGGCGCCTACACGCTGCTCTACACCGTCGCTGACGGCATGTTCTACTTCCTGCCCGTGGTGCTTGGCTTTACCGCGGCCAAGAAGTTCAAGATGAGCGAGTTCAACGGCATGGCCATCGCCTTTGCCCTGGTGTATCCCACCATGGTTGCCCTGACCTCGGGCGAGGTTGTCGGCTCCGTCGAGCTCGGCTTTGCCGGCACCTTCTCTTGGTACACCACGTTCCTGGGCCTGCCGCTCATCATGCCTGCCTCGGGTTACACCAGCTCCGTTATCCCCATCCTGCTCATGGTCTGGTTCGGCTCCACCCTCGAGCACTGGGTTAAGAAGTGGATGCCCGCTTCTATGAAGATGTTCTTCACCCCGCTGATCGTCGTCACCGTTACCGTCACCCTTGGCTATCTGGTCATTGGCCCCATCGCCACGCTCATCACCAACCTGCTTGGTGAGTTCTTCGCGCTGCTGTTTGGCCTGCCCATGATCGGCTCCCTCCTGGGCTGCACCCTCGTCGGTGCCTTCTGGATGTGCCTGGTCATCTTTGGCTTCCACTGGTCGCTCGTGCCCATCGCGCTGGTCAACCTGTCCACTCTGGGCCACGACTACATCCTGGGCTCCGTTATCGCCCACTCCTTCTCGCTGGGTGCCGTGCTCTTTGCCATGTATCTCAAGAACAAGGACGAGAAGTTCCGCGGCATCGCGCTGCCGGCCATGATCTCCGCCTTCTTCTTTGGTGTCACCGAGCCCGCTATCTACGGTGTCGCCCTGCCCGATAAGAAAGCCTTCATCAACGCCAGCATCGGTTCTGCTGTGGGCGGCCTCATCATTGGTCTCTCCGGCGCCGTGGTGTACATGTCCGGTGGTCTGGGCGTCTTCAATTGGCTGTCCTTCATCGACCCCTCCGGTGTTAACGGCATCAACCACATGATCTGGGCTATCGTTGCCTCGCTCGTGGGTGCCGCCGTGGGCTTCGCAATCGAGTTTGTCACTTACAAGCCCGAGGCTGCTAAGTAACCCAAACGACAAAGACTCGGTACCAAGCCGGCGGGGGAGCGCCCCGCCGGCTTTTTTCAAAGGGGCTAGATGCCATGCGCTCGTCCGAGCGACTGCCCAAAATCAAAACCATGCCGGATTACGGGGCTGAAACGGTGAGCGCTGACCATACCCCGTTTTTCCGTAAACTGACAAGCTTCCTACCTGCGGTTTTGTCCTTGCCGTTTCTGGCATGCTCAAGGGGCGCTGGTTCTGCCCCGTAAACCGGCATAGTTTTGAACCTGCCAATAAGGGACAGGTTTATTTTGGTCGGTTTTATCTGGGCAAACGTCGTCTCCGTCAGTTCCGTCCGCATATCTTAAGCCGGCATAGTTTCGATCGGCCGGTCCGCGCGCGTCCCGCAACATGCCTCGCCACGAAACCGGCCCATCTACTACGTTTAAGTGGCAGGGGCCAACCACACGGCGGTTTTCCGAAAACCGTCAAGCCTTCTACCTGCGGTTTTATTATTGACAATTGCGGTGTGGTCGGTGATTCGCGGTAAAACGTAGTAGATAGGCCGGTTTCGTGGCGGCGGTTTCCGCTCGGACCCCGAGCGGGACGCAAATTACCTCGTGGACGCCGTTTCGGCGCCCGCGCAACCTCTCTAAACACGTACGAAAGGAGCCAACATGGCTTTTCCCGATGGATTTCTGTGGGGCGGCGCCACTGCCGCCAATCAGTGCGAAGGTGGATACAACGAGGACGGCAAGGGCCTCGGCGTTCCCGACATCATGACCGGCGGTACGGTCTCCGAGCCGCGCCACATCACCGACGGCATCCTGCCCCAGTACCACTATCCCAGCCACGAGGCCGTGGATATGTACCATCACTACCTCGACGACATCAAGCTTTTTGGCGAGATGGGCTTTAAGTGCTACCGCATGTCCATCAACTGGAGCCGTATCTTCCCCAACGGCGACGAGGCCGAGCCCAACCAGGCCGGCATCGAGTTCTACCGCCGTGTGTTCCAGGCCTGTCAGGAGCAGGGCATCGAGCCCATGGTCACCCTTAGCCACTATGAGCTGCCTTATGGTCTGTCCAAAAACTACGGAGGCTGGAAGAACCCCAAGCTCATCGATTTCTACCTCAACTACGCCCGCACCGTCATGACCGAGTACAAGGGCCTGGTGCGCTACTGGCTCACCTTTAACGAAATCAATTGCCTGCTCATGGGCGGCTTTGGCGGCGTGATGGGCGGCGGCATGGTGCCCGAGGCAACCGACACGCCCATGGCCTTTGGCGACTGCGACTGGGACGACCCGCAGGCGCGCTTCGATGCCCTGCACCATCAGTTCCTGGCGAGCGCCAAGTGCGTCACCATGGGCCATCAGATCGATCCCCAGAACAAGATCGGCTGCATGATCGCCGGCAACGCCTGCTACCCGCACACGTGCAATCCGGCAGACGTTCTGGCCGCACAAAAGCAGCAGCGCGAGATGAACTTCTACTGCGGCGACGTGCAGGTGCGCGGTGCGTATCCCTCGTGGGCGCCCAGCGTGTGGCGCCGCGAAGGCGTGCACGTGGAGGTTTCGCCCGAGGACGCCGCCACGCTGGCCGCCGGCAAGGTCGACTTCTACAGCTTTAGCTACTACATGAGCGCCACGGCCACGGCTGACCCGGTGCTGCTGGAGCAGGGCAACATCTTTGGTGGCGCCGGCAACGAGTACCTCAAGAAGAGCGATTGGGGTTGGGCGATCGACC
>URGF01000178.1 GCA_900547285.1 uncultured Collinsella sp.
TGACTGCTAGAAGACCGCCGTGAGGGAAGGCAACTTCCTCGCGGCGGTTGGCGTTTGCCCAGATAAAACCTGCCAAAATAAACCTGTCCCTTTTTGGCGTGTCCCTTTTGGCGTGGCTGATTGGTTTGGGCTGTTTTGGAGAAAGCCCATGAGGCGGCACTCAGGCTAATCCTGCGTGTCGCCTCCGTACATGTAGACGATAAAGCCGTCGCCGGTGTCTTGGCTGTGATCCTCCAGGATGCGTTTCATGTTGAGGTGCTCGTAGAACTGCCAGTCAGAGTTGCAGTCGCTCATCAGGAAGAACTTGGTGCACCCGGCTTTGGCGAGTTCGGCGCGCGCAAGGTCGATGAGCTCGCGGCCGAGTCCCTTGCCCTGCCACTCGGGCACAATGATGATCAGGTTGAGCTGGCCCTGGGCATACTCGTTGCCCGTGGCGGCAAAGCGATCGGCCGTGGCCTTTTCGCGACTGTCGCCAAAGAGCGAGCCCTCGAGTTTGGCATCGGCGGTCTTTGCCATCTCGGTTGCCTGAGCGAATAGCTCGTCGTAGCAAGGCTTCCACGTCGGGTTTTTGCGTGGTTTGCCGTCTTCAAAGGTGCCGATGCAGCAGGCGGCGATGATGCGGCCTTCAGCTTCGGCAACGAGCGCGATAGGGGAGCGCTGCAGCTGCATGGCAATGTTAAATCGCGCGCAGAAATCGGCAGCTTCGACGTCGCCGCGGTTGCGTAGCGTGTTGCACCACAGCCGGTTGTAGATGGCGGCGATACCATCCGGGTCGTCGAGCGTGGCGGCGCGCAGGGTTACGTTGTCAAGGCTCATGGAGGCTCCTTCCAAGTTGGGTCAGGCCACCTCTGAGTGTGACATGGCCGCAGGGCGCCCGCATCAATCATTCGGCAGGCGAGCCCCGATCCCTCGGGGACGGAGGAAAAGGGGTCACGAGTGAGGATTTTCGGACGCTTGCCCGACGAGAGTGGATAATCTCCCACTTTGAGCGCGAACATGGGCCAAAAACGGGAGATTATCCACTCTCGTGGTGAGCGGGCCCTTGTGTCGATTCATTCCCTTTTTAGTAGGCTGTGCTTGCACTTTAGCGTGCGACAGCGGATAATGCCGAGCACTCGACAATACGCTTTTTGCTCTCTCTATAGATTGAGGAGGCCCCTATGGCCATGGATTTCAAACGCAGGCTGCCGATCCCCATGGAGATCCGCGAGGAAATGCCGCTTTCCGCCGAGCTTACCGCTAAGAAGCAGGCATTCGACGCCGAGGTCGCCAAGGTCTTTACCGGCGAGGACGCGCGCAAGGTGCTCATCATCGGCCCGTGCTCTGCCGATCGCGAGGATTCGGTCCTCGAGTACATGAACCGCCTGGCCAAAACCGCCGAGGAGGTCAAGGACAAGCTCATCATCATCCCGCGTGTCTACACCAACAAGCCGCGCACCAAGGGTACCGGCTACAAGGGTCTACTGCACAATCCCGACCCCGAGGCGCCCGATGACCTGCTCGAGGGCGTCAAGGCCATTCGCCACATGCACCTGCGCGTCATCGAGGAGACCGGCTTCTTTACCGCCGACGAGATGCTCTACCCCTCTAACTATCAGTACCTTGTCGATCTGCTGAGCTACGTCGCTGTGGGCGCGCGCTCGGTCGAGAACCAGGAGCACCGTCTGGTGTCGAGCGGCATTTCGGTACCCGTCGGCATGAAGAATCCCACTGCCGGCTCTACCACCGTTATGCTCAACTCCATTTACGCCGCGCAGGCGCACCAGAGCTTCATCTTCCGCAACTGGGAGGTCGAGTGCGACGGCAATCCGCTCGCGCACGCCGTTATGCGTGGCTACATCGGTCTCGATGGGCGCACCTACCCCAACTACCACTACGAGCACCTCGAGCGCCTGGCCGAGCGCTATACCGAGCACGCCGGCTATGCCAATCCGGCAGCGGTCATCGACTGCAACCACGACAACTCGGGCAAGCGTCCGCTGGAGCAGTATCGCATTTGCAAGGAGGTGCTCGACAGCTGCCGCCGCAACGAAGTCATTTCAAGGCTGGTCAAGGGCTTTATGATCGAGTCCTACCTTGAGGACGGCAACCAGCCGGTCGACGGCGGTGTCTTTGGCAAGTCGATCACCGATCCGTGCCTGGGCTGGGAAAAGACCGACTATCTCATTCACGAGATCGCGGAGCGGGTTTAGTTACGCGGGTTTTCGCTGACTCTGCCAAGACATCGGCGGTCCCGTTGCTGCCGGGCACTCATTTGGGACAGACTTAAATGAGTGCTCGCAGAATGAGAGTGGATAATCTCCCGTTTTTAAGTAGTCGTTGGGGACGTTCTTGTTTGACTGGTCGTTTAAGAACGTCCCCAATGACTACCCTGTTGGCCTTTTCCAGGCCCTGTGGACAAAAAATGGCAAATATGAGTACTGTTGCTATCGTAGTGTCATATTGCCGGCATAAGATAATAGACATAACAGAAAATATGTTCATTAACCTTAACACATATAAGCCCGCTATAGAACTATTTGAGTAATTTAGGGGCGCTTGCAAGCCGTGCGGGCAGCATATGGGGCTGTTTTGGCTGTTACTAAAAAGGTAACAGTACTCATATTTGCCATTTTTTGCCCACAGGGGCTGGAAAGGACCGTCAATTCGGCTCCAGGGGATGCGGTCCAAGGTAGCGCGCAGAGATGTGGTGTAAGAGGCGGGGAATGCCCCGCCTCCGCCCTTT
>URGF01000179.1 GCA_900547285.1 uncultured Collinsella sp.
GATATAGACCGTCGGGCGCGGACGGCGCGCAAACTGGGCGGCCGCCATAAGCGTGCGGCCCGACTGCGACACAGCCAGCGTCACGTCCTCGCCAGCATCGAGCCCGGCCTCGACGGCCTGCAAGGCCTCGGCAGTGTAGAGCTGCGCGGCTATACGGTGAATGAGCATGCTGTTCCTCCGGCATTGCAACGCCAAAAGCCCGCCGGGGCAAGCTCGGCGGGTATGCGGCGGATTTCATTGCCTGTCATGGTAGCGCATGGAGAGGACTCCGGCTCAAGAGCAAACCCAGCCCCGCAAAAAACGCCAGACGAAGATGCGTTCCGCCCTACCCCGCTACGCGCACGCTGGGGCACAAATCTGCCAGCGGACACTCGTCACACTTGGGTTTGCGGGCGTCGCAGATCTCGCGACCGAAGGTGATCCACTGATGGTTGACCGACTCCCAATACTCGTGCGGCAAAATCTTGAGCAGATCCTGCTCGGTCTTGAGCGGCTCCTTGGCATGTGTCTTGGGACTCAACATCAGGCGATGCGCAATGCGGTTGACGTGCGTGTCCACCGCAATGCCCTCCACGATGCCATACCCCACGTTGAGCACGATGTTCGCCGTCTTGCGTCCCACGCCCGGCAGCTTCACGAGTTCCTTCATGTCGGCCGGCACCTCGCCGCCATAGTCGGCGACGATCATCTGCGCGGCCTCCACGGCGTGCTTGGCCTTGCTCTTATAAAAGCCGAGTGACTTGATGGTGTCTGCCACGTCAGCCACACTCGCCCCGGCCATGGCCTCGGGCGTGGGCCACTGGGCAAACAGCTTCGGCGTCACCTTGTTGACCTGCGCGTCGGTCGTTTGCGCCGAGAGCAACACCGCGATCAGCAGGCGGAAGGGATTCTCGTGGTCCAAAAAGCACTCGACCGGGCCATAGCGACGGTTGAGGCGCTCGCACACCTCAACGGCGCGCTCGCGTTTGGCAGCATTGGTCTCGCGTGGCATAACGACTCCTCGACTCAACGGCACAATAAACTTATGGGCACAATTGTCCCACGTCCGAAACGCTTACGCCTCCAAGAATGCGCCGGTCTGACGGCTCCACAGGCTCGCGTACTCGCCCCCCGCCTCGACGAGCTGCGCATGCGTGCCGTCCTCGACGATCTCGCCATCGGCCAGCACCACAATGCGGTCGAGCGCCGCCACGGTGGACAGGCGGTGCGCCACCACAATGGAGGTGCGGCCGCGCATCAGGTTCTCGAGCGCCTCCTGCACCAGCGCCTCGGACTCGCTGTCGAGGGCAGAGGTCGCCTCGTCGAGCACCAGAATCGGCGCGTCGGTTAGGATGGCGCGGGCGATAGCCACGCGCTGACGCTGGCCGCCCGAGAGCTTGACGCCGCGCTCGCCCACCATGGTGTCAAAGCCACGGGGCAAGCGGTCGATAAACTCCAGGGCGTTGGCCAGGCGCGCTGCCTCGCGAATCTGCTCATCAGTGGTGCCGGGACGACCGTAGGCAATGTTTTCGCGAATGGAGCGGTGGAACAGCAGTGCCTCCTGCGGCACGTAGGCAACCTGGCGGCGCAGGCTCTGCTGCGTGCAGCGCGAGACATCCTGACCGTCCACGAGCACGCGGCCGCCCTGGACATCGTCCAGGCGCAGCAGCAACTTTGTGAGCGTCGTCTTACCCGAGCCCGATTTGCCCACCAGGCCCACGCGCTGGCCCGCTGCCACATGAAGTGTCAGGTCATCGAACACGCTCTCGCCCGCCGCAGCGTCACGGTACGCAAAGCTCAGGTGCTCAAAATCAATCGCGCCCTCGGTCACTTTGAGCTCAGGGGCGTCCGGGTCGTCTGCCACCAAACGTGGCTCGTCCAGCACGCGCGTCATCTCGGCCGCATCGCCGAGCGCGCGGTTGATGCGCTGCATCATGGAACTCACGTAGTTCAGGCGCATGGTGAGGTTATAGGTGTAGGTAAAGATCATGACGAGCGAGCCGGCCGAGATGCCAAACCACGCGTTGCCGCCCGCCACGAACACACTCACCACGGCCATGGTGATGACGATGAGGCCCGAGGTCGTAAAGTTGCGCTGCATCATGGCGTGCATCGAGACCGTCTCGGCGTCGCGCGCGGCGCGATCGGCGGCGTCGAACAGATCGCGTTCAAAGTCCTCGCGCCCGCAGGTCTTGACGGCCAAGATGTTCGTGACCGCGTCGGAGAGCACACCCGAGAGCTTGTTCTGCGCGGCGGACGTCGCGGCCGAAAGCGGCATGATGCGCTTGTACATAAGCCAGACAAACGCGATGTAGACGACCATGATGCACACCAGGATCACGGTAAACGTCGGCACCACCGGGGCGAGTGCCGCCACCGTGCAGATGACCGAGGTGATGGTGGGGATGAGCGAATACACCGTCACGTCGACCAGACCCGTGTAGCCGCTCATAAAACGGCTCGTCTGGCTCACGAGCGATCCGCCAAAGCGGCTGGTATGGAATGTCATGGATTGGTTGGAGAGCGTGTCGAAGCATAAACGCGCCAGGTGATAGTTGCCTGCGATCTCGAGCTTGTAGACGGTGTAGTCCTGTAGCTTGGAGAGGATCTGACCCACCAGGTTAACGAGTACGAGCGCCAGGATATAGGGGCCGAAGACCTCAAACACCTGGTCCCCCGCCGCGGGACCGGCTTGAACGCGGTCGACAATGAGGTCCATCACATAGGTA
>URGF01000180.1 GCA_900547285.1 uncultured Collinsella sp.
GCGTGGCATCTTTCAAACGGTCGATGACTTTGGTCGCGCGTGCATCGAGACAGAAGACGACTTGCGATCCTTCCATTTTGAGGAGGCATCGCTGCGCCCCTTGAGCGAATAGGGAGCCGCAGCCACCCGCTCGGCAGCATTACCCAGCAGTCCAAACCCGTCATGCAAAACAAAAGAGCCCCGCTACCGTAATGGCAGCGGGGCTCTGTAAGCTATGAGCGGTATCGCTTAGAGCTTGATGTCGATGTCGACGCCAGCGGGGAGGTCGAGACGCATAAGCGAATCAACGGTGCCCGAGGTGGGGTCGAGGATGTCGATGAGGCGCTTGTGGGTGCGCATCTCGAACTGCTCACGGGAGTCCTTGTTCACGTGCGGCGAGCGGATAACCGTGTACAGGTTGCGCTCGGTGGGCAGGGGGACAGGACCGGAAACGCGAGCGCCGGTCTTCTGAGCGGTCTCGACGATGAGCTTCGCGGACTGATCGACGACCTCGTGATCATAGCCCTTGAGGCGAATGCGGATCTTCTGGGTAGCCAACTTAAACCTCCAAAGAGTGCGAGAGATGTTCTCGCAGGATTACGTAACAGGGAGCTCGAACTTAGGCGTTCTTGCTCATGACCTCGTCCACGATGGACTTGGGCGCGGGCTCATAAGAGTCGAACTGCATCGTGTAGGATGCACGGCCCTGGGTCTGGGAGCGAAGGTCGGTAGCGTAACCGAACATCTCGCCCAGCGGCACCTTGGCACGGATGAGCTTGCTGTTCTTGCGATCCTCCATGCCCTCGATCTTGCCGCGGCGACCGGAGAGGTTGCCCATAACGTCGCCCATGTACTGCTCGGGGGTCTCGACCTCGACAGCCATGATCGGCTCGAGCAGCTGCGGATCGGACTTCTTGAGGGCGTCCTTGATAGCCATGGAACCGGCGATCTTGAAGGCGGCCTCGGAGGAGTCGACCTCGTGGTAAGAACCGTCGAACAGGGTGACCTTAACGTCGAGGACCGGGAAGCCGGCGATAACACCGGTGTTCAGGGCCTCCTGGATGCCTTTGTCGATGGACGGGATGTACTCCTTGGGCACGACGCCACCGACGATAGCGTTGACGAACTCGTAGCCGAAGCCCTCCTCCATCTTCTCGAGCTTGATGACGGCGTGGCCGTACTGACCGCGACCGCCGGACTGACGGACGAACTTGCCCTCAGCCTTCTCGACGTCGTGACCAGCGGTCTCGCGGTAGGCAACCTGGGGCTTACCGACGTTAGCGTCAACCTTGAACTCGCGGAGCAGACGGTCGACGATGATCTCCAGGTGCAGCTCGCCCATGCCGGCGATGATGGTCTGGCCGGTCTCGTGGTTGGTGGACACCTGGAAGGTCGGGTCCTCCTCGGCGAGCTTGGTCAGAGCAAGGGACATCTTGTCCTGCTCGGCCTTGGTCTTGGGCTCGATGGCAACGTCAATAACGGGCTTAGCGAACTCGATCTTCTCGAGGACGATCTCCTTGCCCTCGGCGCACAGGGTGTCACCGGTGGTGGAGTTCTTGAAGCCGACGCAAGCGACGATGTCGCCGGCGGCAGCGTCGTCACGGTCGATACGCTCGGCGGCGTTCATCTCGAGGATGCGGCCGAGGCGCTCGCGCTGACCGTTGGAAGCGTTGACAACGTAGGAGCCGGACTCGGCGCGGCCGGAGTAAACGCGGACGTAGGTGAGCTTACCGACGAACGGGTCGGTCATGATCTTGAAGACCAGGCCGGAGAAGGGCTCGTCGAAGGAAGGATGACGCTGAATCTCCTCGCCGGTGTCCGGATCGGTACCGGTGACGGCCTCGACGTCAAGCGGGCTGGGCAGGTAGTCGACGACAGCGTCGAGCAGCTCCTGAACGCCCTTGTTCTTGTAGGCGGAACCCACGAAGACGAGGTTGAGCTCGTTGGCCAGAACGCCCTTGCGCAGAGCAGCCTTGAGCTCCTCGACGGTGAAGTCCTCCTCCATGAGGATCTTCTCCATGAGCTCGTCGTCAAAGCTGGCAGCAGCGTCGAGGAGCTCCTCGCGCTTGGTGGCAGCGATGTCGGCAAACTCAGCCGGGATCTCGTCCATCGGCTCGGGGTAGGTCATACCCTTCTCGTCGGCCTTGAAGTCCCATGCAGTCATGGTGACCAGGTCGATGACGCCCCAGAAGTTGTCCTCGGCGCCCATCGGGACCTGAGCGGCCACGGCGTTGGCGTCGAGACGATCCTTCATGGTCTCGATAGCGTTGAAGAAGTCAGCGCCCACGCGGTCATACTTGTTGATGAAGGCGATGCGGGGGACGTTGAAGGTAGAAGCCTGACGCCAAACGGTCTCAGACTGGGGCTGAACGCCGGCAACGGCGTCGAAGACGGCGACAGCGCCATCGAGGACGCGCAGGCAGCGCTCGACCTCGGCGGTGAAGTCAACGTGGCCCGGGGTGTCGATGATCTGGATGCGGTAGTCCTTACCGTCCTTGTTCCAGAAGCACGTGGTAGCAGCGGAGGTAATGGTTACGCCGCGCTCCTGCTCCTGAACCATCCAGTCCATGGTGGCAGCGCCCTCATGGACCTCACCGATCTTGTGGGTCTTACCGGTGTAGTAAAGAATACGCTCGGTCGTGGTGGTCTTACCGGCATCGATGTGGGCCATGAT
>URGF01000181.1 GCA_900547285.1 uncultured Collinsella sp.
AAAAGGCTCCCAGCCGGAATGGCTGGGAGCCTCATCACATGCTATTTCGAGCGAAGATTTAGCAGACGCCCTGGGCGAGCATGGCGTCGGCAACCTTCAGGAAGCCGGCGATGTTGGCGCCCATGACAAAGTTGCCCTCCTGGCCATACTCCTTGGCGGTGTCGTCCACGTTGTGGAACATGCCGCGCATGAGCTGCTCGAGCTTGCCGTCGACCTCCTCGAAGGTCCAGGACAGGTGCTCGGCGTTCTGGCTCATCTCGAGGCCGGACACGAGCACGCCGCCGGCGTTGGCAGCCTTACCGGGCATAAAGGCGACGCCGTTCTCCTGGAAGTAGGTCGTGGCCTCGATGGTCGTGGGCATGTTCGCGCCCTCGCCGACCACCTTGCAGCCATTGGCGACGAGCGCCTGGGCGTCCTCGAGCAGCAGCGTGTTCTCGCGAGCGCAGGGCAGCGCGATGTCGCAGGGCAGCTGCCACACACCGCGGCCGTCGCCCTCGTGCCACACGGCACCGGGCTTCTCGTCAACGTACATGGCGAGCGTGACGCCCTTGTCGTGGCCGGAGCGCTTCTGGTTGTAGACGTGCTCGAGCACGGAGTAGTCGATGCCGTCGGGGTCCTCGACCCAGCCGTGGGTGTCGGAGCAGGCCAGCACCTTGCCGCCGAGCTGGGCGACCTTCTGGACCGCGTAGATAGCGACGTTACCGGAGCCGTGAACGACGACGTTCTTGCCCTCGAAGGACTCGCCGCGGCTCTTGAGGTACTCGTCCACAAAGTAGACCAGACCGTAGCCGGTGGCCTCGGTACGGGCGAGCGAGCCGCCAAAGGAGAGGCCCTTGCCGGTAAGGACGCCGGTCCACTCGTTGGTCAGGCGCTTGTACTGACCGAACATGTAGGCAACCTCGCGGCCGCCAACGCCCAGGTCGCCGGCGGGAACGTCGGTGTTGGGGCCGATGTGGCGATAGAGCTCGGTCATGAAGGACTGGCAGAAGTGCATGATCTCGTTGTTGGACTTGCCCTTGGGGTCAAAGTCGGAGCCGCCCTTGCCGCCGCCCATGGGAAGGGTGGTCAGGCTGTTCTTGAGGATCTGCTCCAGACCCAGGAACTTGAGCATACCCAGGGTGACCGTCGGGTTAAAGCGCAGACCGCCCTTGTAGGGTCCAATGGCAGAGTTGAACTCGACACGATAGCCGCGGTTGACCTGAACCTTGCCCTGGTCATCGACCCAGGGGACACGGAACATAACGATGCGCTCGGGCTCGACGAGGCGCTCCAGCAGGGCGGCCTCCTCGTACTCGGGATGGGCGTCGAGCGCCGGCTGGATGGTGCCGAGGATCTCGGTCGCGGCCTGGATGAACTCAGGCTGCTCGGGATAGCGGGCCTTGAGCTCGTCGAGAACTTTCTGCGTGTAGCTCATGCTTCCTCCAATGATGGGAAACGAAAAATGTTGGTCGCGGCGCCCCCTGCGCCGCGAGCTTTATCGAGTATGGATAATATCGCACTGTTGCGGGAAAGTTTCGTATAAGCAGACGAGCAGATGTTTCGTTTTGATTACGATGCAGGTAGAGGCGTTTTTGAGTGCCTGACGTACAAATCGTGTGTTTCGAAGCTGTTTCGTCCACGCGGTCCATACCACCACAAAGAGGACAGGCACCTTTGTGGCGGTTGGCAGGATGCGTTGGCGGGAACGTATGTGAATCGAACACATCCAAGACGTTTTGCACGCCTCACAACGGTTTTGAGGACCGCGGGGCCCACCGGAGCCCATCCGTTCCCAAACGTGGCGGTATTTTACCAAACGCGCAGTGTCGCGCCACGAAAACGGCCCATCTACTACGTTTAACCAGCAAGGGTTAGCCATACCCACTTTTTCGTAACATCGGCAAGTCATCTACCTGCGGTTTTGTTTTTGTGGTTTTTGAAATGGTCGAGGGTAGTCACTTAAACGTAGTAGATAGGCCGGTTTTGTGGCGAGCGGCGATTCGGAGCCCTAGCGCAGGGATCTGAGACCGCCGGCCTCCTTGTTGAGCGTCGTAAAACGCACCGCATCCAGGTGCTCCAAGATGCTAATGGCTCGTTTGCGCGACACGCCTAAGGCCTCGCGCAGCACACTCGTCGTGGCAACGCCGCCAGCAGCCTCGATAGCCGCGGCGACGACCTCACGTGCATGGGCCTCGGCGGCGGCAGACAAGGCAACGTCGCGTTCGATCTTAACGATCGCGCGGTTGAGCGAAAGCTCGCGCAGGGCACGCGTCATGGTGTCGCGATCGAGCTGCAGACGCTCACCCACCTCGGGCAGCGTCGCCGCACCGAGACCCGCCTCGTCGAGGGCGGCCACGATGCGCTGGCTCGCCTCGCGCACCACACGTATCGCCGCAGCGGCAGAGTGCGGGTCGAACACCTCGGCACCGTCGACGGTGCACACGCCGCGCGCACAGCCCTCGAGAACGAGCGCGGACGCGACGTCTTCGCCCGCTGTCGGCCAGGCGGCATGCGCGACCTCGCCCGGCGTGAAACCCGTCTGCTTGGGCGCGGCCCCGTGCATGGCGGCCAGCGTGACGGAGAGCGTGGCGAGGGCGGCATCGAGCACAGCGGGGGCGGCATAGAGCTCCTCGGTCGAGCGCTCGGCACGAAGCGCCA
>URGF01000182.1 GCA_900547285.1 uncultured Collinsella sp.
CGACTAAGAACGCTCCATCTCGCGTCCTCATACAATACGACGACCTGAGCCCTCAGTCGCTCAGTGTTCTTCAAGAGCAGCTGCAATAAGTTCACGAAGAAGGCCCGAACCATGCGGTCCGGGCCTCATCGAGCTAGAGGTTATGTCTCAGGCAGTTGGCTTAGCCAAAGTAGCGCTTGAGCAGGCCAGCGAAAGCCTTGCCGTGGCGAGCTTCGTCGCGAGCCATCTCGTGCACGGTGTCGTGGATGGCATCGAGACCAGCGGCCTTGGCACGCTTGGCAAGATCGGTCTTGCCGGCGGTGGCGCCATTCTCGGCTTCAACGCGCATTTCGAGGTTCTTCTTGGTGGAGTCGGTCACGACCTCGCCCAGGAGCTCAGCGAACTTGGCGGCATGCTCTGCCTCCTCGTGGGCAGCCTTCTCCCAGTACAGGCCGATCTCGGGATAGCCCTCGCGATGAGCGACGCGAGCCATGGCCAGGTACATACCGACCTCAGAGCACTCGCCCTCAAAGTTGGCGCGCAGATCGGCAACGATGTCCTCGGAGACGCCCTCCATCTTGGCGACGCCCACGACGTGCTCGGCAGCCCACTCGAGCTGGCCCTCCTCCTGCTTCAGGAAGCGAGAGCCGGGAACGCCGCACTGGGGGCACTTGAAATCCTCGGGCAGCTGGTCGCCGTCGAACTCTTCCACATAACCGCAAACGGGGCAAACAAACTTCATGATTCGATCCTTTCGATCGATGGCGATGGTGCGCTCGTCCGGTCCCGTAAGGGCCCTCTCCGGACGTGCGTCTTGACGGGTTCTATTATCCATAAATGCAACCAAATGTGAAGCCTATTAGGAATGATTTTTAATAAAACAATTTAAGCATGTGAAGATGTTGATTGATTAACGATTGGCAAGCCATATACGGACGCCGATGAGTACAATCGGTCGAGCAAATGTTGACCAATCAACAAATGAAGGAGCTTCCTTTATGCATCTAGCCCGCCGCGCCTGGTGCCGAACGTATCAAACGGTTTTTCGCATCGCATTGCCGGTGCTGCCCTATACCGAGCCACGCATTTTAGAGCATGCTGAGGAAGTGCCCGCAGTGCTTCAAAAGCGTTCAATACGGCATGTTCTTATCGTGACGGATCCCGGCATTGCCCGTCTGGGGCTCACGGCACCGCTCGAGACAGCGCTCGCGTCCAAGGGAATTAGCGCTGCGGTCTATGCCGAAACACGTGCGAACCCCACGGTCTCGAATGTGGAGGAAGCAGCGTCCCTGTATCGAGAGAACGCCTGCCAGGCCATTATTGGTTTTGGCGGCGGTTCGGCCATGGACTGCGCCAAGGGCGTGGGGGCACGCATCGCGCAGCCAAAGAAGCCCATCAACAAGATGCGCGGCCTGTTGCGCATTCATCGTCGTCTGCCGCTGCTCATCGCCGTTCCCACCACGGCAGGCACGGGAAGCGAGGTCACGCTTGCGGCGGTAATTACCGATGACGAGACGCATTACAAGTACCCCATTAACGACTTTGTACTCATCCCACGTTTTGCGGTGCACGACCCCGAGTTTACGCGTGGGTTGCCGGCGTCCATTACGGGGCAGACGGGTATGGATGCCCTGACGCATGCTGTCGAGGCCTTTATCGGCCGTAGCACCACGTCCTACACGCGCAAGATGGCGCGTCAGGCGGTTCAGCTCATCCACGACAATTTGCTGGAGGCCTATGAGCATGGCGGTAACATGCGTGCGCGCCGCAATATGATTTCGGCGGCGTATAAGGCGGGTGTTGCCTTTACGCGCTCCTATGTTGGATATGTGCATGCCATCGCGCACAGTCTGGGCGGCCGATACGGAATTCCACACGGTTTGGCCAACGCGATCATCCTGCCGCACATGCTTCGCGCTTATGGTGACGCTGCCGCTCCCAAGCTTGCCGATCTCGCCCGCATGGCCGGTATCGCGCCGGCTAACGCGCAGGACAGCCTGGCGGCCGAGGCCTTTATCGATTGGGTCGACCGCATGAACGAGACCCTGGGAATCCCCAGATATGTTTCAGGCATTCGCCGCTCCGACATTCCTGAGATGGCGACGCATGCCGATGCCGAGGCCAATCCCCTGTACCCCGTTCCGCTTTTAATGGACCGTTTGGAGCTCGAGCATATGTACGAGGTCGTTGCGGGTGGTATGTTTGAGGACGAGAACTAGGAGGGCTCATGAACACCGAGGAAATTGCGCGCATCGTCGGCGATCAGCGCGCCTACTTTAAGACGCACGCCACGTTTGATGCCGATGCTCGACGTCGTGCGCTCGTGAGTTTACGCGATGCGGTACGGGCCCACGAGGCCGATATTGCCCATGCGCTCAAGACCGATTTGGGAAAGTCGCATGACGAGGCCTATATGTGCGAGATTGGCACATCACTTTCCGAGATTCGTCATCAGATCGCTCATGTGGCGCGATGGAGTCGTCCGCGCCTGCATCCGTGTGACCTTGCCAACGCCGTGAGTGTGTGCAAAACGCAAACCGTGCCCTATGGCGTCACACTCATCATGGCGCCGTGGAACTACCCGTTTTTGCTGACGCTCGAGCCGCTTGCCGGGGCCCTTG
>URGF01000183.1 GCA_900547285.1 uncultured Collinsella sp.
GGGCGTGCAACGACCCCGGTGGCGCTTCTCTACCATGCGGACGCCGAGTGGGCAGGCGAGGCGAACTTTATGCAGCATGCCGCCTCCGAGCTTATGCGCGCGCAGATCGACTTTGACATTGTACCGGCAGAGGCATTTGAGGACGCAGGGCGTTATGCCGTTGAAATTGCCGCAGACGGAGCAGACGGTAGCGGCTTTAGCGTGAACGGCCAGGCATACCGCTGCCTGGTGATGCCCGGAGCCGAGTTTGTCGGCGGAGCCGTGCTCGACTTTGCCGCGCGTGCCGCAGCCGCAGGTGTTGCCGTGTACGCGCTGGATGAGTTGCCGAACAAGCGCTACGACGGTGACACTGCAGGTCGCGAGGGCTTTGCCTCCCTGGATGCAGCCGCGGTCGCCGGCATCAAGCTCCTGGCGACCACCGAGCTCGCAGACACACTTGCCAACACCGGCATGCAGACCGTGGTTTGCGCCGAGCCCCAGCCCTGGCTGCGCGCACTGCGCTACGAGCGGGCGGGCGAGACCTATCTGATGCTCGTCAACGAGCATCCCAAGCAGGGTATCTCCACTCAGATTGCGCTTGCCGACGGCACACCCGTTGCAGGCGCGCGCCTCGATCTGCTCAACGGCACCGAGCCCGCCGCCTTTGACGGCACGCTCGAGCTGGCTCCCTACGAGAGCTGCATCGTGGTCCTTGGGGCTACAGGTTCCGTTGCTGTGGCAACCGCCGAAGACGAAGCCACATGCGTCGACGGGCCCTGGGCGGTTGCCTTCTCTGCCCCTGGCACCGATGCCTTTGGCGAGTCTGTTGAGCTTGCAGACCTGCACGACCTTTCCTCGGCCGAGTTCCCCGGCAAGGCCGGCACATTCCGCTACCAGGCTTCCTTTGTCCTGGGCGAAGCGGCCACCCGCACCGTCATCGACCTTGGCGAGGTCTTTGAGACCGCAACCGTCACCCTCGACGGCAAATCCCTCGGCACGCGCATCTGTCCGCCTTACTGCTTTGAGGCCGGCGCGCTTTTGGCCGGCGAGCACGCGCTTGCGATCGATATCATCAACACCCTCGACCATGCCGTCCCCGACGTGTTCGGCATGACCGAGCCCTCCGAGCCCAGCGGTCTCTTGGGGCCCGTACGCGTGCTCGGGTAACGCCCCGGGCGCAAACGGCCCAACAAGGACAGCGCCCTATGTTGAGCCCACAACAGCGAGCGGGCCCCTGGTGCGGCAAATTGGGCCGAAAGAGGAGGGATGTGTGCTTCCGCACGCGCCCGACGATTGAAGCCCAAGGTGCCGTGCCAAGGGCCCGCGCAGCGTCGAGCGGTCCGTCGTTCATAGACCGGCGGACCAAAACTCCCAGCCAAGCCGAACACGTTTTATTTATCGCTATGATTGGTTTATCGCGACGCAAACGCATAGGAGCCATATGGATATCAGGCGAAAGATCACGCAGGGCAAAAGCCTCACCCCCACCGAGCAACAACTTGGGCGAACGGCCCTCGCCATGGGCGAGGATGTGCGCGGGCTTTCCATTAAGGAATTTGCCGCGTGCGCCAACGTTTCGGTCGCGAGCGTGCACCGCTTTTGCAAAAAGCTCGGCCTCGAGGGATTCAAAGACCTCAAGGTCGAGCTCATCCGCCAGGCGACCGAGGCGGGCAACCGGCGCGACGTGGACATCAACTTTCCCTTCGATGCCACCTCCACCCCTGCGCAGGTGATGGAGCGCATGGAGGGGCTCTACCAGACCACCTTGGCCGAAACGCAGGAGCTGCTCGACCCTGCACAGCTCGACCACGCCGCCAAGCTCATCATGCGCGCCGGCACCGTGGACATCTACACGGGCTCGCATAACCTGTATCCAGCGGGAATGTTCCGCGATCGCCTGCTTTCCGCCGGCAAAAGCGCGACGTGCCACGACAGCGTCGAGGCGCAGGTGCGCACGGCGCTCGCCTCGGGTCCCGACCATGTGGCGATTGTCATCTCCTACAGCGGCCTTGCCCCCAACCTCAAGGAGATCTTGCCGATCCTTAGCAGTCGACATGTCCCGGTCATCGTCATCGGCACGCCGCACTGTGCCCGCATTCACCCCGGCTTTGCCGCCTATCTCACGGTAAGCGACCACGAGAGCATGACGCACCGCATCACGCAGTTCGCCAGCCATATCGCCGTGCAATACGTACTCGATTCGCTCTATAGCAGCTACTTTGCCAAAGATTACGCCCGCTGCTCCGAGTTCTTAGAGCGCTCGTTCCCCTACACCCGCCTGCCCGGACTCAAGTAGCGACGAGCGTGGATTTTTGGACACTCAGATAACGAGCGTGGATAATCTCCCACTTTGAGCCTGCATGCGGCCCAAAAACGGGAGATTATCCACGCTCATTTCAGACTGATCATTGGGGACGTTCTTAAACGACTAGTCAAACAGGAACGTCCCCAAGTGCCGCATTTGGAGCAAGATGACGCCGCAGGCAGAGGACGGACAGCGAGCGGGTCGCATTTGAGACAAGGTGACGTGAAACGAAAGGGCGCTGACCTTCTGGTCGCGCCCTTGAAGTTGAACGTCAGATTGTCCA
>URGF01000184.1 GCA_900547285.1 uncultured Collinsella sp.
CCGCGTCTTTGGTGAGTACACTGCCGACGTTCTGGCCAAGAACATGGATGACTTCCGCATCTTTGGTCCCGACGAGACCGCGTCCAACCGTCTGCAGGCTGCCTACAAGGTGACCAAGAAGCAGTGGGACGCCGGCTTCTACGAGGACGAGGCCAACGACGAGCTGCTGGCAGGCTCCGGTAAGGTCGTCGAGCAGCTGTCCGAGCACCAATGCGAGGGCTTCCTCGAGGCCTACGTGCTCACTGGCCGTTCCGGCGTGTGGAGCTCCTACGAGAGCTTTGTCCATGTGGTCGACTCCATGGTCAACCAGCACTGCAAGTGGCTCGAGGCTACCAAGCGCGAGATTCCGTGGCGTGCCCCCATCAGCGGCCTTAACATTTTGCTGTCGAGCCACGTCTGGCGTCAGGACCACAACGGCTTCTCGCATCAGGACCCCGGCTTTATCGACCTGCTGCTCAACAAGGCCAACGACACGCACATCGTAAACGCCTACTATCCGGCCGACGCCAACATGGCTCTCGCCGTGGCCGAGCGCGTCTACCAGTCCACTGACTGCGTCAACGCCATCTTCTGCGGCAAGCAGCCTGCTCCGACCTTCCAGACGGTCGACGAGGCCAAGGCGGAGCTCGCCGAGGGCGTTGCGACCTGGGAGTGGGCATCGACCGCCGATTCGCTCGCCGAGGCCGACGTCGTGGTCGCCACCTGTGGTGACGTGCCGACGCTTGAGGCTCTGGCTGCAACCGACATGCTTCGCGAGCTGGGCATCAAGGTATGGTTCGTCAACGTGGTCGACCTGCTCAAGATCCAGAACGTCTGCGAGAACGACCAGGCTCTCAGCGACGAGCGCTGGGCTGAGCTGTTCGGCTGCGGCGAGAAGCCCGTCCTCTTCGCGTTCCACGCCTATGCCGGCACGATTCGCCGCCTGATCTGGAACCGCCCCGGCCACGACGCCTTCCGCGTTCACGGCTACGAGGAGAAGGGCTCCACGACCACGCCGTTCGACATGCTGCGCCTGAACAACATGGACCGCTGGGCCCTGGCCGCAGACGTGTTGCGCATGGTCGACGCCGATAAGTTTGCCGAGCAGATTGATGAGTGGGAAGCATTCCGCACCGAGGCCTTTGAGTTCGCATGCGACGAGGGCTACGATCACCCGGCCTTTACCGACTGGGTCTGGCCCGACGCTGCTGCTGCAACCGCTGCCGACGGCGCGCTTTCCGCAACGCAAATGACCGCGGGCGACAACGAGTAGATAGGCATCCGGGACGGTCTCGCGCTGGGGCCTTGCCCGCCGGGCAAGGCCCTCTCGACCGTTTCGATATGCGGGGGCTGATATTTTTTAATGTAATGGGGGCTTTGCTGATGCTGCCCCGGAGACTGTGCATCTAACTTTGGTCAGCCAAGATTACATTGCCGGGGCCGGGGCGCCTGCTTTGTTTTGAGAAGTTCGCGAAGCCCACTTTTCAAAACAAAGCAGGCGCTCCGGCCCTCGTGGAATATCGTGGAATAGATAAGGGGGCAGCATGAGCTTTACGAGCGTGGCGCTTCAGATGTTGACGGTTTCGTTGCCTATTTTGTTGGGGTGGTGTATCGCCAAGCTGGGGTTTATGAAAGCGGAGTTCGAGCGCGAGCTGTCGCATCTGCTGTTGCAGGTGGCGCTACCGTGCTTGGTGCTTTCGTCAGCGCTGGGCGATGACGTGAAGCTTCCGAGCATTGCCGATACGTTTTCGCTCATGGGTCTGTCCTTTGTGATGTATGTGGTGGCGATCGTTATTGCGTTTGCCGTCACCGCTGCTCTTCGCGTTCCCAAAGGGACGGAATGCTCGTATCGCTTCGCCATGCTTTTCGGTAATGCCGGGTTTATCGGTTTTCCGGTTATTTCGGCGGTGTTGGGAAAACAAGCGCTGTTGTATGCATCGATTGCGCTTATCCCCCTAAACCTTCTTATGTTTACCGTCGGTGCCATGTTATTTAGCGGAATGGATGGCGGCCTTAAAAAGCAGATGCGCAATATTGCCGCCTGCTGCAAGAGTCCTGGTCTCATTGCAAGTGCTGTTGTGCTTGGGATCGTGCTAACCGGATGGACCGATTGGGGCGTGTTGGGCGACTCGATTTCCATCGTTGGCACCATGACCACTCCAGCGGCATTGTTGCTCATGGGATCGTCTATCGCCAAGTACCGTCCGCTCGAGATGCTTACCAACTGGCGCGCCTATGTCGCCGTGGCGTTTCGCCTGGTTGCCGTGCCGGTGGCATGTCTTGCCGTCGCGCGCTTGTGGCCCGGCATGACGCCCATGTTTATCGCGACGCTTGTGCTCGAGATGGCAATGCCGGTGGGCAGCAACGGTACGCTGTACTGCCTACAATACGGCAAGGATGCACGCCCCATGATGCAGTGCACGTTTTTGTCGATCATCTGCTCCATTTTGACCATCCCACTCGTAGCCACGCTGTGTGGGTAGGCATTCGGGACGGTCTCGCGCTGGGGCCTTGCCCGGCGGGGCGGCCTTGCTCCGGGAAGTGGGCTTCGCGAACTT
>URGF01000185.1 GCA_900547285.1 uncultured Collinsella sp.
GTCAGGCTCGCGCCTTGCATGGCGGCGCGGCAGAACACGGCGCCGCATGCCACGTCGGACAGCAACTGGCGCGAACCCTTGTCGGCCATGTCCTCGAGCAGCGCCAGCGCGCGCCCGCAGGCATCCATGATCCGGTACGGCGGCATGGCCGCCACGCGCAACGCGTCCTGAATCGCCGCGGGTCGAGCCGGGTCCTCGCGCGGAATACCGTATGCCGCAGACACCTGGCCGTATGCACGAACATCCTCGGCAACCAGACCCACTAGTTCCTGCGCCAACTCGTCTGCCTGGGCAAATGCACGCGTCAGATCGTCCGCCCGATCGCTAAGCGCGGGATTGGTCGCCCCGTAGCGTGCGACCATCCCACAAAGCGAGGCACCCAGCGCGCCCACAAAGGCACTCGCGCTACCGCCGCCGGGAACCGGCTCGCGCGCGGCCAGCGCCTCGGCAAACCCACGGCAGGTCTTGTCCATCATCTCTTGGCTCATACGTATGCACCTTCAAGTCATATAGATCGGTCGGGCGGCAACCGCCGACCAACCGCATCAAACACGTAATGATGCTAAGTCTAGCCCATAAGCACATGAGCGTCAGCACACCTGGCCATCGCGGATTTCTATGACGAACGATAGGCGTCGGCGCCGCAAACATGGGACACATGGCCCACCTTTCGAGACTCCCGGACGTCAAAAACTGGGGCATATCTATAAGTAAGGAACCCGTTGGGGCACGGCCACTCAACGGCCGCAAACCACGAACGGAGGTATCGCCGCACCGTACGCAAAGACATCCGCCGCAAACGGAAACAACGCCCTGACGCCCCGCGGCACCGCGATGTCACCAAGAGACAAGGAGGACACCACCATGAAGAAAAAGACCCTATCGATCCTTTCCCTTTGCATCGCCCTCTTTGCCGCGCTCGCCCTCGTGGGCTGCGGCGGGAACGCATCGGGCGGAGGCAGCAGCGCCGCCAAGGGCGAGAGCAAGGAAAAGGCCCCCGTCGCCAAGAAGACCGACTTTATCTGGTTTAAGGTCGAGATGCCCGAGGGCGTTGGCGTAAGCGACTCGGCAGGCAAGAACGCCGACAGGGTCCAGCTCACCTTCCCCGAAGACGAGAACGCCTCGGCCGATCGGTTTATCCCCGTTTGGAAAAAAGCGCTGACTGCCGAGGAATCCCACGCCGACCAGGCGGAAAAGAAGGGGGATACGTTCCAGTGGAAGGATGGCGGGTCCGTCGAGTATAACGGCAGGACGTGGCTCGTCGGAACGTACGAGGACAACAGTGGCATCACAACCCTCCTCTTTACCGACGTTGAGCCGGGAAGCATCTATGTCCTTATCTCGAACTTCGACCTGCACAAGAAAGAAGCCGAGGCGCTCCTCAACTCCATCGAATTCCCCGATGACGTGGCAGAGGCAGTTTCCGAGGCGCGCGAAGTCGAGATTTCGAGCATCGAGATCAAGTAACGGGGCACCCGCACGTGCCTGTGCGCACCCGCGCACATGCGCTCCATTAAAACAACGGGCGCCCAACCCGGGGAGGGCCGACGACATCGGCCCTCCCCTCTTTTGTGCCCGCGTATATTGCCACTTGTCGGCGCAAATCCTGCCCCCAGAATGGGACACATGGCCCACCCTAGCGAGCCGCCCACGCGTACAGTAAAGGCAGGTAATCCATGGGCGGTTACAGATCGAGGAGGACACGACCATGAAAAAGAAGGCCTTTGCGATTCTCACCCTCTGCATGAGTCTTTTTGCCGCAGTTGCCCTGGTGGGTTGCGGTGGAAGCGGTGGCGCTGCCGGCAGTGGCGGTGGCGGCGGAGCAGAAAAGCCAGCCGTGGATATGAGGACCGACTTCATTTGGTTTAAGGTCGAGGTGCCCGAGGGCGTCGAAATCACGGACGTCGCAGGCGACACCGCCGATAGGGCCCAGTTTAAGTTCACCGAGAGCGAGCACGCCAGCGATCGCTTCATCCCTGTCTTCGACTCCGACAAGAACGCCGACGAGCTGTTCGACTACGAGGCCAAATGGAAGGCCAACTTTGAGTGGACCGAGAATGATCCCGTCAAGTACAACGGCAAGACTTGGCGCAACGCTTCCTATACACACTCGGGCGGCGTGACGACTGAGTACTTCACCGAAGCAGGCGGCGGCAGCGTATACGTGAGCATCGACAACGTCGAGGAGCACAAGGACGCCGTCGAGACCATGATGAAGTCTCTGGAATTTGCCGACGACATCGCCGAAGCCAAGACCGAGGCCATGGACGTCAAGCTCGACGATATCGAGATCAAGCGCTAAGCAACTGGCGAGCGCAGCGGGAAACACGGGCGCAGTGCAAACAAGCGACGGTGCCCCAGCGTTTCGTACTAAGGGAGGGCCGGTAAACCGACCCTCCCTTTCTCATGCCGGCACCTGACGAACGCGAGGATGCCGGACGCCGGAACCACCCCAAATGTGGCAAC
>URGF01000186.1 GCA_900547285.1 uncultured Collinsella sp.
TATTCCATTACGCCGTTTGACCTGCTGACGGCTGCCGCACTTGTCGTGTTTGCCGAGGCCGCGGTGGATGTTGCCGTGCTCGAGGTCGGCATGGGCGGACGCTGGGACGCCACGAGTGCGACCGATCCCGTCGCCGTTGCCATTACGGGCATTGGGCTCGATCACACACGCATTTTGGGCGATACGCTCGAGGCCATTGCGGGGGAGAAGGCTGCGGTTATTAAGCCTGGACGCCTGGTTGTTTTGGGCGAGGGTACGCACGAGGCGAGCGTTCAGCGCGTGATGGATGCACGTTGTCGCGAGTGCGGCATAGTGCCGCTGGTGGTGAACCATGCCACGACCAAGGTGCCGGCACATGTGGGCGACACGGTTGAGTTTAGCTGCACCACGCCGCGTGCGATCTATACGTCTAGCATGGTCAAGCCGGCGTATCAGCCGCAGAATGCCGCGTGCGCGATTATGCTGTGCGAGGGGTATCTGGGTCGCGAGCTCGATCATGACAAGCTCGATGCGTCGCTTATGGGCTGCCCCACGCCGGGTCGCTTTGATGTGCTGGGAACCAATCCGCTCAAGCTGATCGACGCCTGTCATAACCCTCAGAGCTGCGAGAACTTTGTGAGCGCACTGGACGAGATCGATTCGTGCGTAGAGAATCGCCCCACGCTGCTGTGCGCCGCGCTGGCCGATAAGGACGTGGCGGGTATCGTTGACGTTCTGGTTCCGGCGTTCCCCCGCGTGGTCGTAACCCAGACCGATTCCGATCGCGCCTTGCCCGCACAGGAGCTTGCCTCCCTGGTGGACGCCGACAAGCTCGCGGGCGTGTACCCCAGCGTATCCGAGGCCCTCGCGGCTTTCGATGCCGCGGGCGAGCCTTTCGTAGCAGCCGGTACCATCACCCTAGCCGGCGAAGTAGCGGGGCTGCTCCGTTAACCCATCCCCTCATCAGTTGCGGTGAAATACGGACTGTTTTACAAGCCAGAAGCCTCAAACGGTCCGTATATCACCGCAACTCAAAAGCAGTCAATTTGGGACGGGGCTTTTTTGGCTGCCCTGCGCCTCGAGTTGACTTGCTCGCCACGAAATGGGCCTATTTACTACGTTTGACCGGTAACCCTCGACCATACCGAGAATTGCGAAATCAAAACCGCAGGTAAAGGGCTTGCCAGTTTTGCGAAAACACGGGTATGGTCGACCCACGCGGGCTAAACGTAGTAGATAGGCCGTTTTTGTGGCGGCATTCATGTGATGCGGCAAAGGGACAGCCCCTTTGCCGCATTGCCTAGTCTAAGCGGACCGGATCGTGGGGGTAGGCGTTGAGAATCTCGACGCCGGACTCGGTCACCAAGGCCAAGTCCTCGATGCGGACGCCGATGTGACCGGGGAGGTAGATGCCCGGCTCGATGGAGAAGGTCATGCCCGGCGCGACAACCTGCTCGTTGACGAGCGAGACGTCGCCCGGCTCGTGATCCTGCAGGCCGATCGAGTGACCCAGGCGATGCGTAAAGTACTGCCCATAGCCCGCATCCTCAATCACGTCGCGTGCGGCGCGGTCCAAGTCGCACATACGAACGCCCGGCGTGATGAGCGCCTCGGCGGCCTCGTTGGCGCGGCGCACGATGTCGTAGACGTGCGCGGTCTCCTCGTCCGGCTGGCCCCAAAAGAACGTGCGTGTCATGTCCGAGCAGTAGTTGCGACGGCGTCCGCCAATGTCGAACAGCACCACGTCGCCATGCTTGAGCACGGTATCGTCGGGTTCGTGATGCGGGTCGCCGGCGTTGGCGCCAAAGCTCACGATGGGCGGAAAGCTAAAGCCCTCGCAGCCGTGCTTGCGGTACAGGCCGAGCATCTGGTCGGCGATTTCGCGCTCCGTCACGCCCTCGTGGACGAGTTTGATGGCATCGGCCATCACGGCGTCGTTGGCGGCCGAGGACACGCGCATAAGCTCCTGCTCGGCGGCATCCTTGTAGGTGCGCGCGGCGGTGACGGCAAAGTCACCCAGGAAAAACTCGCTTGCGGCGTGGTGCTCTATGAGCGGCATCAAAAAGCCGGAACGCATGACAGTGTCGACGCCAAGCGGCTTGGCTGGGTCGATCTCACTCGCGATAGCGTCGGTCACGACGTCGGTGTCGTTGTGGTAGGCCACGCGGGCATTGTCGTACTCGGGCAGCTGATGCAGGGCGTTGACTAAGATCACCGGCTCGGCATCGCGCGCGAGCAGCACGCCGCAAAAACGCTCGAACATATCGGCATAAAAGCCGGTCAGGTAATAGATCGACCACGGGTCGTTTACGAGCAGCTGCGCGCCGGGGTGCTGAGCCTCGAGCGCATCGAGCACGCGTGCCACACGCTGGTCATCGACATGTGCCATGAAACATCCTTTCACTATGGTGCCACCATGGTATCCCAAGCCCGGCACATAGGGACGTTCCTTTTAATATGAGCAGGACATTGT
>URGF01000187.1 GCA_900547285.1 uncultured Collinsella sp.
CGGCCCGAGCCCGCATCGAACGCCCACCAACAAGGGCGCCCGCACCAACAGCGCCGCAAAAGAACAGGCGCCCGCTCGCCCCAAGTCCCGCTACATCCCTGCGCTCGATGGTCTGCGCACGCTTGCCGTCGTCGCGGTGGTGCTCTATCACCTCAACCTCACGTGGGCTCAGGGCGGCCTGCTCGGCGTCACGATCTTCTTTGTGCTTTCGGGCTATCTGATCACGCGCTTGCTGCTCAACGAAGTCGCTAAGACCGGTCGCATCGACCTTAAGAGCTTCTGGATTCGCCGCATCCGTCGCCTGGTCCCCGCCGTGGTAACGGTAGTGTTCGTGACCTGCGCGCTGTGCACCATCTTTAACCACGTGATGCTCACCAAGATGCGTCCCGACATTCTGCCGTCGCTGCTGTTCTTTAACAACTGGTGGCAGATTATGCAGGACGTCTCGTACTTCAACGCCCTGGGCGATCCCTCGCCGCTTACGCACTTTTGGTCGCTCGCCATCGAGGAACAGTTCTACCTGGTTTGGCCCCCGCTGCTGCTCGCTATGGTATCCATGCACATGAGCAAGCCCAACACGCGCCGCATGGTTCTGGGCCTGGCTGCTGTCTCCGCCATCGCCATGATGGTGCTCTATAACCCCGCCGCCGACCCCAGCCGCGTGTACTACGGCACCGACACCCGCGTGTTCTCGCTGCTGCTGGGCGCCTGGATGGCCTTTATCCCCGATTGCGACCTGGCACCGGTGCGTCTCGCTCATCGTTTGGGGCTCAATCGCCTGGCTGGCGCCGCCAAGCACGGCAAGAACGCCGAAAGCAAGCATGACGCTACGACCGACGGCGCAGCCGAGACCGTCCCGACTCAGCCGAGTACGCTCGTGCGTTTTTGGTCCTCACCTGCATCCATCGATGTGTTGGGCGTCGTGGGTCTGGTTGGCCTTGCCGCCATGGTCGCGCTCACCAACGGCTACACCGCGTTCCAGTATCGCGGCGGCACGCTGTTATGCTCCATCCTCACGCTCATGGTCATCGCGGCCTGCGTGCAGCCCCAGGGAATGGTTGCCCGCGCACTGTCCGCCGAGCCGCTCGTGTGGGTTGGCAAGCGCTCGTACAGTATCTACCTGTGGCACTATCCGCTGCTGTTGCTCATGAACCCGGTCGCCAACATCAACGATACGCCCTGGTGGCAGTACATCTTGCAGGTACTTGTGGTAGTTGCCGTAGCCGAGTGCTCCTATCGCTTTATCGAAACGCCGTTTAGGAAGGGCTCCTTCGGCCGCACCGTCACCGAATTCCGCAATGGCACCACCACACCCGCCAACTGGGCACGCGCGCACGTCCCTGTCTGCGCAGCCTGCGCTGTCGTGTTGGTCGTTGCACTGGGCGGCCTGGTCTTTGTGCCCGAGACGTCTGCACTGAGCGGTGAGGGCGCCGAAGTCCTCAACAAGGAAGCCAAGAACACCGCGCCAACGGACCAACAGGCAGCCGACGACACCGACAAGGACAACGACGGCTTCCCCGATGGCTCCTACGACCTGCTGATGATCGGTGACTCCGTGTCGCTGCGCGCCGTCGATTCCTTTGACGGCGTGTTCCCCCACAGTCACATCGATGCCGAAAAGGGCCGCCAGTTTGATGCGGGCCGCGCGACATTTGAGGGCTATCTCCAACAGAACCTTGCCGGCAAGATCGTGGTCTTTGCGCTGGGAACCAATGGCTTGGTAACCGACGACCAGATCGACGCCATCATGGCCGATGCAGGAGATAAGCGTATTGTGGTGTTTGTGAACACGCGCAGCCCGCAGCCGTGGGTTGGCTCTACCAACCAGGCCATCGCCAACGCCGCCACGCGCTACAAGAACGTGCGCGTTATCGACTGGTACGGATACAGTGCCAATCGCAACGACCTGTTCGATGGCGATGGCACGCACCTGTCGACCACTGGCGTGACCGAGTACCTCAACTTGATCCACGATGCAGTCAAGAAGGACCTGCCCGTGCATCCCGAGGATCACGTCAACGATCCGCAGCCGGCGGCCGTCAAGTCTGCCACCGACGCGCTCGTCAATGCGCTCCCTCTCAAGCCGCACAAGCTGGGCACCGACAAGTAACCTGCAGCGCAAACTTCCCACATCCGGAGGGGGTGCCTGCCACGGCAGGCACCCCCTCCGGCAGTTAGGGACGTTCCTTATGTGCCGGCACCTAGGGACACTCCTGGCACAGCCGAGGAACGCCCTCCTTGCGACCGAATTCTGGGCGCCTCGCCACCCCGAGCGTTGTTTCCAAGCCCCACATCCGCAGCAAACAACCCAAAATCACTCTTTTCGAGCCGACTCCAGGTAGCGCGCAGAGATGTGGTGTAAGAGGCGGGGAATGCCCCGCCTCCGCCC
>URGF01000188.1 GCA_900547285.1 uncultured Collinsella sp.
TCACCGCTACGGTCACCATCCCGGCCGCCGACGTCGACGCCGCGATCAAGAAGGCCTACAAGGACACCGCCAAGAAGTACCGCTTCCCGGGCTTCCGCGCCGGCAAGGCTCCCCGTCCGGTCATCGATTCCGCTCTTGGCGCCGAGGCTACCCTCGCTCAGGCCACTAACGACCTGATCGCCGCCAACGAGCCCGCCGTCCTCAACGAGCTGGACATCGTCCCCACCAAGAGCGGTGACTACAAGGAGCTCGACCTCGCCAAGGATCACGAGGATTACACCTACACCGTCGAGTTCTCCCTGCGTCCTGCTGCCGAGCTCTCCTCCTTCGACGCCGTCGAGATCGAGATGCCCCCTGCGGAGGTCACCGAGTCCGAGATCAACAACCAGGTCGAGATGCTCCTCAACTACCGTGCCACCTTCGAGGACGTCGAGGGTCGCGCCGTCGAGGCTGAGGACTACGTTACCGTCGACCTCAAGGCCGTCGAGAACGCCGACAACTTCGCCGCCGAGGGCCGCATGCTCATCGCCGGCAGCGACAGCAATCCCAAGGAGTTCAACGAGGCCCTGATCGGCGCCAACGTTGACGACGTCAAGACCGTCACCTGGACCGACGAGGTCGAGGAGGGCGAGGAGGCCGAGACCCACACCGTCGAGGTCACCGTCAAGGGCATCAAGGTCCGCAACACCCCCGAGCTCACCGACGAGCTCGTCAAGTCCGACTTTGGCTTCGACAGCATCGACGCTATGCGCGACGCCATCAAGCTCGAGATCGAGCAGGACAAGGCTTCCCGCCTGCCGGCCGAGAAGGAGAACCGTTGCGTCTCCGCTCTCGCCGAGCGCCTGCAGCTCGACGAGATGGATGCTGACTACGAGCAGTCCGTTTTTGAGGAGCTTGGCCAGAACTTCCTGTCCAACCTCGCTGCCCGCGGCATGACACTGGACACCTGGCTGCCCGCTTCCGGCCTGACCATGGAGCAGTTCATCGGCGACCTGCACAAGCAGGCTAACGACGTTGCCCGTGAGTCCCTGGCGCTCGACGCCCTCGCCCGTGAGCTCAAGATCGAGGTCACCGAGGACGACATTAACGCCGAGTTCGAGAAGGCTGGCGTCAAGGACGTCGAGGCTTCCAAGGCCGAGTTTATCGCCGATGGCCGCATGCCTGCCGTCCGCGAGTCCATCCGTCGCTCCAAGGCCGTCGACCACCTGGTCGAGAACGCCAAGGTGACCGAGGTCGACGAGACCGCCAAGGACGCCGAGTAATTCTCGCCACCTTTACCGCGAGCGCATGGATGCGCCCGTGATGGGGTAAAGTTATAAGCCGGTTATCCGGTTGCTTCGTACGGTGCCAGCCAATGCATAGCATGCGGGCACCGTACGTTTATCTAGAACCACTATTGGTCCGTAAGAGAAATGGAGATGCGTATGATCGCTAAGTTCGATTCCGCCCTCGTGCCATACGTTATCGAGCAGACGCCGCGCGGCGAGCGCAGCTACGATATCTATTCGCGCCTGCTCAACGACCGCATCATCTTCTTGGGCGAGGAGATCAACTCCGTCAGCGCCAATCTGGTCGTTGCCCAGCTGCTGCATCTTGAAAGCCAGGATGCCGAGAAGGATATCTCGCTCTACATCAATTCGCCCGGCGGCGAGGTTTACTCCGGCCTGGCGATTCTGGACACCATGAACTTCATCAAGCCGCAGGTCTCCACCATCTGCGTCGGTATGGCCGCGTCTATGGCCGCCGTGCTGCTTTCGGCCGGCGCCAAGGGCAAGCGCTTCTGCCTGCCGCACTCCAAGGTCATGATTCACCAGCCCAGCGGCGGTGCCCAGGGTCAGCAGACCGAGATTGAGATCGTGGCCGAGGAAATCAAGAAGACCCGCCGCGAGCTCAACCAGATCTTGTCCGATGCCTCGGGCCAGCCCATCGAGAAGGTCCAGGCCGATACCGAGCGCGACAACTACCTGACCGCCGCCGAGGCCCTCGACTACGGCCTGATCGACCGTATCGTCACCTCGCGCGATCTCGCCGCGAAGGACGCCTAGGATGGCAGGAAACATGCAGGACAACTTTGACGAGAATGGCAACCCCATCCGCTGCTCCTTCTGCGGAAAAGAGCAGGGGCAGGTTCGCCGCCTTGTAAAGGGTCCGACCAACATCTTTATCTGCGACGAGTGCGTCGCCGCCTGCTCCGAGATCCTTGAGGAGTCGCTGGCTTCGGACTTTATGGACGCCGCCCGCAACGGCAAGCTGCCGGGCTTCCTCAACGATCACGGCCAGGCTGCCGGGCAGCCTGCCGTGGATCCCGAGGCCGAGGGCTTTGAGCTCGAGGACGAT
>URGF01000189.1 GCA_900547285.1 uncultured Collinsella sp.
CGACGAGGCCGACAAGCGCGGCAGCGACCTGGTGCTTATCGATACCGCCGGCCGTCTACACACGAGCCCTGAGCTCATGCGCGAGCTTGCCAAGGTGGTCAATGTGACCCGTAAGCGCGCCGCCAATATGGCCGCCGGTCCCATGCCGGTTTCGGTCGTGCTTGTGATCGACGCCGCGACGGGCCAAAACGGTCTGAACCAGGCGCTCGAGTTTAACGAGGCGCTGGGCCTGGACGGTATTATCATGACTAAGCTGGACGGCACGGCTAAGGGCGGTATCGCCATGGCCGTGGCCGAGAAGCTCAAGCTCCCGATCCTGCGCATCGGCGTGGGCGAGCAGGTCGATGACCTGCAGGAGTTTAACGCCAAAGATTTCTGCCGCGCCCTGGTGGGCGAGTCCAACTAAGGAGTGACTAGTGTTTGATTCTCTGAGCGATCGCCTCAATGACACATTTGACCGCCTGCGTGGCAAGGGTAAGCTGACCGAGGCCGACATCACCTCGGCCATGCGCGACATTCGCATGGCGTTGCTCGAGGCCGACGTCAACTTTAAGGTTGTCAAGGAGTTCGTCGCCAAGACCAAGGAGCGCTGCATGACCGCCGAGGTCATGGAGTCGCTGTCGCCGGCGCAAAACGTCGTCAAGATCGTGCTCGACGAGCTTACCGAGATGCTCGGCTCCACCGAGAGTAAGCTCGTCTTTAGCAACCGCATCCCCAACGTCATCATGCTCGTGGGCCTGCAGGGCTCCGGTAAGACCACGGCTGCCGTAAAGCTTGCCTACCTGCTCAAGAAGCAGGGCTGCTCGCCGCTGCTCGCCGCGTGCGACGTCTACCGTCCCGCTGCTGCCGACCAGCTTGCCACGCTCGGTGGCGAGATCGGCGTGCCGGTCTTCCGCGGTGACGGCGAGCACCCGGTCGATATCGCCAAGGGCGCCATCCAGGAGGCCGTCGACCATCTGCGTGACGTGGTCATCGTCGATACCGCCGGTCGTCTGCAGATCGACGAGCAAATGATGCAGGAGGCCGTGGACATCAAGAAGGCCGTCAAGCCCGATCAGGTGCTGATGGTCGTCGATGCCATGACCGGCCAGGATATCGTCAACGTTGTCTCGACCTTCGCCGAGCGCACTGACTTTGACGGTGTTATCATCTCCAAGCTCGACGGTGACGCCCGTGGCGGTGGCGCACTTTCGGTGCGTCAGGTGACCGGCAAGCCCATCAAGTTCGTGAGCATGGGCGAGAAGCCCGACTCGCTGGAGCCGTTTTACCCGGACCGCATGGCCAAGCGCATCTTGGGCATGGGTGATGTCGTAGGTATTATCGAGAAGGCCCAGGAGGCAGCCGATGCAGAGCAGCTTGAGGCTGCCGAGCGTATGCTGCGCGAGGGCTTCACCATGAACGACATGCTCGACCAGATGAAAGCCGTCAAAAAGATGGGCGGCATGAAGGGTATCCTGGGCATGCTCCCCGGTGGCCAGCGCGCGCTCAACCAGATGGGCGGCAACCTGGACGAGGGCATCTTCGACAAGAACGAGGCCATCATCATGTCGATGACCAAGGAGGAGCGTCTGCGTCCCTCCATCATCAACGGCCAGCGTCGCGCGCGTATCGCCAAGGGCGCCGGTGTGACCCCCACCGAGGTCAACAGCCTTATGAAGCAGTGGGGCGAGATGAACAAGATGATGGGCCGCATGCGCACGATGGCCAATCAGGCACAGGCCGGCGGCAAGAAGGGCAAAAAGGGCAAGAAGGGCAAGAAGATGCGCATGCCCAATATCCCTGGGCTGGACGCTATGGGTCTGGGCGGCATGGGCGGCCTGGGTACGGGCGGTCCCAAGTCCGATATGGAGCTGCTGCGCCAGATGGAAGCACAGATGCGCAATAAGAAATAGGGCTGTAATTCCAGCTTGATATGGCAAAGGCCACTCGGAAGCTACCGGGTGGCCTTTGTTGTTGGCTTTGATAGTTGGGCTGCGTTCAGCGTCGCGCCCCGAGCTCGCGGTGCCGTGCCGTTAGTGGCAGCCGCAGTCCTCGTGGCCCTCGTGCTCGTGATGGCCGTGGCAGCTGCAGGACTCGCCATGTTCGTGCTCGTGGTCGTGGTCATGGCCGTGGCAGCCGCACGTGGCCTCGCCGTTCTGTGCGAGCGTTCCGGCGATAAGGGCCTCGACACAAGCGTCGCAGCTGCCCTGAGCTCCTGCGTACACCGTGATGTCGGCTTGGGCAAGCGCGTTGATGGCGCCACCGCCGA
>URGF01000190.1 GCA_900547285.1 uncultured Collinsella sp.
CCCTGAATCAGGTGGCCGCCAACATGGAGGTGCAGAAGAGCATCTGCATGGGCGCACCCTTCTATGTGCTGGGACCCCTGGTCACCGATATCGCCCCCGGCTACGACCACATCACCGCTGCCATCGGCGGCGCCATCTCCGCCAGCTCCGGTGCCGACTTCCTGTGCTACGTGACACCGGCAGAGCACCTATGCCTGCCCAACGCCCAGGATGTGCTCGACGGCCTCATGGCCACCAAGATCGCCGCACACGCCGCCGACATCGCCAAAAAGGTGCCCCACGCCCGCGACATGGACGACAAGATGGGCCAGGCACGCCGCAAGCTCGACTGGGATGCCATGTGGGAGTGTGCTCTCGACCCGGTCACCGGTAAGAAGCGCTACGAGGAGTCCCCCGCCGCCACCGAGGGCACCTGCACCATGTGTGGCAAGATGTGCGCCGTCCGCACCGTTAACAAGGTGTTCGAAGGCACGACGATCGACCTCGGCATGGAGGACTAACTCGTCACCGGAGCCACAATCGGTAACATGGTGTTCGTCAATTGTTGACGTGTGAACATTTGCTTACATTTGCGTAAAGATTGCATCGCCCGCCCGGGTTCGACATAGAGTCGGCCCGGGCATCTTTATAATGCGGATTGAAGACCCATTTGAATCCGACCGAACAAGGGAGCGAACATGGATCGCAGCAAGGTACCTGCCGTCCTGTCCATCGCAGGATCCGATTCCAGCGGCGGCGCCGGCATTCAGGCCGATATCAAGACTATCACGGCGCACCGTCTGTATGCCGAGACGGCCATCACGGCCATCACCGCACAGAACACCCTGGGCGTCACCGCCGTGCAGGACATCTCCCCCGATATTGTCGCGGCGCAGATCGATGCCGTCTTTGACGATATCCGCCCCAACGCCGTCAAAATCGGCATGGTCTCCTCTGCCGAGATTATCGAGGTTATCGCCGAGCGCTTGAGCGCCTGGGATGCGCAGAATATCGTCGTCGACCCCGTCATGGTTGCCACCTCGGGCGCTCGCCTCATCGCCGAGGATGCTGCCGAGGCGCTCACCCACTGCCTGTTCCCGTTGGCGACCGTTATCACGAGCAATATTCCCGAGGCCATGGCGCTGCTCGACTACGAGGTCGATTCCGAGCGCACGCAGCAAAACGCCGCCATGCTCCTCACCCGCCGCTTTGGTTGCGCATCCCTCGTTAAGGGTGGGCATCTTGTCAACGAGGCCAACGATGTATTGGCCGAACCCGCGCCACTCGATGACGAGGGCAACCATCTGGGAGATCCACTCACCACGTGGTTCCGCCACAAGCGCATCGAGACCGACAACACACACGGCACCGGCTGCACGCTTTCGTCCGCCATCGCCTGCGCGCTGGCCCAGGGCATGGATCTTGCCGATGCCGTCAATGCGGGCAAGGCATACCTGACAGGCGCTCTGGCCGCCGGCCTGAACATGGGCAAAGGCTCCGGCCCTGTCAACCACATGTGGCAGTACTAAATAGCCAGTAACCTGCCAAAAAGAGACAGGCTACCTTGCACCAAAAACCGTCGCAACATTCGATGAAAATCGTGCAAACGCAAAAAATCATTAAATGTTGCGACGGTTTGATTTTAGATAGCGGTCGAGCAAAGGACCAGAGCGCCTATTCGTCGGCGAGTTGAATTCCCAACAAACCCGAGAGTGCCAGCGCCTGCTCGGCATTGACCGTCAAGCCACGCAACTCATGGTAATCGCCCGAAACAACGGGCGCTGCAAATGTACAGCGCGACACATCAACGCCGGAAAGCGACGTCTTGAACACATCAACACGCGTCAGGTCACAGCCATCCAGGCGTATCTGACCCAGCTTGGCACCCTGAAACGCAGCCTCTCTCAGACGTGTATCGCATGCTGTCATAGGGCCAATGCGTCCCTCCGAAAGGTTCGCATAGCTCAAATCGCACGATCCAAACGACACGCTCGACAGGCGCGCCTTGAGCAAGTTGAGTCCCGGTGCCGAGCAGTCAACGAAGTCACAGCGGCTGAGCCAGCAGCCTTCCATGTTGCAGCGGATAAAGCGGCAACCGCGAAACACCACGTCGCGAAACGTCGAGCCGCTCCAGTCAACGCTATCGAACTCGCAAGATCGGAACACAACGCCATCGAAGGTCGCGCCGTTCGCCACGTCGTAGGCAAGATCCAAATCCTCAAAAGCGGTATTGGAGACGAGCTCATCGCCC
>URGF01000191.1 GCA_900547285.1 uncultured Collinsella sp.
CACGTTTTGTTTGGGCTGCACGTTTTTGTTTTGGGAGATCCATTTGAGCCTCATAGTTATGTTCACGTTCGGGAACATAACGCCAGTTGCCTTAGCTAAGTTCACGTTCGGGAACATAGCCGTCCGCAGCGCAAGACGGCCCGGCTACTCAAAGTATTGGAACTTGTTCGTCGAGAAGGCGAACGTTACGACAAAGCCTTCGCCGGAGTCGGATGCCGCCGTGACGTCGATGCCCATCTTGGAGCATAGGCGCGCCACCAGGTAGAGGCCGATGCCCGTTGCGCGCTTGGTGGTGCGGCCGTTGTCGCCGGTAAAGCCCTTCTCGAACACGCGTGGCAGGTCTGCCGCACACACGCCGCAGCCGTTGTCCGCAACGGTGAGCTCGATGCGCTCGCTCGCCAGGCCCTCGTCCAGTAACGCGCCCGAAAACACGATCTTCGCGCCGTCCTCGCGCGCATATTTAATGCTGTTCTGAATGAGCTGGCCCAGGATAAACTCGAGCCATTTTTCGTCGGTAAAGACCTCGAAGTCGAGGTTCTCGCACACCGGAGCCACGTGCGCCGCAATGAGCTCGCGCGCGTTGGCCTTAATCGCACCCGTCACCAAGGTCTTAAGGTCCCAGCGGCGAATCAGGTAGTCGCGCTCCACGACTTCCGAGCGCGCGTAGTACAGCGCCTGGTCGATATAGCGTTCCACGCGAGCCAACTCGCGACCCAGGTCATCGACACGTGTTGGGTCATCTGCGCCGCCGTCGAGGTTTTCCAGAATCAGGTGAGCCGCCGCCAGGGGCAGCTTGGCCTCGTGGACCCAGCTCTCGATATAGTCGCGATAGTCTTCGGTCTGACGCCGGCCCTCGGCAACCTCGTCGCAGGCGGCTTTGCCCACCCGGCACAGGACCTCGTACTCGAGCTCGCCCTCGGCATAGGTTGGGCATTGCACCATCTCCTGCACCCATGCGGGACTCTCGAGCTCCTCTGCCGCGCGCTCCAACTGACGCAGAAAACGGCGACGGCGAGCGTACTCGATCACGATGCCGAGCATACCGAAGATAAAGGACACGCCAACCGCCACGACCACGATAGAAACGGGTGCGCCGGCGACCGTCAGCACAAAGCAGCTCAGCAGCACGCCGCACGTCCACACGGCGACGGGAAGCAGTGCATCTTTAAAGAACTTGCCAAACGACATAGCCGGCCCCTAGACCGAATAGCCTTGGCCGCGATGCGTCGTCAAATACCCCTTGATGCCGATTTTTTCGAGCGTGGTGCGCAGGCGGTTGATGTTGACGGTGAGCGTATTGTCGTCCACGAAGGCGTCGGAGTCCCACAGGTCCTGCATGATGGCCGAGCGCGAGACGATCTTGCCCGCGCGGCTCAGGAGCAGCGAGAGAATGCGCAGCTCATTTTTGGTGAGCTCGGTGCTGTCGCCGGTCGCCGTGTTGGTGACCATAGAGCGGGCGAGGTCGAGCTCCAGCCCCTTGTGGACGAGCGTGCTGCGCTCGCCTGACGCCGCGGTGCGACGCAGCAGTGCGTTGATGCGCGCCACGAGCACGCGCGCGCTATAGGGCTTGGGAACAAAGTCGTCCGCGCCGAGCGTCATGGCCATGACCTCGTCGATCTCGGTCGTGCGCGAGGTGAGGACGATGATGGGGACCTCGGATTCGCGGCGAACCTCGTGGCAGATATGCTGGCCGTCCTTGACGGGAAGCGTGAGGTCGAGCAGCACCAGGTCGGGCGCGGCGGCGAGAATATCGCGCGAGACATGCTCGAACGATTCGCAGGCCTCGATTTCAAACCCGGCGCGGGCAAGGATGTCGACAAGCTCACGACGAATGGGCTCGTCGTCCTCAACGATATAGATTAGCGCCATGGATTCCGCTCCCCTCTTGATTGTCTTGCCACCATTATGGCTGCGAAACTGCAGGTGCGCGCCACGCACGTCGCCAAGGTGACAGAATTGTTCGCGAGCGGGGGCGTTTTGTCCGCCTCGCACTCGCAGCGGTGGCGGGAACCAAAATGATTCTTTAATCCCCGTCCCAGAATAATCATTTAGCGGCGGGCGCGAAGCTTTTCGTAGCCGTCGACAAAGAAGGCGACCGTGGCGGCGTCGGCCTCGGCGGCGTCCGTCTCGGTTGCGGGGACCACGCCGTGCTCGT
>URGF01000192.1 GCA_900547285.1 uncultured Collinsella sp.
CGGAGCAGGCGCTGGCAGATAGCAAGATGGGGAGTTTTTTGCTCCTGCGCGTGGTACCGGGCATGGAGCCTGTCGGCGAGCTGGTGGGCGCAATTGGGTCGGCAATCCGCGAGAGCGATGCGGCGGGCCTGGTCGATGGTGACATGCTCTACCTGCTTATGCGCCAGGCAAAGGCGTGCGATCTGCCCATTATCCGCGAGCGCCTGAGCGCAAAGCAGATTGCGGTGGAGCCCGTTGACGGCGAGGACATCGTGGCGCTGCTGCAGCACATCTCTTACACCGGTGACGGTGAGGGGGGTGCCGCTTGATCTTGCTTGTCGTTGCTGCCGTCTTGCTGCTGATTCATGCGCTGGTTTGCCTGATGCTGTGGACGCTCATGAAGTTGGGCCTGCTGCCGGTGCGCGGGCACATGCTGGCTGTAATAGTGCTGGTGCCGCTGTGGGGCCCGTTGCTGGTGGTTCTGCTATCGGTCCGCAGCGCGGTGTTTGGCGAGGGGCTGAAAGAGTCTGCGCTGGAGTCGCTGCGCTTCAACGACGACCTGCATCGCAGCATCCTAGTGCACGAACGTGATGCCGATGCAGGCGTAGTGCCGCTCGAGGAGGCGCTCATCGTCAACGACCCGGCAGAACGGCGCCGCCTAATGCTCTCCATGCTCACCGAGGAGCCCGACGCGTACCTGGCGCAGCTGCAGGCGGCTAAGCTTAACGACGACGTTGAGGTGGCTCACTATGCCGCGACGGCGGTGGCGCAGATCTCCAAGGAGTCCGACCTTAAACTGCAGCAGCTGGAGCGTGCCTTTAAGACGGACCCGAGCGCGCAAAACCTCAACGAATACTGCGATTTTCTTGGTGAATACTTGGGCTCGGGCTTGGCTGAGGGGCGCGTGGCTCAGATTCAACGCCAACAGTACGCGCGCTTGCTTGCGCGTCGCTGCGAGCGCGAGGACACCCTTGAGCTTCGCATTCGATACGCGACGGCGCTGGCCGATGTCGGACAGATCGACGAGGCGCAGGCCGTGACCGACCAGCTGGTGATAGACGTGCCCGAGGAGCAGGAGGTTTGAATGCTTTGCCTGCGCCTGGCCGTGATGCGCCGCGACGGTGACGAGGTCCACCGCGTGATCGATGCGATTGACAAACAGCATGTATACTTGAGCGCCGCCAACCGCGAGGAACTGGCGTTTTGGCGCAACGGAGAGGAGGCCCGGTGAGCGTGGTACAGCATATCCGCGACCGTGCGGGCCATTTTCGCTGGATGGGGCTGCTTGTGGTGTGGGCGGTCTTTATTGCCATGGCCGCCGTGCTGCTGGTGGAACGTGCCGGCGTGCAGTACAGTGCGGGCCAGCATAAGCTGGGGATGCTTGCCGCCAACGATGCGGTGCCGGCCTCCTCGGCGATGTTTGGCCAAAAGCCCACGTGCCTGGTCATTACCGATTCCGACCAAGCTGGCGTCGAGGACGTAAAGGAGCAGTTTGACCAGATCCTGCTCGACATGAAGATCGCGCACCGCGACGTGGACCTTGCCCTGGACGGCGTGGGTGCCATTCCCTCGCTGACCTCCTTCGATCGCGTGATTTTGCTCATGCCGTCGCTCGATGGGCTCGGTACGCACCTGAGCGACATTATGAGTTGGGTGAGTGCCGGTGGTTCGCTTATGCTCGCCATGCCTCCGGATAACTCGAGCTATTTGCAAGTGATTGCCCCCAAGCTTGGCATTGAATCGGCCGGATATGACTATGTAAAAGCCGAAAGCATTGTGCCGAGCGAGGACTTTATGCTGGGCGGGGGAGAGCGCTACGAGCTCTCGGACCCCTTTGATTCGTCGCTTTCGGTTTCGCTGCGCGAGACGGCTCGTGTGTGGGCTAAGACCGGCGATGCGGCCGCCCCGCTCATTTGGTCGAATGACTGCGGTAGCGGTCGCACCGTGGTGTGCAATATCGGTATCTATGACAAGGTCATGCGCGGTTTTTACGCCGCGGCGATCAGCCTGCTGGGCGATGCCACGGCCTACCCCGTCATCAACAGCGCCGTCTTCTATCTGGACGACTTTCCCAGCCCCGTGCCCTCGGGCGACGGCACCTACATCAAGCGCGACTACGGGCTTTCTATCGCCGACTTTTATACC
>URGF01000193.1 GCA_900547285.1 uncultured Collinsella sp.
TATAAACCTGCGGACAAGCCATACCCGCAAGAGCTCCTATCGCTCCACCGAAGGCTTGCGCTCACCGGCAGCCAGCACGCGAATAAGCTACTTCTCTACCAGATTCCCAGCACGTGCTGCATTCCCAAACTCATGCACGCAATGCCAATCCAGCAGCAAAAGCCCAACGCGATGGGCTTGCCGCCCTTTTTGACCAGCTCGACGATATCGGTATTAAAACCAATAGCCGCCATGGCCATCACAATAAAGAACTTCGACAGCTCCTTGATGGGCGCCGTGATGGACGCGGGAAGCTGAAGCACCGTGGTGATCACGCTCGCCAGCACAAAGAACAGCACAAACATGGGAAACGCACGTTTAAGCGAGAACGTGCTTTTGGCGTCACCGCCGGCCTTGCGTGCCAGATGCATCTGCCAGCATGCGAGGACCAGCGTGATGGGAATAATGGCCAGCGTCCTGGTGAGCTTGACCACTGTGGCGCTCTCGAGCACATTGGCGCCGGGATGCATGCTGTCCCAGGCGCTCGCCGCAGCCGTTACCGACGAGGTGTCGTTGATGGCGGTGCCGGCAAACAGGCCAAAGCCCTCGTTGGTCAGCCCGAGCATGCCGCCGAGCGTCGGAAACACGAGCGCCGCGATAACGTTAAACAGGAAGATGACCGAAATGGCCTGGGCAATCTCGCGATCGTCGGCATCGATGACGGGCGCGGTCGCAGCGATGGCCGAACCGCCGCAAATCGACGAACCCACACCCACAAGCGTCGCGATCTTACCCGGTACGTTCATGACGCGGCAGAGCACAAAGGCGATGACAAGCGAGGTCGAGATCGTCGCCACGATAATCGGCAGCGACTGGGCGCCCTTGGACAGAATCTGGGAGAGGTTCATGCCAAAGCCAAGCAGGATAACCGCGTACTGCAAGACTTTTTTGGACGTATAGGTGACGCCGGCGGCGAGCTGTTCGCGACGCTTCCTGGGAAAGACGAGCGCCAGGACCATGCCAAAGAGGATGGCAAATACCGGACCGCCGACCACCTCAATTTGTTTGCCGAGCAACGTCGCGGGAATGGCAATGATCAGGCAGAACAAGACGCCTTTCCAGCGCTCGCGAACGATATTTGCCAGTTGCATATGGGATTCCTTCTTTGTATTTCACGTTTGCGACGGCTTATGATACGGCAACATTGAGCACAGCCTTGCGCAAACACAGACTAAGATGCCGCAATAGTTCTCAGGAAACAGCCGAATTGCCCACCGCGGAGAGCTGATTCGCGGCATAATTAACAACTGACATATGAGTTTGATAGAACAGTTGCGAGGCGCTATGGAAGAATCGATGCACGTCGGCGAGCAGGAAACGAGCCTACAGGACCAGTCCTACCACACCATTCGACGCAAAATCGTCTACCTGGACTACAAGCCGGGCGAAAAGCTGGGCGTCAAGCAACTTTGCGACGACCTAGATATGGGGCGCACCCCTGTGCGCGAGGCTTTGGTTCGTTTGGCGCAGGAAGGCCTGGTGCGCACCGTGCCCCAGAGCGGTACCTACGTCTCGCCCATCAACCTCACCCTTGCCGAGAGTGCCTGTTACATCCGCGAGCATCTGGAAAAGCAGGTGATTGTGGAGTGCTGTGCGTGCGCCACGTCGGCCGGCATCGAGCAGCTCGACCGCGCCATCGTGCTGCAGGAAAAGGCCATGGCCGAAGAGGATCGCATCGGCTTCTTTTTGAGCGACAACCTCATGCATCACATGATTTTTAGCATCGCATGTCGCAGCACCGTGTGGTCGTGGCTCGAAGAGACCAATGCCGACCTGGAGCGCTTCCGCTGGCTGCGCGCCGCCACGCAGGTTCTCGACAATCAGGACATCGTGAACGAGCACAAGCAGATTCGCCGCGCTATCGCCGGTCGCGACCCCATCGAAGCGAGCTTTTTGGTCAGCAAGCACCTGCATATGATGTTCCGCAACCAGACCGAGGTTCTGGACCAGTTCCCCGAGTACTTCGAGACCAGCAAGCTCCGCTAACCTGCCAAAACCACCACAAAGGGGACAGTGAACTGCGCCCCGAAACTTGGACTGAATAAATAGCGACTACGCCGCAAGGGCC
>URGF01000194.1 GCA_900547285.1 uncultured Collinsella sp.
ACGGCGTGGTTCTTAGTGGGAGCAACGCCCTCGAGGCTGCGGACATCGGCGAACTCGGGGTTGTTGATGATGATGCCGATGGCCTTGGCGGTGTCCATGGAGGAGCCGCCACCGATGGTCACGATAGCGTCAGCCTCGGCGGCCTTGAAGGCCTCGACGCCGTCCTTGACGTTCTGAATCGTGGGGTTGGGCTTGATCTCGGAGTAGAGGCTCCAAGCGATGCCGGCGGCGTCGAGCTCGTCGGTCACCTTAGCGGTAACGCCAAACTTGACCAGATCGGGGTCGGAGCAGACGAAGATCTTCTTGTAGCCGCGACGCTGGAGCTCGCCGGGGATCTCCTTGATGGCGCCGGAACCATGATAAGAGATGGTATTGAGAACGAAACGATTAGCCATTGATAGCCTCCCATCGTGTGCGGGGCATCCATTACGCCCCACGCTATGAGTCCCATCCTAACGCTTTTGAAACAAAAAACGCGTGAGAACGTCAAACTATTTAAAGCGTTTCAACAGACGATGAAAAATATTGCGGCAAAGGGACAACCCCTTTGCCGCATTCGGTTACTTTCGGCAGCCCTCTTTCCAAGCCTCGGCCGCAACCTTCCAGCGTAAGCGCAAGTCGCGCTCGCGGTCGATGAACATGATGGCAAACGCGACAAACAGCAGCAAGCTCGCCACGACGATGGCGTGCAGGCCCATGCGCTCAATACACCAGTTGCCCAACACGGCGCCAAACACAAAGGTAAAGATCACGCCAAAGTACAGCAGGCCGTTTTCCAAAAAGCCGCGCCTGTGGGTGATGATGTAATCGTCCACGTTTTGCAGCGCGTTGCGCAAGTTGCCGATGCACATGGTCGTAGCGATGCCGTGACCGTGGATCTTGCGGAAGCTCTCGACCTGCATGCCGCAGGCAAACGAGGTGAGGCAGTTGGCGAGCAGGTTGAAATTGCCGCCCGGGATAAAGCTCACGCCCAGCAAGATGACGGCTTCAAAGAACACCGTTACCTGGCGCCAGTGAATCACGCTGCCAAACCGCTCATGCACCAGGTCGGCAAGCATAATGCCCACGGCAAACGACACCACGGGGAAGAAGTAGCGTCCCGCAAGTGCCCAGTTGCCCTCCGAGATGCTCACGCCCACGAGCAGGATGTTGCCTGTCTGCGCGTTGGCGAAAACATGATCGCGCCCAATGTACGAATAGACGTCCATAAAGCCACCGGCGAGCGCCAAGATGATGCCCAGCTCAATAGACTCCGATATCTGTTTGGCACGCTGCATCGTCGTGCATCCTCCTTGTTGACGACTCTCTCGTGCGTTGGCGGAAACATAGCCGCCGTTCATACTGTAACCCATTGACAACATGGCGTGCGCGCGAGACGGGTTCTCCAACGCGCAGATACACAGTCTGGAAACAAACGGCGGGCGCGGCACCGACACCCGAGACCTCGTGTACTCCACCAGTCTTTTTAGCCCCGTCCTAAAAAGACTGGTTACAATTACGTGCAGCATACAAACACCGGGAGGGATCGTGGCAAAAAAGCCTCAGCACGCTCAGAACAACCAGCGCAGTCAGCAGGGCAAACAGGGCCAGCAGCGAAAGCGCGGCGGTAAGGCACAGGCCACAACCGTCAAGGCGACACCCGTCCGCCCCTGGCGTCCGGGCCGCGACAAGTTCCTCCCCGTCAGCCGCGCCGATATGGACGCGCGCGGCTGGGACCAGTGCGACTTTGTCTACATCTGCGGCGACGCCTACGTGGACCACCCTAGCTTTGGCATGGCCATCATCAGCCGCGTCCTCGACGCGCACGGCTACAAAGTGGGCATTATCTGTCAGCCCAACTGGACCGACCCCGCCAGCATCACGGTGCTTGGCGAGCCACGCCTGGGCTTTCTCGTCAGCGCCGGCAACATGGACTCCATGGTCAACCACTATTCGGTGACCAAGCACCGCCGCCACACCGACGCCTATACCCCTGGTGGCGAGGAGGGTCACCGCCCCAACCGCGCCGTCACGGTCTACGGCAACCTCATCCGCCAAACGTTCAAGGACGCCCCCATTATCATCGGCGGCATCGAGGCGAGCCTGCGTCGTCTGGCCCAC
>URGF01000195.1 GCA_900547285.1 uncultured Collinsella sp.
CGAGGTCACGGTATCGATTGACGAGGAACTCGATGGCCCTCAGCTTAGCTGGAAGGAGCGCTTGGCACCCAAGCACCTCTTCAATCAGCTGCTCGATGCCGTGAGCGGCGCTATCACCCCGATCCTTCCGATCTTTTGTGTCGCCGGTATCTTCAAGATGCTCGTCATTCTGTTTGGGCCCGAAGGCGCCGGTTTTATGTCCGAAACGAGCGACCTGTATCGGATCCTTTCCCTGGTGGGCGATGCGGCGTACTATTACTTCCCGGTATTTGCTGCCTACAGTTCGGCTAAGAAGTTCAAAACGAGCCCTGTGCTGGCACTGCTCATCGCCGTTGTGATGATTTACCCCGACATGCTCGCTATTGTTGAGGACGGAAAGCCTTTCAGCGTCTTCGGCATCCCCATGCAGCTCGTCAACTACACCCAGGCTGTTCTTCCGGTCATCTTGATCACCTGGGCCCAGTCCTATGTTGAGCGCTTCTTTAAGAAGATCTCGCCTGATATGTTGCGCGTTCTGATCGTACCCGTGGGTACGGTGCTCGTGATGTTGCCGGTCGCGCTGTGCCTCTGCGGCCCTGCCGTCCAATTTGTCATGGGCCTTGTGGCCGATTTCATCATTTGGCTCGCCTCTGTTGCCGGTCCCGCTGCGACCGCGGTTATCGGCGCATTCTGGAATCTGATCATCGCCACCGGCATGCACGTGCCGATCTATACCGCCATATTGCCCGCCGCGCTCCAGAACGGTTACGACGCCATCTTATACCCCGGCGCCGCGGTTGTAGCCTACACCACGCTTGCCATCGCGCTCGCCTATGGCCTGCGCGCTAAGGACAAGGAGAATCGAGCCACGGGCTGGAACTTGTTCATCACCTATGCCTTCGGTCGCGTGAGTGAGCCCATCATCTACGGCATCCTGTTTCGCGACAAGAAAGCTCTTGCCTGGAACATGATTGGTGGTGCTGTCGGTGGTCTGCTGGTAAGCCTTCTTCATGCCAACGTCTATATCTTCACTGGCGTTGGTTTCCCATGGATGAACGTGCTCATGTTTGCTCAGGATATCATCCCCGGCACCATCGGGTGTCTTGCTGGCGGTGCCGTGACGTTTGCGTTGGCGATGGTTTTTGGATTTGAAGGACAGGAGAAGATGCCGTTGAAGTCCAAGAGCGGCGATTCTGAGGCTGTTGAATCCGTCGAGGCATAAGAGGCTACTGCACAAATATGCTCCCCAGCCGTTGCGCGGTCCGACCCCTTGGCCGCGCAACGGTACTGTGCTGTTGCGCGGCACTTGCCGAGTCCGTTGCGTTCGACAGCGTGGGCCGGGAATTTGATAGAAAGGACGACACCATAATGTTTAGAGAAGATTTTTTATGGGGCGGGGCTCTGGCTGCAAACCAGTGCGAGGGAGGATGGAACGAAGGCGGTCGCGGTTTAGCCAATTCCGACATGCTGCCGTTTGGCGATCAACGCATGGACGTCATGCGGGGAGACCTTGATCCGCGTGCGTTGGCACCCGACAGCTTCTATCCCGCTCGCAAAGGCATTGATTTTTACCATAGGTACAAGCAGGATATTGAACTGTTTGCCCAGATGGGTTTTAAATGCCTGCGCTTATCGATCGCCTGGAGCCGCATTTTTCCCAAAGGAGACGAAGCCGAGCCCAATGAAGAAGGCCTTGCCTTTTACGAGGATGTTTTTAGGACGTGCCGCGCGCATGGCATTGAGCCTTTGGTGACGCTCAACCACTATGATGTCCCCATGCATCTCGTCGATGCGTATGGCGGATGGCGCGATCGCAGGTTGGTCGACCTGTTCGATCGATATTCGCGTACCGTGTTCGAGCGCTATCGGGGATTGGTCAATTATTGGCTGACCTTTAACGAGATCAACATCATGACGCAGGCGTGCTTTATGGCGGCGGGGATCATCTTCGAGCAAGGGGAGAATCGCTATGCAACGGTTCACACGGCCGTGCACCATGTATTGGTTGCGAGTGCCCGTGCGGTCGGGGCGTGTCATGAACTGTG